>JBBSUR010000038.1:0-16529 GCA_038234255.1 Mycobacteriales bacterium | reverse complement strand
TAGGTGTGCGAGGGGTCCAGGAACAGCTCGGTCGGCGACTGCGCGACGAGCACGTGCGGCTCGCGCGGGTAGACGCAGATGTCGCGCCGGCCACTCTCCTCGCCGCGCAGCGCCGCGCGCAGCCGGTCCGGCGAGGTGAACGTCTGCCCGAACACGATGCGTCCCCAGCCGCAGTCGAGGACCACGTCGGGCTCGATGCCGGGGGGCAGGTCGGCGGACAGCCGGTGCCAGCGGGTGCTGAAGGCCGCCTGGTCGGCACCCGGCCGGTCAGTCACAGGCCCCGGCCCTGCAGCCACATCTCGAGCAGGCCGAGCTGCCAGAGCGGGTTGCCCCCGAGCGGGGTGAGCGCGGCATTGGGGTCGGCGAGCAGCCGGTCGACCACCTCGGGGCGGAACAGCGCCCGCTCGCGCGCCACCGGAGCGGTCAGCGCGTCGCGTACCCGATCGAGGAAGCCGCCCTCCAGATGGGTCAGCGCCGGCACCGGGAAGTAGCCCTTCGGCCGGTCGATGACCTCGCTCGGGATGACCCGGCGGGCGGCCTGCTTGAGGACCCCCTTGCCGCCGTGCGCGAGCTTGAGCTCCGGCGGGCAGGTGGCGGCCAGCTCGACCAGCTCGTGGTCCAGGAAGGGCACGCGCGCTTCCAGGCCGTACGCCATGGTGGTGTTGTCGACCCGCTTGACCGGATCGTCGACGAGCATCACCTCGGTGTCCAGGCGCAGCGCCCGGTCCAGCGGGGTGTCGGCGCCGGGACGGGCGAAGTGCTCGGTGACGAACAGCCGGCTCTCGTCGCGGTCGGCGTGCCACTGCGGGTTCAACAACGCGGCCACCCCGGCGCCGTCGCGGTCGAAGAACGCGCTCGCATAGGTCTGGACCGGGTCCTTGGCGCCCAGCATCGGGGGATACCAGTGGTAGCCGGCGAACACCTCGTCGGCGCCCTGCCCGGACTGCACGACGCGGACGTGCCGCGAGACCTCCTGCGACAGCAGGTAGAACGCGACGACGTCGTGGCTGATCATCGGCTCGCTCATGGCCGCGACCGCGCTGTCGAGTGCGGGCAGGACCCGGCCCGGCGGCACGAGCAGCTGGGTGTGCTGGGTGGCGAACCGCTCGGCGATCAGGTCGGAGTAGACGAACTCGTCGCCGCTGCGCCCACCGACCGCCTCGAAGCCGATGCTGAACGTGCGCAGGTCCTGCTGGCCCTGCTCGGCCAGCAGCCCGACGACCAGGCTCGAGTCCACCCCGCCGGACAGCAGCACCCCGACCTCGACGTCGGACACCATGCGCCGCCGGACCGCCAGGCGCAGCGCCTCCAGCACCGCCTCCTCCCAGTCCTGGGCGGACCAGTGCCGGCGGGCGGGATCACGGACGTACGGCGGCGCCCAGTAGAGCCGGTCCCGGCTGCGGCCGTCGGCCTCGATCACCCGGACGGTGGCCGGCGGGAGCTTGCGGACGCCGGTCAGGACGGTGCGCGGCGCCGGCACGACCGAGTGGAAGCTGAGGTAGGAGTGCAGCGCGGCCCGGTCGAGCTCGGTGTCGACGCCGCCCCCGGCGAGCAGGGCGGGGATCGTGCTGGCGAAGCGCAGCGCTCCCGGGACCTCGGCGAGGTAGAGCGGCTTGATCCCGAGCCGGTCGCGGGCCAGCACCACCCGGCCGGTGTCGCGCTCGACGATCGCGCAGGCGAACATCCCGATCAGGTGGTCGACGAAGTCCTCGCCCCAGTGCCGGTAGGCCTTGAGCACGACCTCGCTGTCACCGTGGGAGAAGAAGCGGTAGCCCAGGTCGGTCAGTTCGCGCCGCAGGTCGAGGTAGTTGTAGACCATCCCGTTGAACACCAGGGTCAGTCCGAGCTCGGCGTCGACCATCGGCTGGGCGGCGTGCTCGGTCAGATCGACCACCTTGAGCCGGCGGTGGCCCAGCGCGACCGGTCCGGCCGACCACACGCCCGAGCCGTCGGGACCGCGGTCGTCCATCGTGGCGGTCATCCGCGCCACGGCCGCGACATCGGCCGCCTTGCCGTCGCGGCGGACCTCGCCGCTGAACCCGCACACGGGTGAACCTCTCGATCGACGTCTGCGAATCCTAATCGTCGGGCCCCTCCTCGTTGGTCGGGGGCAGGATGGGTCGATGCGGATCTTCTACGACGGGGAGTTCTCGACCACCGCGCCGCAGATCGAGCTGATCTCGTTCGGTGCGGTGGCCGAGGACGGCCGCGAGTTCTACGGCGTATCCAGCGAATTCGATCCGTTGACGGCGCACCCCTGGGTGCGCAAGAACGTGCTGCCCCAGCTGCCTCCGCCGGGGGACCCGGCCTGGATGACCCGCGAGCAACTGCGGGCCGCTCTGCTGGAGTTCCTCGGCGCCGACCCGGTGCTGTGGGCGTGGTTCGGCGCGTACGACCATGTGGCCCTGTGCCAGCTGTGGGGCTCGATGCCCGAGCTGCCGCGGGTCGTCCCCCGGATCACGCTGGACGTCCGGCAGCTGTGGGAGCACCTGGGTCGTCCGCCGCTGCCCGCGCAGCCCGGCGGGCTGCACCAGGCGCTGACCGACGCCAGGCACGTCCGGGTGCGGTGGGAGGCGCTGGCCGAGAAGGCCTACCGGCTGGGACTCACTATCTGATCCACCCGCTGATCCACCCGCTCCCGGCGCTAGTGGTCCTGCTCGTTAGTTCGTCGGTGTTGGGTCGGACTGCCATGCGGTGGGGTCGTTCAGGTAGAGAGCGCAGGCGTAGTCAAGGGCTTGCTCAGCTCAGTGGTCGCCCCGGAGCTCGGTGTCGATCGGGCAGGCTGGTCGGTGGGCTTCCAGCCGACGGAGCAGGTCGGCCAGCCCAGGTCGGTGCGGGTGAAGCGCCAGCCCCCGACACAGCGAAGATCACGAAGACTCGGCGCTTCCCCTCGCCGAGACACCAGCTACTTGCGCCCACGTAATTCTCAGCAGGACCACTAGTGTCCGCGGGGGACTGGCCGGACGACATCAGGGAGCAGCGGGTGCGGATCGGTGTGCTGACCGGCGGCGGGGACTGCCCCGGGCTCAACGCGGTGATCCGGGCGGTGGTGCGCAAGGGCGCCGAGATCCACGGCCACGAGTTCGTCGGCTTCCGGGACGGCTGGCGCGGTCCGCTGGAGGGGCTGACTATGCCGCTCGACGTCGAGCACACCCGAGGCATCCTGCCCCGGGGTGGCACGATCCTGGGCAGCAGCCGGACCAACGTCATGAAGGTCGACGGTGGGGTCGAGAAGGTCCGCCGCAACCTCGCCGACCTCGGCGTCGACGCCCTCGTCGCGATCGGCGGTGAGGACACCCTCGGCGTCGCCACCAAGCTGGCCGCCGCGGGGTTGACCGTCGTCGGCGTGCCGAAGACCATCGACAACGACCTCAGTGCGACCGACTACACGTTCGGCTTCGACACTGCCGTACACATCGCGGTCGAGGCGATCGACCGGTTGCACACCACCGCCGAGTCGCACCACCGGGCCCTGGTGGTGGAGGTCATGGGCCGGCACGCCGGCTGGATCGCGCTGCACTCCGGGCTGGCCGGCGGCGCCAACGTGATCCTCATCCCGGAGCGGCCGTTCGACCTCGACGAGGTCTGCCGCTATGTCCAGGCGCGATTCGAGAAGCAGTACGCGCCGATCATCGTCGTGGCCGAGGGGGCGGTGCCCAAGCAGGGGCAGGCGAGCCTGCAGGAAACCGAGTTGGATGCGTTCGGGCACCCCCGCCTCGGCGGGATCGGGCAGTTCCTCGAGCGCGAGATCGCCGCCCGCACCGGCGCCGAGGCCCGCGCCACCGTGCTCGGCTACGTCCAGCGCGGCGGCACCCCCACGGCGTACGACCGGGTGCTCGCCACCCGCTTCGGGCTGCATGCGGCCGATGCCGTCCACGAGGGCGACAGCGGTGTGATGGTCGCGCTGCGCGGCACCGACATCGTGCGGGTGCCGCTGGAGGAGGCGACCCGCGAGCTCAAGACGGTGCCGCTGGAGCGCTACGCCGAAGCCGAGGTGTTCTTCGGATGAGAGCCGCACTGATCGTCCTGGTGGCTGTGTCCGTCGTCCTGGTTCTGCTGCTCTTGCTCGTTCGGGCGGTGCGGCGGGCCGGTCGGGACGACAGGTCGGGCGGCGACGGCGGCGGTGGCGGCGGCGACTGAGGTGGTCAGTGAGGTGGTCAGTGAGGCGACCGCCGGGACCGAGCCCCTGTTGCGGTTGCCTCCCGCCTGCTGATCTTCCGCCCCTGGTTGCCTGCTGCGGCGCGTCATCGACCAGATGCGGTAGATCGTCGGCAGAGCGGGGTGGGGTGGCTCGGCGTGCGTGGCCGACCCTTGCGTTCTGCACCCCGCTGCGTGGAGCACTCCTCTGCGCAGGACGCAACGAGGGGCGAGGTCGTGGGCCGACGGAGTGGGGCGGGGGAGTGGGGCGATTGGTCGCCTAACCTTGCCGAGGTGACCGCGACGCTGGACCCCTCCGGGCTGGACCACTGGCGCGGCCTTCCCGCGCTGCAGCAGCCGAGCTGGCCCGACCCTGCGGCGCTCGCGACCGTCTACCAGACGCTGTCGCAGGTGCCCCCGCTGGTCCAGCCGGGCGAGTGCGACTCCTTGCGCGAGCGGCTGGCCGACGTGGCCCGCGGCGAGGCGTTCCTGCTGCAGGGCGGCGACTGCGCCGAGACGTTCGCGGCCAATACCGCCGACGGCATCCGCGGCAAAGTGCGCACGCTGCTGCAGATGGCCGTGGTCCTGACCTACGGCGCGAGCGTGCCGGTGGTCAAGGTGGGGCGCCTGGCCGGACAGTACGCCAAGCCGCGCAGCACCGACATGGAGCTCGCGACCGGGCTGCCGTCCTACCGCGGCGACGCGGTCAACGACCTGTACGGCGAGCGGACCCCGGACCCGACGCGGATGGTCCGGGCGTACGCCAACAGCGCCGCGACGATGAACTTCATGCGGGCGATGGCCACCGACGGCAGCGCCGATCTGGCCGCGGTGCATGACTGGAACACCGCCTTCGTCCGCAGCAGCCCGGCCGTTCACCGCTACCAGGAGCTGGCCACCGACATCGAGCGGGCGCTGGCTTTCATGCGGGCCTGCGGGCTGGACCTCGAGTCCACGCCGCAGACCCACGCCGTCGAGCTCTACTCCAGCCATGAGGCGCTGCTGCTGGAGTACGAGCGGGCGCTGACCCGCCCGGACGACGACGGCCGGCCGTACGCCCTGTCGGCGCACATGCTCTGGGTGGGCGAGCGCACCCGCAACCTCGACGGTGCGCACGTCGACCTGCTCTCCCGGCTGGCCAACCCGATCGGGGTCAAGCTCGGGCCGACGACCGACCCGGCCACCGCGCTCGAGTTGTGCGAGCGGCTCGACCCGGCGCTGCAGCCCGGGCGGCTCACCCTGATCAGCCGCATGGGCGCGAGCAAGGTCCGCGACGTGCTGCCGGCCATCGTCGAGGCGGTCGAGAACGGTCGCGGCGCGCGCAGCGTGGTCTGGGAGTGCGACCCGATGCACGGCAACACGACCGAGACCGCGAACGGCTACAAGACCCGTCACTTCGACGACGTGATGGACGAGGTGCGCGGTTTCTTCGAGGTGCACGCCGACCTCGGCTCGTGGGCGGGCGGGGTGCACGTGGAGTTGACCGGTGACGACGTGACCGAGTGCCTCGGCGGTGCGCAGCAGCTCACCGACGCCGACCTGGCCGGGCGGTACGAGACGGCCTGCGACCCGCGGCTGAACACCGGTCAGGCGCTGGAGCTGGCGTTCCTGGTCGCCGAGATGCTGCAGGCCCGCCGCGAGCGTTAGCCCGAAGTTATGAGCCGCCGTTGCCGGCTGCTGTGGGTCTCAGGGTCAGGGTCAGGACTCGACTTCGTACGGCGCGGTGAGGGTGCGGGTCCCGTCGGAGGCGCGGACCGAGTGCCGGCCCGGCCGGTCGGCCGGGTCCTCGGCGATCAGCTCGTCGCCGAACCGCCCACCGGCGTCGGCCAACACGACTTTACGGGAACCGGTCGGCTGTCCGGAGACGCCGAGGTATTCCAACGTGATCGTCGCGTTCGGCGGCCAACCAGTGCCACTGACGAACAGCTCCGCACCGTTGCCACCGGAGGCCGGGTCGAGCGAGAGGGTGAACATCGCGACGCTCGGGGTGGGGCTCGCACTGGGTGACGGCGGCGGCGGTGGGGACGGGGACGCGACGATGAACACGCTCGTCACCGGCGCCGGGGGCTCCACCGGGGGTGGCGTGATGAGCCGCTCGGCCATGGTGGGCGAAGGTGACGCCAGCACCGCCTGCCCGGCCGCCTCGATGGGTGAGGGCTTGCTGTCCCGGCTGAGCAACAGGCCGACACCGAGTCCGACCAAGCCGGTCAGCGCGAAGGCAAGCAGCACGAGCAACGGCGAGAACAGCCGCGGTTCGTCATCGTCGTAGGACAGCGTCCGCTCCTCGGGGAAGGTGTCGTTCGGCCCAGCCGACCCGAATCGGGTCAAGCATACCGGCGCCGGCCGACCATGGGTGGCAGGTCGCGGCAGGCCGCCGCGAGGTCGGCGAGCGCCTCGCCGTACAGCGCCTGCGGGCCGTCGCACAGCGCGGCCGTCGGGTCGGCGTGCACGTCCACCATGACCGCATCGGCGCCGGCGGCGATGGCGGCGCGGGCCAGCGGGACGACGAGCTGGCGCTTGCCGGCGCTGTGCGAGGGGTCGACGACGATCGGCAGGTGCGACAGCGCGTGGATCATCGGGACCGCGCTGATGTCCAGGGTGTTGCGGGTCGCCGGTTCGAAGGTGCGGATGCCGCGCTCGCACAGCACGATGTCGAGGTTGCCGCGCTGGGCGATGTATTCCGCGGCCATCAGCCACTCCTCGTAGGTCGCGGACAGCCCGCGTTTGAGCAGCACCGGCTTGCGCACGCCGCCGACCGCCTGGAGCAGCGGGAAGTTCTGCATGTTGCGGGTGCCGATCTGGAGCATGTCGGCGTACTCGGCCACCAGCGGCACGTCCGCCGGGTCGACCACCTCGGTGACCACCGGGAGCCCGGTGCGCTCGCGCGCCTCGGCGAGAATCTTCAGCCCCGCACGTCCCAGACCCTGGAACGCGTACGGGGAGGTGCGCGGCTTGTAGGCGCCGCCGCGCAACATGGTGGCGCCCGCATCCTTGGCCAGCTGCGCGGCCTGGAAGGTCTGCTCGGCGGTCTCGACGGCGCAGGGCCCGGCGATGAGCACGAACGTGTCCGGACCGATGTGCACGTCTCCTGCGGCCCCCACCGTCACGGTCGAGGCGTCCGGGTGGTTCTCCCGGCTGACCAGCTTGTAGGGCACCGAGACCCGGACGACCTCACCGACGCCCGGCATCGCCCGCAGGTTGAGCCCCTGGAAGGCGACGACGTCGCCGACCAGTCCGACGATGGTGCGCTGCACACCGCGGCTGACGAACGCCGATCCGCCGGCGGCCTCGACCCGGGCCACGACGGCGGTGACCTCGTCGGGGGCGGCGCCCGGGCGCATGACGACGACCATGAGCGGCGACGCTACCTGCGGCCCGGTGCGTGGGGCGTTCACACCGGCGGGGCAGGATGACGCTGTGACCACGCCGCTGCGCCGCCTCGGGGCGAAGAAGCCGGCCGAGGAGTTGCCCTCCGAGCGGCTGCCCCCGGGGCAGTACGTCCCCCGGGGTTGGCCGGTGCTGCACTACGGCCCGGTGCCGAAGTTCGACCAGGCATCGTGGGACTTCCGCCTGTTCGGGGCCACCGGCGACACCGGCGAACGCCGGTGGGACTGGGCGCAGTTCGACGCGCTGGCGCGGACCGACGTCCGGGCCGACTTCCACTGCGTCACCAAGTTCTCCGTGCTGGGCAGCACCTGGACCGGGGTGGGCACGCGGACACTGCTCGAGCTGGCACCTCCCGGGCCGCAGGTGACCCACGTCCTGGTCTGGGCCGAGTACGGCTACAGCGCGAACCTGCGGCTGGAGGACTTCGCCAGCACCCAAGCCCTGTTCGTCACCCATCGCGACGGCGAGCGGCTGACGGCCGAGCACGGCTTCCCGCTGCGGCTGATCGTCCCGCACCTGTACGCCTGGAAGGGACCCAAGTGGGTGCGCGGGGTGGAGTACCTCACCGCCGACCGTCGAGGCTTCTGGGAGGAGCGCGGCTACCACAACCTCGCCGATCCCTGGCTCGAGCAGCGCTACAGCTATCAGGAGGCGTTCGGCGACGGGCCGGAGTTCTGAGGCCTATTGGCCATCGCGCAGGGAGCAGAGCAGTTCGATGTCGCGCCGGTGGGCGCCGGCGTCACCGGGGGTCTCCACCACCACCGGCACCCCCCGGGTGGCCGGATGGCGGAACAGCTCGGCAAAGGCGTCCTTGCCGATGCGCCCCTCGCCGATCGACTCGTGCCGGTCGCGGCGCGAGCCGAGCGGGTCCTTGGAGTCGTTGGCGTGGACCAGACCCAGCCGGCCCCGCCCCACCGCCCGGACCAGCGCGTCGAGGGCCTTCTTCATGCCCCCCGGGGCGGCGACGTCGTGACCGGCGGCGAACGCATGGCAGGTGTCCAGGCAGACGCCCAGCAGCGGGTGGTCGTCCAGCTGGGCGAACCACGGCGCCAGCTCCGCCACGGTCGCTGCCAGCGCTTGGCCGCCCCCGGCCGTCGGTTCCACCAGCAGCCGCGGACCGTCGGGATCGGCCTGATCCAGCAGCGGCAGCAGGTGGCTGCGAAGCTGGGCCAGCGCCTCGTCGCGGTGGGCGCCGGCGACCGCACTGCCGGCGTGCACAACGACGGCCCGCGCACCGATCGCGGCGCCCCGCTGCAGGCTGTGGCGGACCGCCTCGACCGACCGGGTCAGCGTCGCCTCCGTGGGGGAACCGAAGTTCACCAGGTAGGGCGCGTGGATGTAGACGGGGATGCCGCTGGCAGCGCAGTCCTCGCGAAAGGCGCTGTCCTGCGCGGGAGTGCCCACGCTCGGGGCCCAGCCACGCGGGTTCGACACGAACACCTGCACCGCGCCGGCGCCGATCTCCCGGGCGTACGCCAGGGACTTGACCAGGCCCCCGGCGACCGGGACGTGGGAGCCCACGGCGGAGGGCTTGCGGGGAGGCACCGGACCAGCGTGCCAGAGCCGTCGGAAGCGGTCGCCAGCGCCGTCAGAAGATGTAGATGGTGACCGTGGCGCCCTTGCGCACCCGGGTGCCGGCATCGGGATCGCTCGAGCGCACCGTGCCGGGTCCGGGGATCGCCAGGGCGCGAACGTTCAGACCGAGTGCCTTCAGCATCTCGGCGGCGCGCTGCCGCGGCTCGCCGACGATGTCCGGCACCGTGATCAGCTCGGGCCCCTTGCTGACCTGGAGCGTGACGGTCGAGCCGCGGGGCGCCCGGCCCGACGCCGGGGACTGCTCCAGGACGGCTCCCTTGTCGACGGTCTCGCTGAAGACCTCCTTGATCGACGAAGCAAAACCGGCGGCGACGAGGGCCTTGCCGGCAGCGGTCTGAGACTGGTCGCGCACATCGGGCACGGCCAGCAGTTCCACCCCCTTGCTGACCACCAGAGCCACCGATGTCTGCGGCCGGAGCGGCTCACCGGCCGGTGGATCGGAGCTCAGCACGGTTCCCGCGTCCGTCTTGTCGAACTTTGGTGTCACGACGCCGACGGCCAAGCCGATCTCGGTCAACGCGGTGGTGGCCTGCTCCTGGGTCTTTCCGACCAGTTCGGGGACCGACCGGCGGTCCGGGCCGCGGGAGAGCACGAGGGTGACCTCGGAGCCTTTGCGCACCTCGTCGCCGGGTCGAGGCTGCTGTTCGATCACCCGTCCCGCCGCGACGTCCTCGGAGAAGCGCTGCTCCGGGTCGGCAGCGACCGTGAAGCCCTGCGTGGTGAGCAGCTCCTCGGCGGCCGGCCGATCGAGCCCGAGCACGGTCGGCGCCGCGGTGAAGCGGCCGGCGCCCAGATACCAGCCACCGGTCAGGGCGGCCGCGCCCAGCAGGCACAGCATCACGACCCACAGCAGCGGGCGCAGCCAGCGTCGGCGCCCGCGCGGTTCGGTGGGACCGGCCGGCGGGGGGGCAGCCGGATCGCGCAGGTCGCCGAGCGGCACGATCAGCGTCGGCGACGTGGTCGGGCGGTGCACGACGGACGTGGCGTCCGATCCGGTCAGGTCGGCGCGGACGGCGCGCAGCTCGGCCAGGAAGGCCCCGGCGTCGATCGGCCGGGCCGAGGCATCACGACGGGTCGCCCGCACCACCAGGTCGTCCAGCGCCGACGCGATGCCCTCGACCACCGAGCTCGGCGGCGGCACGTCCTCGTGGACGTGGCGGAAGGCCACCACGAGGGCACTGTCGGCGACGTAGGGGGGACCGCCGGTCAGCAGTTCCCACAGCAGGATCCCGGCGGCGTACACGTCGGTGCGGGTGTCGGTGCGGCCCTGCTCGACCTGCTCCGGGGCGAGGTAGGCCATGGTGCCCATCAGGAACCCGGTCGTGGCGGTGAGGTTGCTGGTCTCGACCGCGCGGGCGAGTCCGAAGTCGGTGACCTTGATCCGCCCGTCGTCGCCGAGCAGGACGTTCTCCGGCTTGACGTCGCGGTGCACCAGCCCGGCGCTGTGCGCGGCGGACAGCGCACGCAGCACCGGCTCGAGCAGGTCCAGCGCACGGGCCGGCGCCACGGCGCCGTGCTCGCGGATGAGGTCACGCAGCGTGCCGCCGGGGATGTGCTCCATCACCAGGTAGGCGGTGCCGGTGGCGGCGTCGGTGCCCTGGTCGTGTACGGCGACGACCTCGGGGCTGGACAGCCGCGCTGCCGCGCGCGCCTCGCGGGCGAAGCGCTCGACGAAGTCGGGATCCTCGGCCAGTGCCGGCCGCATGACCTTCACCGCGACGGTGCGGTCCAACCGGGTATCGGTGGCGGCGTAGACCGTCGCCATGCCCCCGCGGGCGATCACGTCGTCGATGCAGTAGCGACCGTCGAGCAGCACCCCGACCAGCGGGTCGGTGGCGGTGCCCGTCGCGCCCTGCCCGTTGTCCACGACTCCCAGTCTAGGTCGAGCCGGTCCGACGCATCGCCAGGCGCGCGGCGGGCCGGTCAGCCGCGGGGGAAGCGCTCGCGCAGCACGGTGATGTTGCGGATGTAGCTGTGCGTCTGCGGGAGCACGCCCCGACGGCTGATCGAGCCGAGTCCCTGGTAGTAGCCGGCCAGCGCCTCGTCGGCTGACCCGGTGGAGCGGATCAGCTGGCGCAGCAGCAGGACCCCGGCGGTGATGTTGTCCTGCGCCGTGAGCAGGTCGAAGGTGCGGCCCTGCTGGCGACCGAGGGCGCGTCCGGTCGAGGGCAGCACCTGCATCACGCCGATCGCGTCGACGCTGGACACCACGCCCTGCTGGAAGCCGCTCTCGTGGTAGGCGACGGCGCCGGCGAGCGAGGGCGACACCCCGTACCTGCGGGCGGTCGCTGCCACCAGCTTCCGGGCCTGCGCCTTGGAGGGCTGCTTGCGGGCGGCGAGGGTGGCCCGGTGCTGTGCGGCCGACTGGCGGACGTCCTCAGGGATGCGGACGCCGGCGTTGGTGGTGGGGATGTCCTTGGCGCGGGTGACGGCGGCGCCCGGGATGGTCAGGGTGCGTCCTCGTTGGATGACGTTGCCGGTGAGCTGGTTGCGGGTCGCGATGGCGGCGGTGTCGACTCCGTAGCGCAGGGCGAGCCCGCCGAGGGTGTCCCCACTGACGACCAGGTGGCGGCGCTCGGCGCCCGAGCCGCCCGACCCGCTGGCCGGCCGGGTGGTCGCCGGTCCGCCGGGCAGGCGCAGGGTGTCGCCGATGTAAATCATGGCGTTGCCGGGCAGCTCGTTGAGGCGCTGCAGCACGGTGACCGAGGTGCCGTGCTCGCGGGCGAGGTCCCAGAGGGTGTCGCCGGAGCGCACCGTGATCAGCGACGGCGCTCCAGCCGTGGCCACGACGGCCAGGCTCAGCAGCGTACCGAGGGTGCGGGTGGTGTGTCGCCCGGATCCGCGCGCCCGGCGGGTCGCCCTCGCCGGCCACGAGCGGCTCAGCACGGGCAGGTCAGCACGGGCAGGACAGCATGAAATGGGCTCCCGGAGGTCGGCTGCGCAGGTCGGTTCGGCGAGGCAACGCTACGCAGGAGGGACCCCTGTGACAAGGGGGACATAAAAGAGGCCACGTTACTCCTGAGAATCTCGGTTCTGCGCAGTCGACACGCCGGTGTTCCGCGTGATGTTGCGGGGTATTGCCGCCGGAGAGACGCGCCGTAGGATGGGCAGCGTCCAGACCGGGGAGCCCGTGGACACGGGCTGAGAGGCCGACCGGCCGCGTTGCGAGCGGCACCGTCGGCGACCCGCAGCACCCGATCGGGGTCGTGCCCGCGTGGGGAGTCCGCCGTGCCCGCTGTGTCCGCTGTGCCCGCCGTGTCCGCTGCTGCCGATCCGTGGGCGGTTGCCGACCTGGCCCTGTCGAGCCGGCTGCTGGTCGGCACCGGCAAGTTCCGCTCGTTCGCCGTGATGCGCGCCGCCCTGGTCGCCTCCGGCGCCGAGATCGTCACGGTCGCCCTGCGCCGGGTCGACCTGGACCGGGCCGGCCATGTCGAGGGCAACAGCGGCGACGTGCTCGACTTCGTACCGCCGGCCATGCACCTGCTGCCCAACACCTCGGGCGCCGTCGACGCCGACGAGGCGGTGCGGCTGGCCCGGCTCGGGCGGGCCGCCACCGGAACCGCACTCGTCAAACTGGAGGTCACCCCCGACCCGCGCAGTCTGGCGCCCGACCCGATCGCGACCCTGCGCGCGGCCGAGCGGCTGGTCGCCGAGGGCTTCACCGTGCTGCCCTACTGCAGCGCCGATCCGGTGCTGTGCCGATACCTCGAGGAAGCCGGCTGCGCCACCGTCATGCCGCTCGGCGCCTGGATCGGCAGCAACCGGGGCCTGCGTACCCGCGACGCGATCGAGGCCATCGTCGCGCAGGCCCACGTGCCGGTCGTGGTCGATGCCGGTCTCGGCGTCCCCAGCGACGCCGCCGAGGCCATGGAGGTCGGCGCCGACGCCGTGCTGGTCAACACCGCCATCGCGGTGGCCGCGGACCCGGCCGGCATGGCGGAGGCGTTCGCGCTCGCGACCCGGGCCGGGCGGCTGGGCTTCCTGGCCGGCCGCGGCGCCGTGAGCGACACCGCCTCGGCCTCCTCGCCGCTGACCGGCTTCCTGACGTGAGCGCACCGGCCGGCCGCTTCGCCCGGCACCTTGCAGCGCTGCCGCCGCTGACGACGCTGCCGGGGCGCCGGACCTACACCGACGGCGAACTCGACCTCGCGCTCGCTCAGCCGAGCCTGACCACCCTGCCGGTGCTGCTGTCCGCGGCGGCGCTGCCGCGCCTGGAGGAGTTGGCGCAGCGGGCCCGGGCGGTGACGCTGCAGCGGTTCGGCCGGGCGGTGCGGCTGTTCGCCCCGCTCTACGTCAGCAACGCCTGCCTGTCGAGCTGCACCTACTGCGGCTTCAGCAAGGGGCTGGACGTCGTCCGCAAGACGCTCACCGTGGACGAAGTGGTCGGCGAGGCAAGGATTCTCGTCGACCGCGGGTTTCGCCATCTGCTGCTGGTCTCCGGCGAGCACCGCATCGAGGTGTCTGCGGACCACCTGGTCGACTGCGTCGAGGCGCTGCGCCCGTTCGTACCCTCGCTCTCGATCGAGACCCAGACCTGGAGCGACGACACCTACACGCGGCTGGTGGCCGCGGGCCTGGAAGGCGTCGTGCACTACCAGGAGACCTACGACCGCGAGCGGTACGCCACGACCCACCTGGCCGGCTGGAAGCGGGACTACGACCGGCGGCTGTCCTCCACCGAGCGCGCCGCCGAGGCTGGGGTGCGCCGGCTCGGGATCGGGGCGCTGCTCGGGCTCGCGGCGGACTGGCGGGCCGACGTCCTCGCCGTCGCGCAGCACGCGCGGTGGCTGCAGCGGGAGTACTGGCGGACCGAGGTCACCGTCGCCCTGCCGCGGATCAAGGCGTCCGCCTCCGGCTTCGCGCCGCTGGTCGCGGTCACGGACGCCGAGTACGTGCAGGCGCTGTCCGCGCTTCGGCTGGCCGTGCCCGAGGCCGGCATCGTGCTGTCCACCCGCGAGGCGGCTTCGCTGCGCGACGGGTTGGCCCGGATCGCGGTCACGTCGATGAGCGCCGGTTCGTCGACCGAGCCCGGTGGCTACCTCACCCCGGGCACGGCGCAGGAGCAGTTCAGCGTCAGCGACGAGCGGTCGCCGGCCCAGGTCGCCGCGATGCTCGAGTCCGCCGGCTACGAGCCGGTCTGGAAGGACGCCTTCGCGCTGCGCGGCCCGACCGCCTCCGCGCCTGGCTAACATTCCGCCCGTGACCGCCGCTTCGCCGACCCGCATCAGCGTGCTCGCCACCGACGTGCCCGCCGACCGGGTTCTGGACTATCTGCGTGCCACCGGATGGGCGCTCACCGAGGGTGTGGAGCCCGTGGCCGACGCGGTCCTGGTGCTCGGCACGGCGCACCTGCCCGAATCGGTCGAGGACGCGCTGCTGGCCGCCGCCGGCCGGGGCACACCGGTGCTGTTGGTCGGCCCGACCATGAGCACCGCGCTGACCGACGCCGCCGGCCTGGTCCCGGGCCGGCTGCTGGCGGTCCACCCCGTCCGGGTGCGGCCGGGTCGCGACGCCGGTGACGTCGCCGCGCGGCTCGGCGCCGAGCAGTGGGAGCTGCTCGACTGCTGGCCGGTGCAGGAGAAGGTGGCCGACGACGTCCAGCAGCTGCTGACCGCGAACTCGTCCTTTGTCGACTCGCCGGTGGCCACCTGGCGTCCCTCGACCGGCGTCGGCACGCTCACCGTCGGCTCGACCCCGCAGACCTACGCCGACCCGGCCTTCGCCCGGATCGTCCACCGCCTGCTGCGGCACCTGCTCGGGCAGCGCGACACGGCGCCGGTACGTGTGGGGATGCTCGGCTACGGCGCGATCGGACCGGAGCACGCCGTCGCGATCGGGCTCACCGAGGGCCTGTCGCTGGAGGCTGTCTGCGACCCGAACCCGGCGCGGGTGGAGGCGGCCCGGACGCTGTTCCCCGAACTGCGCGGCCACACCGACGGCAGCGACTTGCTGACCGACGATGCGGTCGACCTGGTCGTGGTCTCCACGCCGCCGAACACGCACGCCGACTGGGTGCTGCGCGCGCTGCAGGCCGGCAAGCACGTCGTGGTCGAGAAGCCGTTCTGCCTGACCGTGGAGCAGGCGGACCGGCAGATCGCCGCGGCGAAGCAGGCCGCGCTCACCCTCGCGGTCTACCAGAACCGGCGCTGGGACGCCGACTACCTCGCGGTCAAGGCCGCCGTGCGCGCCGGCCGGCTGGGTGAGGTCTTCCACCTGGAGAGCTTTGTCGGGGGATATCAGCACCCGTGCAACTTCTGGCACAGCGATGAATCGGTCAGCGGCGGTGCCATCTACGACTGGGGCAGCCACTACCTCGACTGGGTGCTCGACCTGTTCGCGCAGGAGGTCGAGTGGGTCTCGGCGACCGCCCACAAGCGGGTCTGGCACGACGTGACCAACGCCGACCACACCCGCGTCCTGTTGCACTTCGCCGACGGCACGGAAGCCGAGTTCACCGCCTCGGACCTGGCGGCCGCTCGCAAGCCGAAGTTCTACCTGCTGGGTACGCAGGGCGCTCTGGTCGGCAACTGGCGCGCGGAGCGGATCGTCAGCCGTTCACCGGTCGGACTGGTGCAGGAGGACCACTTCGCCGTCTCGGACGCGCCGGCCGAGCTCACCCTGTTCGCGCCCGACGGGTCCGAGACGGCGCTCGCGCTCGCACCGCCACCGGCGCAGCCCTTCCACCGGCAGCTGGCCGATCAGTTGCTCTCGGGCGAGCCCATGTCGGTGACGCCGGCGGGCAGCCGGCGCAACATCGCCGTGATGCAGGCGGCCACCCGGTCGGCGGCGGACCGCGGGCGCCCGACCAGCCCGGGTGCATGACCGATCCGCCCGCATGACCAGAACCGGCTGTATGACCAACACGCCCGCTTCGTGACCGACCCGGTCCGCTGGGGCTTCCTCGGTGCCGGCATAGTGGCGACCACGGCGCTCGGTCCGGCCGTCGCCGCGGCGCCCGGCGCGGTGCTGCACGCCGTGGCCGCCCGCGACCTTGCGCGGGCCGCCGCACTTGGGCCCCGCGTTGTCTACGGCGACTACGCCGCAGTGCTCGCCGACGACGCGGTGGAGGCCGTCTACATCTCGCTCACCAACGAGGCCCACCTGCCGTGGACGCTCGCCGCGCTGCGGGCCGGCAAGCACGTGCTGTGCGAGAAGCCGCTCGGGCTGTCCGCTGCCGAGGTGGACGAAATGATCTACGCGGCAGGGGATCTGTGGGTCGTGGAGGCGAGCTGGTATCGCTGGCATCCCCGGGTCCGCCTGGCGCAGGAGCGGCTCGCCTCGATCGGCCCGGTGCGCCATGTCGCCGCCGGGTTCACCTTCGCCGGCGAGCTGGCCGGCAACTACCGGCTCGATCCGCTGCGGGGCGGCGGGGCGCTCTACGACGTCGGCTGCTACGCCGTGTCGGCCTG
>JBBSUR010000037.1:0-16713 GCA_038234255.1 Mycobacteriales bacterium | reverse complement strand
TGAGGTGGATCCGCGCCAGTTGATCAGGGACGGGTCCGCAGTCGCCGACTGCCTGAGCGTCCCCCTGGCAGCAACGCATGACCGGACCCGTCCGCCCCACCGACCTCGACCCGACCATCGCGGCACGGCTCGGGCGGGACCGCGGAGCCGGGGTAACGGCGATCGGCTGATTCGCGGGCGTCCACGGCTTCTCGCGCGGGGTGCCGGCGGGCAGCGTCACCGCGGACCTGCGCAGGACGTCGGGCCGGACCGCGGTCGATCCGCTTTCGATAGTGTCCCGCCTGTCGGAAGGGCCGCAGACGGCGAAAATGGACGAGGCGCCGCCGGAGCCTGATGGCTTGTCAACATGGCAAACCGCTGCTTGACATTTCTGCGAGCTCGAACTAGTGTTCTAAACATGACCACGACCCCGGCTCCTCACTTCGCTGGGCCGTTTGCGGACGAGGACTGGCGTGCCGACCTCGCCTGCTTGGCCGGGGCGTCCCGCGAGGCTTCGCGCACGTTCGCCGCCGACGCCGTCCTGATCGCCGCACTGGCCGCGCGGGTCCCGCGGGCGTGCAACGACGAGCGGGGTTCGACCAACTGGACCTCGTTCCTGCGTGAGGTGGCGGTGGCTCGCCGGATCACCGATCGCGCCGCGACGAGTGACGTCGCGATCGCCGTCGACCTGGTCCGTCGGTTCCCGATCGCTCTGGCGCTGCTCGAAGAAGGCCGGCTGCCGGTCGCCCAGTCCAAGGTGCTGGTCGAGGAGACCCTGCACTGCGAGGACACCATCGCCGGCGGCGTCGACGAAGAGCTGTCCGTGCGCGCATGCAACCTCGCGGCGTGGCGGGTGCGTCAGGAAGTCCGGCGGCTGCTGGTGAGCATCGACGCCGACGCAACCGCTGCCCGCGCAGCCCATGCCACCGCTGAGCGCGACGTGCAGCTCATCCCGATGCGGGACGACCAGGCCGAGGTGTGCCTGTCCGGTCCGGCGGTTGCGTTGACCGCATGGTTCACCACGCTCGACGCGCGCGCCCGGGCGCTGCGCGCCGCCGGTGATCCCCGCACTCTCGCCCAGCTGCGCTTCGACTTGGCCGTTGCACGAGGTATGAGCACCGGCCCGGCCAGCCGCCCGGCCGCCCCCGCGTCACCTGCCGCCCCCGCGTCGACTCCGACTCCGACTCCGGCCCCAGCCCCGACTCCGGCCCCAGCCCCGACTCCGGCCCCGACTCCGGCCCCGGCTCCGACTCCGGCCCCGACTCCGGCCCCGACTCCGGCCCCGGCCCTGGCCCTGGCCCCGGCCCCGGCTCCGGCTCCGCCCCTCACTTTTCCGGATTCCCCTGCCTCCTTGACCGCCAACAGCGACTCGTACACCGACTGCCGACTGTCGCGTCCGGTGCAGCTGCTCATCCACGTTCCGGTCACCACCGCACTCGGGCTGAGCAACGAGCCCGGCTGGCTGGAGGGCTGCGGCTGGATCAGCGCCCCGCAGATCCGCCAGCTGATGCCGGTCGCCGAGCTACGCCAGGTCTGCATTACCGAGACCGGCCAGGTCGTCGACCTGGCGGACCGCGCCACTCGACCAGCGCCCACACCGGCCGCCGTCCGGGCCGCGCTGCTCGAGATGGCCACCCAACCCCTCGCCATCACCGACAAGACCTGGCGCACCGAACCCCGGCACGATCCGTCGACAGCCCTGAACGAGTTCGTGGCCGTCCGCGATCGCTTCTGCGACGGGCCCACGCAATCCCGGGTCCGAGCCGAGGCCTGCGACGACGACCACAAGCAGCCCTATCCCGAAGGGCCGACCGCGGCGTGGAACCTCGCCGCCCGTGCCCGCCGCACCCACGGGCTCAAGCACTTTGGCTGGACCGACGTGCCGACTCCGACCGGGACGTTATGGATCAGCCCTGCCGGCCAGCTGGTTCAGGTGGACCGCTACACCGCACCGCCGCCCGGGCTCGCACCCGACGCCCGACTGCCCGACCCGGACCAGTTGCACCACCTCGAGGCTGAGCTCCTGCGTGAGCTCGCCGCCGAGGAGCTGCCACCCCTCGTGCCGCCCCGCCTACCGTCGCAGGACGACCCGCCGCCGTTCTGACCCGCCGCCGTTCTGACCCGCCCGCCCCCGCCACCGAGGCTCCCCTGCCCGCTCCCCTGGCAGAATGCCCGCATGACCGGACCCGTCCGCCCCACCGACCTCGACCCGACCATCGCGGCACGGCTCAAGCGGGACCGCGACGGCCTGGTCGTCGCGGTCGCGCAGCAGCACGACACCGGCGAGGTGCTCATGGTCGGCTGGATGGACGACGAGGCGCTGCACCGGACGCTGACGACCGGCCGCTGCACTTACTGGTCCCGCAGTCGCCAGGAATACTGGGTGAAGGGCGACACCTCCGGCTCCCAGCAGTGGGTGCAGTCGGTCGCGCTGGACTGCGACGGCGACACCCTGCTGGTGCGGGTCGACCAGGTCGGCGGCGCCTGCCACACCGGAGACCGGACCTGCTTCGACGTCGCCGATCTGCCGGTGGTGCAGGGGAAGCGGCCTGCCGCCCCGGTCTCGTGACCACCTGATGCTCGGCGCCACCGCCCCGACCCGCGAGCAGTTCGCGACCCTGTCCGCCGCTGTCGTCCCGGTCACCCGACGCCTGCTCGCCGACGGCGAGACGCCGGTCGGGCTCTACCGCAAGCTGGCCGGCAACCGGCCCGGCACTTTCCTGCTCGAGTCCGCCGAGCAGGGCCGCTCGTGGTCGCGCTGGTCGTTCATCGGCGTGCGCTGCGCCGGGGTGCTGACCGAACGCGACGGACGCGCGGTATGGCTCGGCCGCGGCCTGCCGACGACCAGCGAGGACCCGCTGCAAGCCCTGCAGCAGGCCGACGCGATGCTGCGCTCGGCCAAGCCGGCCGGGGCGCCGCCCCTGACCGCAGGGCTGGTCGGCTACCTCGGCTACGACGTCGTACGCCGCCTGGAGCGGCTGCCGGCGACGGCGCCGGACGAGATCGGCATGCCGGAGCTGGCGATGATGCTCGCCACCGACCTGGCGGTGCTCGACCACCGCGACGGCACCGTGCTCCTGATCGCCAACGTCCTTCCCGGCGCCGATCCGAGGACTGCGTACGACGACGCCGTCGCCCGCCTGGACGCGATGACCGACGACCTGTCGGAGCCCACCGAGCCGAGCGTCGCGACGCTGGACCTGCAGGCTCAGCCCGACGTCGTACGCCGGAGCAGCCCCCAGCAGTACGAGGCCGCAGTGGAGCGGGCCCGCGAGCATATCCGCGCCGGTGACGCCTTCCAGGTGGTGCTCAGCCAGCGCTTCGAGGTGGCGACCGAGGTGGACGCGCTGGAGGTCTACCGGGTGCTGCGGGCGAGCAACCCCTCGCCGTACATGTACCTGCTGCGCTTCGAGGGCGCCGAGTCGCCGTACGACGTGGTGGGCTCCTCGCCGGAGGCCCTGGTGACGGTGACCGGCGACCGGGCCGTCGTGCACCCGCCGGCCGGCACCCGCCCGCGCGGCGCGACGCCGGCGCAGGACGCGGCGCTCGCCGACAGCCTGCGCACCGACCCGAAGGAGCAGGCCGAGCACGTCATGCTCGTCGACCTGGCCCGCAACGACCTGGGCCGGGTCTGCGTGCCGGGCACGGTGGAGGTCACCGACTTCATGCGGGTGGAGCGGTACAGCCACGTCATGCACCTGGTCTCGACCGTCTTCGGTCGGCTGCAGCCGGGGTCGCGCGCACTGGACGTGCTCTGCGCCACCTTCCCGGCCGGCACCGTGTCGGGGGCGCCGAAGCCCCGCGCCATGGAGATCATCGAGTCACTGGAGCCGGCCCGCCGCTCGCTGTATGCCGGCACCGTCGGCTACGTCGACGCCGGCGGGGACATGGACATGGCGATCGCCATCCGCACCGCCGTGCTCCACCGGGGACGGGCGTACGTGCAGGCCGGCGCCGGCATCGTCGCGGACAGCGACCCCGCGACCGAGCAGGTGGAATGCGAGAACAAGGCCGCGGCGGTGCTGCGGGCGATCGCGGCCGCGGCGACCCTGCGGCCGCCCGCGTGAGCCGCCCGGCGGCCACCGTCGACCGACCCTGCGGCGCCACCGGGTTAGCCTCGCCCGAAACCGACGGACCGACCGAGAGGAACCCCGTGAGCGTGCTCGACGACCTGCTCGTCGGGGTGCGCGAGGACCTGGCCGAACGGCAGTGCCACACCACGCTGGCGCAACTGCAGGAGCGGGCGGCCGCGCGTACGCCCGCCCTGGACGCGGAGGCCGCGCTGCGTCAGCCTGGGGTCGCGGTCATCGCCGAGGTCAAGCGCAGCAGCCCGTCCAAGGGTGAGCTGGCCGCGATCTCCGACCCGGCCTGGCTCGCCGGGGAGTACGAAGCCGGCGGCGCCAGTGTGGTCAGCGTGCTCACCGAGCGGCGCCGGTTCGGCGGCAGCCTGGCCGACCTGGAAGCGGTCCGCGCGCGCATCGACATACCGCTGCTGCGCAAGGACTTCGTCGTGTCGAGCTACCAGTTGTGGGAGGCCCGTGCGTACGGCGCGGACCTCGTCCTGCTCATCGTCGCGGCGCTGGAGCACAAGGCGCTGGTCTCGCTCGTGGAGCGCACCTGCTCGCTCGGCATGACCGCGCTGGTCGAGGTGCACGACGAAGACGAGCTCGCTCGCGCCCTCGATGCCGGCGCCCGGGTCGTCGGGGTCAACGCCCGCGACCTCAAGACGCTCGAGGTCGACCGCGGCGTCTTCGGTCGGCTCTGTCCGCTCATCCCCGACGGCGTCGTGAAGATCGCCGAGTCGGGCGTGCGTGGTCCGCACGATCTGCTCGCCTATGCCGCGGTCGGCGCCGACGCGGTGCTCGTCGGCGAGGGTGTGGTCACCGGCGGCAACCCGCGTCAGGCCGTCGCCGAGCTGGTGACCGCGGGCAACCACCCGTCGGCCCGCGGGCTCGAGGCATGAGCTCCCCGGATGCCTCCGGGCACTTCGGGCCGTACGGCGGGAGGTATGTGCCCGAGGCGCTCGTCGCCGCGCTGGACGAGCTCACCGCAGCGCACCTCGCTGCCCGTACCGACCCGGTCTTCCTCGCCGAGCTGGACCGGCTGCTCACCACCTACGCCGGACGGCCGACGCCGCTGACCGACGCCCGCCGGCTGTCCGAGCGGATGGGTGGGGCGCGGGTGCTGCTCAAGCGCGAGGACCTGGCCCACACCGGCAGCCACAAGATCAACAATGTGCTCGGCCAGGCGCTGCTGACCAAGGCGATGGGCAAGAAGCGGGTGATCGCCGAGACCGGCGCCGGTCAGCACGGGGTGGCGACCGCGACCGCCTGCGCGCTGTTCGGCTTCGACTGCACGGTCTACATGGGGGAGCAGGACACCCGCCGCCAAGCCCTCAACGTCGCCCGGATGCGGCTGCTCGGCGCCGAGGTGGTGTCGGTGAGCAGCGGCACCAAGACGCTCAAGGACGCGACCAACGAGGCGATGCGCGACTGGGTCACCAACGTCGACACCACCCACTACATCATCGGCTCGGTGGTCGGTCCGCACCCGTTCCCCATGCTGGTCAGGGACTTCCAGCGGATCATCGGTGTCGAGGCGCGCCAGCAGTGCCTGGACCTGGTCGGCCGGCTGCCGGACGCGCTGGTGGCCTGCGTCGGGGGTGGCAGCAACGCGATGGGGCTGTTCCACCCGTTCCTCGACGACGCGGGGGTGGCGCTGGTCGGGGCGGAGGCCGGGGGCGACGGCGTCGAGACCGGCCGGCACGCCGCGCCGCTCACCGCCGGTGAGCCCGGGGTGCTGCACGGCTCGCGCAGCTACCTGATGCAGGACGACGACGGCCAGACGCTGGCCACGACGTCGATCAGTGCCGGTCTGGACTACCCCGGCGTCGGTCCGGAGCACGCCCTGCTGCGCGACACCGGCCGGGCCACCTACACCGGGATCACCGACGCGGCCGCCATGGCGGCGCTCGAGGTGCTGGCCAAGACCGAGGGGATCCTCTGCGCGATCGAAAGCGCGCATGCCTTCGCCGGCGCGTTCGTCTGGGTCGCGGCGCAGGACCGTGACCCGAAGGACCTGGTCGTGGTCGTGAACTGCTCCGGTCGCGGCGACAAGGACGTCGACACCGCGGCCCGCTGGTTCGGCCTGGTGACCGGCGAGCAGGTGGCCCAGGCCGAGCTCGTCCGGGCCCGCGAGGGCGAGCAGCCATGAAGCCCAACGTTCTCGGCCTCGGTGGGACATGCTGTGCGGATGCGCAACAGGGAGCTGGTTGCGGCGCTCGTGCTGAGCGTCGGGCTTGCAGGGTGCGGTACGCGGGCAGGCGACGACGCGGCCTCGGCCCCGCAAGCCCCGGACGAGGTGGCTCTGACGCCGGTCGAGCTCGCCCCGTCCCCCGCCGGCACGACGGCTCCGCTGGTCGTTCCCCCGTCGGCGACCACCGCCGCGACGCGAGCCCCGCAGTCCTCGCCCGCCCCCGTCCTCGCCTCGGTCGTCGTTGCCTCTGCCGCCCCGCGCCCGCCCCCGCCGCCCCCGCCTCCCCCGCCGCCCCCGCCGCCACCGCCGCCCCCGAAGCGGGTCCGGTCGGTGGTGGAGCAGTCGTGGACGCCGTTCGCCACCGTTCTCGGCGTCACGCTGTACCACCCGTCGCGGCGGGTGGAGCGGATCGGATTCCACCAGTCGAGCCACGATGGTGCCGGCACGTTCGATCCGCTGCCGACCGCTGCCAACCCCGTCACCATGAGCGACCGCAACCGGGGGACCGGACCACGCACGGCGGCCGACGTGGTGGTGGACCCCGAGGTGGAGGTCCGCGCACCGGTGGACGGGACCGTGATCCGCAGCGGCACTTACGTCCTCTATTGCAAGTACTCCGACGACTTCGTGGTCATCGAGCCGGTGGACCGACCCGGACTCGAGGTCAAGATGATCCACATCGACGGGGTCCGGGTGAAGGCTGGTGACCGCGTCGTCGCTGGCAAGACCGTCCTCGCACCGAGGGCCACGAAGCTCCCGTTCACCTCGCAGGTTGACCGGCTCCGGTCCGCCGACCCGGCCTGGCCGCATGTCCACCTCGAGGTCGTCGACCCCTCCATCCCCGACCGCCCTTCCCCCGGCGGCGGCTGCCCCTGACGAAAGTGGCCGGCCGTGAGCGCCCAGGCATGAGTGCACTCGACGAGCTGTTCGCGCGCTGCCGGGACGAGGGTCGGGCTGCGCTGATCGGCTACCTGCCGGCGGGCTTCCCGTCGTACGACCTGGCGGTGCAGGCCCTGACCGCGATGATCGAGGCGGGCGTCGACGCGGTGGAGGTCGGCATGCCCTACAGCGACCCGCTCATGGAGGGGCCGGTCATCCAGGCCGCTCACCAGGCCTCCCTGGCGGCCGGCACCCGCCAGGCCGACGTGCTGCGCACTGTCGAGGCGGTCGCGGCGACCGGCGCCCCCACCCTGGTGATGGGCTACTGGAACCCGGTGCACCGCTACGGGTTCGCCCGCTGGGCAGCCGATCTGAAGGCGGCCGGGGGCGTTGGCGCGATCACCCCCGACCTGATCCCGGAGGAGGCGCCGGAGTGGCTGGCGGCTTGCCGCGAGCACGACCTGGACCCGGTCTTCCTCGTCGCGCCGAGCAGCACCGACGAGCGGATCGCCGTCGTCGGCCGCACCAACCGCGGCTTCGTCTACGCCGCCGCCGTGATGGGGGTCACCGGCGCCCGGGCCGAGGTCGGAGCCGGTGCCCAGGCGCTGGTCGACCGGGTGCGGGCGCAGACCTGCCTGCCGGTGGCGGTCGGGCTCGGCGTGAGCACCGGGGTGCAGGCCGCGCAGGTGGCCGGCTTCGCCGACGCCGTGGTGGTCGGATCGGCCCTGGTGCGGGCGCTGCAGGACGGCGGCGTCGAGGCGGTGCGCCGGCTGTCGGCCGAGCTGGCGGACGGCGTACGTGCTGCGGTCCCGCTTATCCTTGGTCGGTGAGCCTCGCCTACCTGCCCAGCCCCTCCACGGGCGTGTGGCATATCGGGCCGTTCCCGCTGCGGGCGTACGCGCTGTGCATCCTGCTCGGCGTCGTCGCCGCCGTCGTGATCGGCGAGCGTCGATGGGTCGCCCGCGGCGGCACGAGGGGCGCGGTCACCGACGTCGCCACGATCGCGGTGCCGTTCGGCATCGTCGGCGCCCGGATCTACCACGTCGTCACCAGCCCGGCCGCCTACCTGGACGAGCCGGTCCGGGCGCTCTACGTGTGGCAAGGCGGGCTCGGCATCCCCGGCGGCATCGCCGGTGGCTTCCTGGCGGCCTACGTGGTGTGCCGGCGCCGGGGCTACTCCCGGACCGCGTTCGCCGACAGCGTGGCCCCCGGCATCGCGGTCGCGCAGGCGATCGGGCGGCTCGGCAACTGGTTCAACTCCGAGCTGTTCGGTCGTCCGACGATGCTGCCGTGGGGCCTGAAGATCGACCCGGACAATCCCGATGCGGTGCCGGGCGCGGTCGCCTACCACCCGACCTTCCTGTACGAGCTGCTGTGGAACCTGGGGGTCGCCGCCCTGGTGGTGTGGGCCGACCGCCGCTGGAAGCTCGGCGGCGGAAGGGTGTTCGCCCTCTACCTCGCGGCCTACGCGGTGGGGCGGATCTGGATCGAGGCGCTGCGGATCGACGAGGCGAACGAGCTGTTCGGGCTGCGCCTGAACGACTACGTCATGGCGGTGGTCTTCGTCGGCGCGGTGACCTACCTGCGGCTGCGCCGCAAGGCCGGCCGCGAGGAGCGGGTCGAACGGGCGCCGGAACCTGAGTTGGCGGACGCTCCGTGACCTCCGTGGCCGCGCGATGACCGAGACCGGCCCGGTCACCCCCGAGCAGCACCACGAGCACCGCGACGTCACCGGCGGCTGGCTGCGCCCGGCGGTGTTCGGGGTCATGGACGGGCTGGTCAGCAATACCGCCCTGATCGCCGGAGTCGCGGCGGGCGCCGACGAGCCGAGGACCGTGCTGCTCGCCGGGTTCGCTGGGCTGGCCGCCGGTGCATTCTCGATGGCGACGGGGGAGTACGTCTCGGTCGCCTCGCAGGCCGAGCTCGCCCGGGCCGAGATCGAGGTCGAGAAGGCCGAGATCCGCCGGGTCCCTGCGGCGGAGGAGGCCGAGCTCGCGGGGATGTACCGCAGCCGGGGGGTCGACGCGGACACCGCCGCGGCGGTGGCCCGGCAGCTGTCGCGCGACCCCGAACAGGTCTGGCGGGTGCACGCCCGCGAGGAGCTCGGCATCGACCCGGACGACCTGCCCTCACCCTGGATCGCGGCCGGGTCGTCGTTCGTCGCCTTCACCGCCGGGGCCCTCGTCCCGCTGCTGCCCTACCTGTTCGGCGGCACCACGCTGCTCGTGCCCATCCTGCTGGCGCTGGTCGCGCTGTTCGTCGCCGGCGCCATGGTCAGCCGGTTCACCGACCGCGGCGCGCTCTACAGCGGGAGCCGCCAGCTCGTGCTCGGGGCTGCCGCAGCCGCGCTGACCTACGGCGTGGGCAGCCTGGTCGGGGCGAGGATCTAGCCCGCCACCAAGGAGCTCCGGGGCGGCGACGCACCGTCGAAAGCCTGCAGGCGCACCTCGACGGTGACCCAGCCGCTGTCGCTGCGTACCTCGACCGAGCCGCCGTGCACCTCGACGAGGCGGCGTACGACGTAGAGCCCGACCCCGATGCCCTCCCGGCCGCGGGTCGCGCCGGAGTCGACCTGGGTGAACGGCTCGAACAGCCGGCCGGCCGCAGTGAGGTCGACCACCGGCCCTTCGTTGCTGACGGTGAGCCAGACCCCTCGCTCGTCCTCGCCGGCGGCCACCAGCGGCACCGAGCCGGCGGCGCCGTGGGTCAGGGCGTTGTCGACGAGGTTGGCGAGCACCTGGTGCAGGGCCTGCCGGTCGATCCGCGCGGTGGTGCCGGCCGGCACGACGACCGACACGCCGCGGGCGTCGGGTCGCCGGACCGGGGCGAGCATGGCCACCTCGGCCGCGACGGCGTCCACCTCGGCCGACGCACAGGGGTCCACCCGGGTCGCCCCAGCGGCGACGAGCATGTTCTCCAGCAGCCGGCTCAGCCGCTCCTGCTGGTCCAGCACCGCCTGCAGCAAACCCTCGCGGGCGGCCTTGTCCAGCCGGTCGCCGTGCTTGAGCAAGGTGAGCGCGGCCCCGCGGATCCCGGTCAGCGGGGTGCGGAACTCATGGGAGACCGTCGCGATCAGGTCGGCGCGCATCTGGTCGGCGTCGGGCAGCTGCGCCGGCACAGGCTTCATACCTGCCACAATGCCCGCGAACCGGGCAGTGCACCATGGCCTGAACGGGTCATTACCGGACAGTTGGTCCGTTGGGGCACAAGCCAGCGACGCCACACCATGTCCGCCTCGGCGTGTAACCTGCGGATATCTGCAGCAGGGCCAAGGACGTCCCGGGTGAGCAGGCGCACGAGTCGACACCCCGGCGAGAGGCTCTGGCATGACGACATCCCTGCATCTGCGGCCGGCCCGCCAGGGCCTGTACGACCCCGCGTACGAGCACGACGCCTGCGGTGTCGCCTTCGTCGCCGACATCGCCGGTCGGGTCACGCACGCCACCGTCGCGCAGGGCCTGACCGCGCTGCGCAACCTCGACCACCGGGGCGCGTCCGGCAGCGAGCCGGACACCGGCGACGGCGCGGGCATCCTCACCCAGATCCCGGACGCGTTCCTGCGCCCGACGCTCGCGAAGCAGGGCGTCGAGCTTCCGGCGGCGGGGCAGTACGCCGTCGGCATCGCCTTTTTGCCGCAGGACGAGCGGGAGGCGTCCGCTGCCTGCGCCGCCATCGATGTCCTTGCCGCGCAGGAGGGGCTGCGCACGCTGGTCTGGCGCGACCTCCCGGTCGACCCCGACGGCGCCGGCATCGGGGCGACCGCCCGATCGGTCATGCCCCGCTTCGGCCAACTGGTGCTGGTCAGCGACGACCCGGCCATGACGTCGTACGCGCTGGAGCGCCGCGCCTACGTGACCCGCAAGCGCGCCGAGCACGAGACCGGGACCTACTTCGCCTCGCTGTCGTGCCGGACGCTGGTCTACAAGGGGATGCTGACGACCACGCAGTTGCAGACGTTCTTCCCTGACCTCGGCGACGAGCGGTTCGCCAGCGCGCTCGCGCTGGTGCACAGCCGCTTCTCGACCAACACCTTCCCGAGCTGGCCGCTGGCCCACCCCTACCGCTACATCGCGCACAACGGCGAGATCAACACCGTGCGTGGCAACCGCAACTGGATGCGGGCGCGGGAGGCGCTGCTGCGCGGCCCGGCCGAACTGCCCGACGACCTGTCCCGGCTGTTCCCGGTCTGCACGCCCGGGGCGAGCGACAGCGCCAGCTTCGACGAGGTGCTCGAGCTGCTGCACATGGCCGGTCGTTCGCTGCCGCACGCGGTGCTGATGATGGTCCCCGAGGCGTGGGAGAACGCCGTCGACATGGACCCGGCCAAGCGGGCGTTCTACGCCTTCCACGCTGCGCTGATGGAGCCGTGGGACGGCCCGGCGTGCGTGACCTTCACCGACGGCACCCAGATCGGCGCGGTCCTGGACCGCAACGGCCTGCGCCCGAGCCGCTGGTGGCAGACCGCAGACGGCCGGGTCATCCTGGCCAGCGAGGTTGGCGTGCTCGACGTGCCCGCCGACCAGGTCGTACGCAAGGGCCGGCTGCAGCCCGGCAAAATGTTCCTCGTCGACACGGCCGAGGGCCGGATCATCGAGGACGACGAGCTGAAGGCGACGCTGGCGGCCGAGCACCCGTACGCCGACTGGCTGTACGCCGGCCAGCTCGAGCTCGGCGACCTGCCCGACCGCACGCACGTCGTCTACTCCCGTGAGTCGGTGCTGCGGCGCCAGCAGGTGTTCGGCTACACCGAGGAGGAACTGCGCATCCTGCTCACGCCGATGGCCAAGGCCGGCATCGAGGCGATCGGCTCGATGGGCACCGACACCCCCGTCGCCGTGCTCTCCGAGCGGCCACGCCTGCTGTTCGACTACTTCACCCAGCTGTTCGCCCAGGTGACCAACCCGCCGCTGGACGCCATCCGCGAGGAGCTGGTGACGAGCCTGTCGGGCAGCATCGGGCCGGAACAGAACCTGCTCGATCCGACCGCGGCCTCCTGCCGCCAGATCGTCCTGCCGTTCCCGGTGTTGTCCAACGACGACCTGGCCAAGATCGTCCACGTCAACGAGGACGGCGACCTGCCCGGCTTCTCCACCGTGACCGTGCACGGGCTCTACCCGGTCAACGGCGGTGGTGAGGCGCTGCGCGATGCGCTGGACCGGGTGCGCCGCGAAGTCTCGACGGCGATCGCCGCCGGCGCCCGGGTGATCGTGCTGTCCGACCGGGACTCCACCGAGCACATGGCGCCGATCCCTTCCCTATTGCTCACCAGCGCCGTCCACCACCACCTCATCCGGGAGAAGTCCCGCACCCGCGTCGGACTGGTCGTGGAGGCCGGGGACGCCCGCGAGGTCCACCACATCGCGCTGCTGCTGGGCTACGGAGCCGCCGCGGTCAACCCCTACCTGGCCTTCGAGACGATCGAGGACATGATCCACGCAGGGACCCTCGTCGGCGTCGAGCCGGTGGAGGCGGTGCAGAAGTACGTCAAGGCAGCCGGCAAGGGCGTGCTCAAGGTGATGAGCAAGATGGGCATCTCCACCATCGCGTCCTACACCGGCGCGCAGGTGTTCGAGGCGCTCGGGCTGAGCCAGGAGTTGGTCGACGAATATTTCCAGGGCACCACCAGCCGGCTCGGCGGGGTCGGCCTGGACGTGCTCGCCGAGGAGGTGGCCGCCCGGCACCGCCGGGGCTACCCGGAGAACGCCACCGAGCGGGCCCACCGCACCCTGGAGATCGGTGGGGAATACCAGTGGCGCCGCGAGGGCGAGGTCCACCTGTTCAACCCGCAGACCGTGTTCGCTCTGCAGCACTCGACCCGCGCCCGCAAGTACGACGTCTTCCAGTCCTACACCGCCGCCGTGGACGAGCTGTCGGCCAAGGCCGGCACCCTGCGCGGGCTGTTCATGCTGCGCGAGGGGCTCCGCCCCCCGGTCCCGATCGACGAGGTCGAGCCGGTCAGCGAGATCGTGAAGCGCTTCAACACCGGCGCGATGTCGCTGGGCTCGATCAGCCCGGAGGCGCACGAGACGCTGGCGATCGCGATGAACCGGCTCGGCGCGCGCAGCAACACCGGCGAGGGCGGCGAGGACCCCGAGCGGCTCTACGACCCGGAGCGGCGCAGCGCGATCAAGCAGGTCGCGAGCGGCCGGTTCGGCGTGACCAGCGAATACCTGGTCAACGCCGACGACATCCAGATCAAGATGGCGCAGGGAGCCAAGCCGGGCGAGGGCGGCCAGTTGCCCGGGCCGAAGGTGAACCCCTACATCGCCAAGGTCCGCCACTCCACCCCGGGGGTCGGGCTGATCAGCCCACCGCCGCATCACGACATCTACTCGATCGAGGACCTCGCCCAGCTGATCCACGACCTGAAGAACGCCAACAACCGGGCGCGCATCCACGTCAAGTTGGTGGCCGAGGTCGGCGTCGGCACGGTCGCGGCCGGCGTGGCCAAAGCGCACGCCGACGTGGTGCTGATCTCCGGCCACGACGGTGGGACGGGCGCGTCGCCGCTCACCTCGCTCAAGCACGCGGGCTCGCCGTGGGAGCTGGGCCTGGCCGAGACCCAGCAGACGCTGCTGCTCAACGGCCTGCGCGACCGCATCGTGGTCCAAGTCGACGGCCAGCTCAAGACCGGCCGGGACGTCGTCATCGGTGCGCTGCTCGGCGCGGAGGAGTACGGCTTTGCCACCGCGCCGCTGGTGGTGAGCGGCTGCATCATGATGCGGGTCTGCCACCTGGACACCTGTCCGGTCGGTGTCGCCACCCAGAACGCCGACCTGCGCAAGCGGTTCACCGGCCAGGCCGACTACGTCGTGACCTTCTTCGAATACATCGCCCAGCAGGTGCGCGAGATCCTGGCCGGGCTGGGGTTCCGCAGCCTGCGCGAGGCGATCGGCCATGTCGAGGTGCTCGACACCCGCAAGGCCATCGAGCACTGGAAGGCCGCCGGGCTGGATCTGTCGCCGGTCCTGCACCGGCCCGAGCTGCCCGAGGGGGCGGCGCTCATCTCCGCCGTCCCGCAGGACCACGGACTCCAGCACGCGCTGGACAACCGGCTGATCGAGCTCTCGGCCAAGGCGCTGCAGGACGGCACGCCGGTGCACATCGACGGGCCGGTCCGCAACGTCAACCGCACCGTTGGCACGATGCTCGGCGCGGAGGTGACCCGGCGCTACGGAGGGGCCGGGTTGCCCGAGAACACCATCGACATCGACCTGTTCGGCTCGGCCGGGCAGTCGTTCGGCGCCTTTTTGCCCCGCGGCATCGTGTTGCGCCTGTACGGCGACGCCAACGACTACGTCGGCAAGGGGCTCTCGGGCGGGCGCATCGTGGTGCGGCCGGACGACAAGGCCAGCTTCGCGGCGCAGGACAACGTCATCGCCGGCAACACGCTGCTCTACGGCGCGACCAGCGGGTCGCTGTTCGTCCGCGGTCGGGTGGGGGAGCGCTTCTGCGTCCGCAACTCCGGCGCGACCGCGGTGGTCGAGGGGGTCGGCGACCACGCCTGCGAATACATGACGGGCGGCCGGGTGGCGATCCTCGGCGAGACCGGGCGCAACGTGGCGGCGGGGATGAGCGGCGGGGTGGCATACCTGCTCGACCTCGACGAGGTGAAGGTCAACCGCGAGATGGTCGAGCTCGAGGCGCTGACCGAGGGCGACATCGAGACGTTGCGCCGGATGCTGACCGAGCACGAAAGCGAGACCGGTTCGCCGGTGGCAGCGGCGCTGCTCGCCGCTGGCGACTGGGACCGGTTCACCAAGATCATGCCTCGGGACTACAAGAAGGTGCTGGCCGCGATGGAGCAGGCGCGCGAGGACGGTTCCGACGTCGACAAGGCCGTGATGGCCGCGAGCCGGAGCTAGGAGGGCGTCCGATGGTCGACCACACCGGGTTTCTCAAGCACGACCGGGCGCTGCCGACGCGCCGTCCGGTCGACGTGCGCATTCGGGACTGGAAGGAGGTCTACGAGGACTTCCCGGCCCAGGCCCTGCACGACCAGGCCGGCCGGTGCATGGACTGCGGCATCCCGTTCTGCCACAACGGCTGCCCGCTCGGCAATCTCATCCCGGAGTGGAACGATCTGGTGTTCCGCGACGACTGGGCGGAGGCGATCGAGCGGCTGCACGCCACGAACAACTTCCCCGAGTTCACCGGGCGGCTGTGCCCGGCGCCGTGCGAGGCGGCGTGCGTCCTGGGCATCCCCGGGCCGTCCGGGGATGCCAAGCCGGTCACCATCAAGCAGGTCGAGGTCGAGATCATCGACCGGGCCTTCGTCGAAGGCTGGGTCACGCCGCAGCCGGCGGTCGGCCGCACCGGCCGAAAGGTCGCCGTCGTCGGGTCGGGACCGGCGGGTCTGGCGGCCGCGCAGCAGCTCACCCGGGCCGGTCACGACGTGACCGTGCTGGAGCGGGCCGACCGGATCGGGGGGCTGCTGCGCTACGGCATCCCGGAGTTCAAGATGGAAAAGCGGGTCCTGGACCGCCGGCTGGAGCAACTGCGCGCCGAGGGCACGCAGTTCCGTACCGGCGTGGACGTCGGGGTGGACGTGACGGTGGCCGCCCTGCGCGAGGAGTACGACGCGGTGCTGCTCGCCGGTGGCTCGACCCTGGGCCGCGACCTGCCCGTCGAGGGCCGGGACCTCGACGGGATCCACCTGGCGATGGAGTATCTCGTGCCCTCGAACCGGGTGCAGGAAGGTGATCTGGCGCAGCCGCCGATCTCGGCTGCGGGCAAGGACGTCATCATCATCGGGGGCGGGGACACCGGCGCCGACTGCCTGGGCACCGCGATCCGCCAGGGCGCCCGGTCGCTCACCCAGCTGGAGATCCTGCCCAGGCCACCCGAGCAGCGGCCGGACTCCACCCCCTGGCCGACCTGGCCGCTGATCTACCGCACCAGCAGCGCCCACGAGGAGGGCGGGGAGCGCCTGTTCGGCGTCAACACGCAGCGCTTCATCGGCGCCGACGGCGCGGTCAGCGGGCTGGAGTTGGTCGACGTCTCGCTGGTCGACGGGCGCTTCGAGCCGGTCGAGGGCACGTCGCGGGTGCTGCCCGCGCAGCTGGTCCTGCTGGCGATGGGCTTCACCGGTCCCCAGCGGACCGGCCTGCTGGAGGCGCTCGACGTCGAGCTCGACGGCCGCGGCAACGTCGCCCGCGACGCCGGCTGGGCGACCAACGTGCCCGGCGTCTTCGTCGCCGGCGACATGGGCCGGGGTCAGTCGCTCGTCGTCTGGGCGATCGCTGAGGGCCGCGCCGCCGCCGCCGCCGTGGATCGGTCGCTGTGCGGCGACACGTCCCTGCCCGCTCCGGTGGTTCCCACCAGCCGGTAGGCCCGGGACCGCGCCGTCCCCCTACTGTGGCGGCGTGAAGCGCCGAGCGAAGATCGTCTGCACGCTGGGCCCGGCCACCCATTCCTACGAGGCCGTGCGCAGTCTGGTCTACACCGGCATGGACGTGGCGCGGCTGAACTTCAGCCACGGAGCCCACGCCCAGCACGCGGAGGCCTATCGATGGGTTCGGCAGGCCTCCGACGAGTCGGGACGGGGCGTGGGTGTGCTCATCGATCTGCAGGGCCCGAAGATCCGGCTCGGGAGCTTCG
>JBBSUR010000036.1:0-16913 GCA_038234255.1 Mycobacteriales bacterium | reverse complement strand
TCGACCCACCTCGTGGCCCACCGGCGCGGAAGGCGCGCTGGCCGCGAGCAGGGACCGCAACACCACGAGGTAGTCCTGGTAGGCGATGCGGCCCCGGGCTGACAAGGCGACGTAGGTCGCCGGCAAGCGTGGTCCACAGCAGGTCCATCGTGGCCACCGACGCGCCCACCCGCTTCGTGGAGTAGATGAGCACCGGCAGCGCCGCGAAGGACACGCCCCAGGACCAGCCGTACATCAGTCCCGTGGTGGCCGAGACGCCCTGCACACCTCGGGTCGCCCGGGCGATGTGCACGGCGGTGAAGACCGACGCTGCGGCGAGCAAGAGGAAGAACACGCCAAAGGCTCCGGCCCGGACAGCCGGAAACAGCGCTTCGGACCCGGAGCTGGCCCACAGCCCCAGGAAGCCGACGAGCCAAGCGCTGCCCCATGCGAGGTAGAGCCGGCGCTCATCGACCACGAGCGCCGCGTCGACCTGGCCCGCTGGCTGTCGATGATCTGCCGCGTCTGCTCCGGGGTCAGCGCCTCCGGTCCGGTCGGCGAGTCGGTGTCCGAGACAGGGCTCAGGGCGTGGCGTGAAAGACTGCTGCGTGACTGCAACCCCGCTGGTCCCCCTGACGCTGGTCGTCGGGGACGAGGAGTTGCTGGTGAGCCGGGCGGTGTCGGGCACCGTGCGGGCGGCGAGGGCAGCCGAGCCGGATCTGGAGCTGCACGACGTCGCCGCCGGTGATCTGCAGTGCGGTGACCTCGATGACCTGCTGAGCCCGTCGCTGTTCGGTGAGCGCCGGGTGCTGGTCGTCCGCGCCGCCCAGGACCTCACCAAGGAGGTCGCCGCGGAGCTGGTGGCCTACGCCACCGCACCGTTGGATGACGTACAGGTGGTGGTCGTCCATGCCGGCGGCGCCAAGGGCAAGGGGTTGCTCACCGCGCTGATCGCGGCCAAGCCGCGTCGCATCGACGCACCGAAGATCACGAGGTTCGGCGAGCGGCGGGACTTCCTGCGCCGAGAACTCAAGGTCGACGGTCGCATCCTGGAGGAGGAGGCAGTCGCCGCGCTGCTGGAAGCTGTGGGGGAGGACCTGCGCGAGCTGGCCTCGGCGGCGGGGCAGCTGCTCGCCGACACCGAGGGAGCGATCACGACGGAGGCCGTCGCCCGCTACCACCGCGGGCGAGCCCTGCCCAAGTACGAGGGCTTTAATATCGCCGACCTCGTGGTCGAGGGCGACCTGCCTGGGGCGCTGGAACGCGCCCGATGGGGCCAGAGCACCGGCCTGGCCGCGGTCCTGGTGACCAGCGCGCTGGCCAGCACGCTGCGGTCGATGGCGCGTGTGGCGAGCGCCGGTCGGGTGCCGGCCCACCAGATCGCCGGCCAGCTCGGCATGCCGGCCCGGAAGGTCGAGAAGGTGCAGCGCCAGGCTCGTGGCTGGCGACCGGAGGCGCTGTCGTCGGCGTTGTCGTTCGTCGCCACGGCGGACGCCGACGTCAAGGGTGCTGCCGCCGATCCGGGCTACGCCGTGGAGCGGGCACTGCTCGCGGTGGTCAGGGCGCGTCAGGCCAGCGGGTGAAGCAATCCAGCGAGGATCGAACGGCAGAACAGGAGTCACGCCAGATGGCCAGCAGCACCACGAAGAAGCCGCTATACCCGAGGCTGCTGCGGCTGCGTCACATCGAGCCGAACATGTGGCAGCGGGCTCTACTCGGTGAGGGGGCGATCACGGTCGCGGTGCTGCTGGTCCTCGCCGACCTCGCCAGCGCCTGGACGTTGCTGGTGCTTCCTGTCGCGGTGGCCGCGGTCGTCAAGGCCCACGACGTACTCGCCGGCACCCTGCAGCGCCAGAGCGCGGCAGCAGCATCGCGACCCGCAGCTGCGCGACCGCCGGCCGAGTTCAGCGGGGCCAGCCGGCGGCGATCCGCTCGTACGTCGACCGTGCAGACGCCGACGGCGCCGGACCCCGAGGGGACCGACGCCGTCGGCGCGCCGACCTGACAGTTAGGCGGCGCTGACCGCTAGGCGGCGGGGGCGTTCAACTGCTCGACCCGCTTGTGCAACGCCGACTTGCGGTTGGCGGCCTGATTGGCGTGGATCACGCCCTTGCTCGCGGCCTTGTCCAGTGAGCGGCTCGCGTCCCGCATCAGCGTGGTGGCTGCGGCCGCGTCACCGGCGTCGGCGGCGGCCCGGAACTTGCGGATCGAGGTCTTCAGCGACGACTTGACCGACTTGTTGCGCAGCCGGGCCTTCTCGTTGGTCTTGATGCGCTTGATCTGCGACTTGATGTTGGCCACGCGGCGTCGTCCTCAACTCAGATCTCGGGGGTTCGGGATGGTTCCGGCTAGCGCGCGGCACCGATGGCACGGCACGCGTTCGGGATAGACCATAGCAAGGCCCGCGGGGCCGAGGCCGCCTGCGCTGGATCAGCGAGACCACGAGGCCCGCGACCCCGCCGTACGCCCGTGCCAGCACCGCTCTCGTCTCCGGCTGCCCGACTGGTGAGCGTGGAAAGATGGGACGTGCCCACGACCGACCCTGCGATCATTCGCAACTTCTGCATCATCGCGCACATCGACCACGGGAAGTCGACGCTGGCCGACCGGATGCTGCAGCTGACCGGGGTCGTCGACGCGCGTCAGATGCGCGCGCAGTACCTCGACAAGATGGACATCGAGCGCGAGCGCGGCATCACTATCAAGAGCCAGAACGTCCGTCTGCCGTGGACCGCGGATGACGGCCGCGACTACGTCCTGCACATGATCGACACGCCGGGCCACGTCGACTTCACCTACGAGGTGAGCCGCAGTCTGGCCGCCTGCGAGGGCGCCCTGCTCCTGGTCGACGCCGCGCAGGGCATCGAGGCGCAGACGCTGGCGAACCTCTACCTGGCGCTGGAGAACGACCTGCACATCATTCCGGTGCTCAACAAGATCGACCTTCCGGCAGCCCAGCCCGACAAGTACGCCGAGGAGATTGCGAAGATTATCGGCTGCGACCCTGGCGACGTGCTGCGGATCAGCGCGAAGACCGGCGAGGGCGTACCCGCGGTGCTGAACGCGATCGTCCGCCAGGTCCCCGCGCCGATCGGCAGTGTCGACGCTCCTGCCCGCGCGATGATCTTCGACAGCGTCTACGACTCCTATCGCGGCGTCATCACCTACGTCCGGGTCTTCGACGGGCAGCTGTCGACCAAAGACCGCGGGCTGATGATGTCGACGCAGAACGCCCACGAGATCCTCGAGGTCGGTGTCGTCAGCCCGGAGATGACCCCGACCGAGACGCTCAGTGCCGGCGAGGTCGGCTACGTCATCCCCGGGGTGAAGAACGTCCGGCAGGCCCGGGTGGGCGACACCTTGACGACGGTACGCAACGCCGCGACCGAGTCGCTCGGCGGCTACCGCGACCCCCGCCCGATGGTGTTCTCCGGGCTGTATCCGCTGGACGGAAGCGAATACCCCGCACTGCGCGAGGCACTGGACAAGCTGCGGCTCAACGACGCCGCGCTCGTCTACGAGCCGGAGACCTCGGCGGCGCTGGGCTTCGGCTTCCGGGTCGGCTTCCTGGGCCTGCTGCACCTGGAGATCGTGCGCGAGCGGCTGGAGCGCGAGCACGGGCTCGCTCTCATCTCCACCGCCCCGAACGTCGTCTACCGGGTGGTGCTGGAGAGCGGCGAGGCGGTGGTGGTGACCAACCCGAGCGACTGGCCCGGCGGCGGCAAGATCAGCGAGATCCACGAGCCGGTCTGCAAAGCGATGGTGCTGCTGCCCAGCGACTACGTCGGCACGGTGATGGAGCTCTGCCAGGGCCGGCGCGGCACGCTGCAGGGCATGGACTACCTGTCCGAGGACCGCGTCGAGCTGCGCTACGTACTCCCGATGGGGGAGATCATCTTCGACTTCTTCGACCAGCTGAAGTCACGCACCAAGGGCTACGCCAGCCTGGACTACGAGCTGTCCGGCGAGCAGGTCGCCGACCTGGTCAAGGTCGACATCCTGCTGCAGGGCGAGCCGGTCGACGCCTTCAGCGCGATCGTGCACCGCGACAAGGCCTACGGCTATGGCACTTCCATGGCCTCGAAGCTGCGCGAGCTCATCCCCCGGCAGAACTTCGAGGTGCCGATCCAGGCGGCCATCGGCGCGCGGGTGATCGCGCGGGAGAACATCCGGGCGATCCGAAAGGACGTGCTCGCCAAGTGCTACGGCGGTGACATCACCCGCAAGCGCAAGCTGCTGGAGAAGCAGAAGGAGGGCAAGAAGCGGATGAAGATGGTCGGCCGGGTCGAGGTGCCGCAGGAGGCCTTCATCGCAGCGTTGTCCACCGGCCAGGAGAGCGCCGCCAAGTGAAAGGGGCAATTGATGACCGCAGCACCGCATGAGGCACCGGCGTCGGTTCACCCCGGTCTCCTGGCCTACCTCGACGAGCAGGACATCCCGTACGAAGTTCTCGACGGTTCTGTCGTCGTGAGCCCGCCCTGCACCTTCCGGCACGAGGATGCCGCGGCAGAGCTGCTGACGAGGCTGAGGGTGGCGGCGCCCGACGATCTCGCTGTCCTCGGTGCGAACTTCGGCTTCTGGTACGCCGACCCCTTTTACGTGATGGCGGACATCACCGTGACCCGTCGTTCGGACTGCGAGGACCGCGGCACCACGGTCGCTCCGCTGCTGGTGGTCGAGGTGCTGTCGCCTTCCACCCGTCGCCGTGACCTGCTCGGCAAGTGGAGCGTGTACGCCGAGGCGGGTGTGCCGTCGTACTGGCTGGTCGACCCGGTGGAGCCGTCGCTGACCGTGCTCACCTTGCGGGAAGGGCTGTACGTGGAGACCGCCCGGATCAGCGGCACCGAGGAGCTCATGGTCCAGGAGCCGTTCCCCGTGACGGTGCGCCTGAAGCGGTGAGCCCGCGGGCGGCGAGCGGGCGTCGAGGCTTCGAGCGTCGTCTGACGCAGACTGGACCGGTGCCCAGCGCCCTACCCGACGGCGAGCCTGTCCCGCCCTCGGGCGCACTGCCGGCGTCGGCGGTCGCTGAGCTGGGACGTCGCCCGTTCGGCCTTTACCTGCACGTGCCGTTCTGCGCCTCGCGCTGCGGCTACTGCGACTTCAACACCTACCTTGGGTCCGAACTCGGGGGTGGGGCACTCCAGGCGTCCTATGCCGATGCCGCGATCGCCGAGCTGCGGCTCGCGCGGAAAGTGCTGGGCGACGCCCCACCCGTGGACACCGTCTTCCTGGGAGGCGGTACGCCGACCCTGCTGCCCGCCGCCGACCTGGTGCGGATGCTCGACGCGGTGCGCAGCGAGTTCGGGCTCGCCGCCGGTGCGGAGGTCACCACCGAAGCCAACCCCGACTCGGTAGACGAGCGCTACCTGACGGCCCTGCTCGACGGTGGCTTCACCCGCGTGTCGTTCGGCATGCAGTCGGCGGTCACCTCGGTGCTGCGGGTGCTCGACCGCACGCACACCGCCGGCCGCCCGCAGCAGGCGGCGAAGGAGGCGTTCGCGGCCGGCTTCGAGCAGGTCAGCCTCGATCTGATCTACGGCACGCCGGGCGAGAGCGACGACGACTGGCGGGCCTCCCTGGACGCCGCGCTGTCCGCCGGCCCGACGCACGTGTCGGCGTACGCGCTCATCGTCGAGTCCGGCACCCGACTGAGCCGGCAAGTGGCGAGCGGGCTGCTGCCCGCCCCCGACGACGACGTGCTCGCCGACCGCTACCTGCTCGCCGATTCGGCATTGGCCGGCCTCGGCTGGTACGAGGTCAGCAACTGGGGGACGCCGTGCCGGCACAACCTCGGCTACTGGCGCGGCGCTGACTGGTGGGGAATCGGGCCGGGCGCGCACAGCCACGTCGGCGGCGTGCGGTGGTGGAACGTCAAGCACCCCCGGGCGTACGCCGACCGGCTCGCGGCCGGCGCCTCACCCGGGGCCGGCCGCGAGTTGCTGACCGTCGAGCAGCGACGGGTGGAACGGGTCCTGCTGGAGGTCCGACTGCGCGAGGGCCTGGATCTGTCGGTCCTGCGCCCGGCCGGGGTGACCGCCGCGGTCCGCCAGGTCGCCGCTGGGCTGCTCGAGCCGGCCGCACACGCAACGGGTCGCGCCGTGCTGACCCTGCGGGGCCGCCTGCTGGCCGACGCCGTCGTGCGCGACCTCGTCGACTGAGCGGGTTGCGCGCCCGGCTCGGCTACGACACGAAGCGGACCGTCAGCGGATAGCGGTAGAGCTCTCGTCGGCCAGCGGCCACGGCGGCCATGATACCGAACACGATGCCCGCGACAATGATCGCCAGCATCAGCGGGATGCCGATGAGGACGAAGAACAGCCCGGCGCTCCGTACGGCGGCGGGTCGTTCCAGGGCAGCGGCTGTCCCGGGCCGGTCATGACCGGAGCGTAAGGCCGCTGCGCCCGTGTGCGGGTAGGCTGGGACAACTCAGACGTTCAGGTCTCTTCCGATCCGGCCGTCACTTCGCGGGCAAGCCGCCCGCTGGTCGCATCGTGTGTCGTCTCTGCCCCGTTCGCCAGGGTTGTCGCCGCGTGCATGTCCGCGGCCCGCCACCCAGCAACGGAGTTCCTCCTCACATGTCAGGCCGTCCCACGTCCACCCGCTCCTCCTCCGCTCCCCGCCGGCCCAGTGCCGGCTACGGCCAGTCCCGCCGTCCCGCCGCGTCCGCACGCGCCGCCAGGAGCGTCAAGTCCGATCTCGAGCTCGCGTTGGACGCTGCCGCAGATGCGGCTGCCGCCGAAACCGACCCCAGCGAAGCAACATTCGCCTCGCTCGGGGTGCCGAACAGGCTGGTCGGCGCGCTGGCCCGCCGCGATCTGCATGCCCCGTTCGCCATCCAGACGCGGTCCATCCCCGATGCGCTGGCCGGCCGCAACGTGCTTGGCCGGGGCGCCACCGGCTCGGGCAAGACCCTGGCCTTCGGCCTGCCGATGCTGGCCCGTCTGATCGGGGGCGCCCGGGTCAGCGGGGCGCCTCGCGGTCTGGTCCTGGTCCCCACCCGGGAGCTCGCGCAGCAGGTACACGACGCACTCGCGCCCCTGGCCCAGGCGGTCGACCTCAAGCTCAGCGCCATCTACGGGGGCGCCTCGATGGGCCGTCAGATCGACCAGCTCCGGCGCGGGATCGACATCGTCGTCGCGACCCCCGGCCGGCTCCAGGACCTCATCGAGCAGCGGGAGTGTTCGCTGGCAAGCGTGCAGATCACCGTGCTGGACGAGGCCGATCACATGGCCGACCTCGGCTTCATGCCCGCCGTCACCGCGCTGCTGAACCTGACCCCGGTGGACGCCCAGCGGCTGCTGTTCTCGGCCACCTTGGACCGCGGTGTGGACGCGCTCGTGCGCCAGTACCTGCCCGACCCGGCCATCCACGCCGTCGCCAGCGCCGAGTCCACGGTGACCACCATGGATCACCGGGTCTACGCGGTGCAGCCGGCGGCCAAGGTGGACATCGCCGCAGAGATCGCCGCCCGGCCGGGGCGCACGCTGATCTTCGTGCGTACCAAGCACGGTGCCGACCGGCTCGCGCTGCAACTGCGCAAGGTCGGGGTGGAGGCCGGAGCTATCCACGGCAACCTGACCCAGCACGCCCGCAAGCGCGCCCTGGAGAACTTCACCACCGGGCACGCCCGGGTGCTCGTGGCGACCGATGTCGCGGCGCGCGGGATCCACGTCGACGACGTCGATCTCGTCGTGCACTACGACCCGCCGGCCGATCATAAGGACTACCTGCACCGCTCCGGTCGCACCGCGCGCGCCGGCGCGAGCGGCACGGTGCTGTCGTTCATCACCAGCGACCAGGTGCGCGAGCACCAGCGGATGCGCGAGCGCGCCGGCGTGGATGCCAGCGCCGTCGCCGTCGTCGTCGGCCACCCCGCTGTCCGCGAGCTCGCCGAGTCGGGCGAGCCGATCGTGGTCGCCCCGCGGGCGCCGTACGTCCCGCGTCCGCAGGGTGACCGTCGTCCCAGCCGGCGTCCGGCGGGCAGCGGCGGGCGGCCGACCAGCGGCTCCTCCACCTACGCGGGCCGCAACCCGCGCGCCGCCCGCAGCGCCTAGAGTCCGAGCCCGGGGTCCGTCGTGCTGCCCCTCCCTGATCATGTGGCGCACCCGCGGCTCCCTCCCTGATCATGTGGCGCAGATCTAGTGCTGTGCAGTCCGATTGACGACAGTTGATCAGGAAGGGGACTTGGGTGACGACAGTTGATCAGGAAGGGGACCTGGGTGACGACAGTTGATCAGGGAGGGGACCTGGGTGGGGGAGTTGATCAGGGAGGGGACCCGGGCGACGACAGTTGATCAGGGAGGGGAGGCCGGGCGGGGAGGTCGAGGTGCTCCGGCGAGGCGGCTGATCCCCAACCGCGCCGCGGGTGTCGGTGCCGTAGCGCGCCGTTCCTTGTCGAGCTGCCGCGGCGAGAACCGCTCGCCGGCCTCGCTCGCCCGCTCGTCGAGCAGGTGAGCGGCGATTCCCCGGTGACACCTCGCGGCGGGCAACACCTGCACACATCGTGATCCACTTCCTGCGCGCTTCAGGCTCGACCAGGTCTGATCGCGAGGCGTAGACGATCACGTTGTGTGCAGAAGTGTCCCGGGCGGGCGTGGACCCCAGGGCAGTCGATCCGCAACCCATCCGCACCCGGCCGCGCCGGCACGCCAGAATGGCGCTGTGCCGGTCCACCTGCTCTTCGTCTGCCTCGGCAACATCTGCCGGTCCCCGACGGCCGAAGCGGTGATGCGCCGGTTGGTCGCCGAGCGGGGGCTCACCGACCAGGTCACCGTCGACAGCGCCGGCACCGGAGGCTGGCACACCGGTGCCTCCCCGGACCAGCGATCGTGCGAGGCGGCGGCTCGGCGCGGAATCACCCTGACCGGCGCGGCCCGGCAGGTCACCCGGGAGGACTTCGCGGCGTCCGACCTGCTGCTCGCCGCAGATGCGCAGAACGTCCGCGACCTGCGCCGCATCGCTCCGCCGGGCACCGCGCACAAGATCCGGCTGCTCGCCGGAACCGACGTTCCCGATCCCTACTTCGGCGAGGACGGCTTCGACTTGGTGCTCGACATCGTCGAGGCAGCATGCGCACGGCTGCTCGATGAACTCGACCTTCCGCAAGGCTGACCCGGCTCCGCTGGAGGCGGCCGGGCTGCGCTGGCTGGCCGAGGCCGGTGCCCGCGTCCCTGAGATCCTGCAGGAGTCCCCGGATCTGCTGGTACTCCGGCGGATCGAGGTCGGAACCTCGAGCCGAGCAGGGCAGGAGGAGCTCGGCCGAATGCTCGCCACGATGCACCGGGCCGGTGCTGCGCGGTTCGGCTCGCTGCCCGCTCCGGGGAGGTTCCTCGTCGGTCGCTGCGAGCTGGCCTGCCCCGAGGGTGACGACTGGGCCAGCTACTACCGCGAGCACCGGCTGCTGCCGCTCGCCGCCCGGGTGGGTCTGCAGCGCGAGGTCGCCCGGGTACCGGTCGAGGCCCCAGCCGAACCGCCGGCCCGGCTGCACGGCGACCTGTGGACTGGCAACGTGCTGGCCGACACGCAGGGACGTCCGTGGCTGATTGACCCGGCGGCCCACGGCGGTCACCGCGAGGTGGACCTCGCCATGCTGAGCCTGTTCGGGCCGTTCCCGACGCGCACCCTCGCGGCCTACGACGAGGTCGCTCCGCTGGCCGACGGCTGGCGTGACCGGGTGCGGCTGTGGCAGTTGTTCCCGCTGCTGGTGCACGCCGCGCTGTTTGGGGGGAGCTATGTGTCCCGCTCCCGCGACCTCGCCGTCCACCTCGCCGGACGCTGACCCGTGCGACGGCCGGCCCGGCTGGCAGCCTCGGGAAGCGACCCGCCCCCGTACACTGGCACTCTGCCCCACACAGTGCCAGGGTCTGCCGAGGAGTGCCGGGAAGAGGTGTCGCAGTGCTGGACGACCGCAAGCTCGAGGTGTTGCGGGCCATCGTCGAGGACTTCGTGTCGACCACCGAACCGGTCGGCTCCCGGGCGCTGGCCGAACGCCACGGGCTGGGGGTCAGCCCGGCCACGGTGCGCAACGACATGGCGGCGCTCGAAGACGAGGGCTACATCACCCATCCGCACACCAGCGCCGGGCGGATCCCGACCGATAAGGGTTACCGCCTGTTCGTCGATCGGCTGTCCACGGTCAAGCCGCTCACTCCGCCGGAGCGCCGCGCCATCCAGTCGTTCCTGGAGGGCGCGGTCGACCTCGACGACGTCGTGCGCCGCTCGGTGCGGCTGCTGTCCCAGTTGACCCGGCAGGTCGCGGTGGTGCAGTACCCCAGCCTCTCGCGCAGCTCGGTGCGTCACCTGGAGATCGTCCACCTGGCGCCGAACCGGCTGCTGTTGGTGCTGATCACCGACACCGGCCGGGTGGAGCAGCGGGTCCTCGAGCTGCCCACGACACTGTCCGAACAGGAGGTGGCGACGCTGCGGCACGCGTTCGGCAGCCGCCTGCACGGCGCCCGGCTGGTGGACGCCCCGGCCGCCCTGGCCGACCTTCCGGACGCAGCGCCGTCGGCGATCCGGCCGATCCTGACCAGTGTGATGTCGGTCGTACTGGAAACGCTGGTAGACCAGCCCGGGGAGCGCATCGCCCTCGGGGGCACGGCCCACCTGACCCGCCACGTCGTCGACTTCCCGCTCACCCTCCGGCCGGTGCTGGAGGCGCTGGAGGAGCAGGTCGTCCTGCTCAAGCTGATCGGTGAGCTCCATGACCCGAGCACCGTGCACGTCAAGATCGGCGAGGAGAACAACGTGGAGGGACTGCGGTCCACCTCAGTGGTGACGATGGGCTACGGCCCGGACGGAAGCCCGTATGGCGGCCTGGGTGTCGTCGGCCCGACTCGCATGGACTACGCCGGCAACATGGGCTCGGTCCGCGCCGTCGCACGCTACGTCGGCGAGCTGCTGGCGGGCGCCTGATGGCCGACTACTACGGCGCTCTGGGAGTCACCCGGGACGCCACCGACGACGAGCTGAAGAAGGCCTACCGCCAGCTCGCGCGCACGCTGCATCCCGACGTGAACCCCGACCCGGTGGCCCAGGAGCAATTCAAGACGGTCACCGCCGCGTACGAAGTGCTGAGCGACCCGGAGAAGCGGCGCATCGTCGACCTCGGCGGCGACCCGCTGTCGGGCGGCGGCGGCGCCAGTCCGTTCGGCCAGGGCTTCGGCGGTCTCGGCGACATCATGGACGCCTTTTTCGGCGCGGGCGCCGGCGGCGCGGCAGGCCGCGGCCCGCGCAGCCGCGTCCGCGCGGGTGCCGACGCTCTGCTGCGCATGGAGTGCGAGCTGTCCGAGACGGCGTTCGGGACCGACCGCGAGCTGACCGTCGAGACCGCGGTGGTCTGCTCGACCTGCACCGGTGAGGGCACGGCACCCGGCACCTCCCCGGTGATCTGCGACACCTGTCAGGGTCGGGGCGAGGTGCAGCAGGTGCAGCGCTCGTTCCTCGGTCAGGTGATGACCACCCGGGCCTGTCCCCGCTGCGGCGGCATCGGCTCGCTGGTCGAGCACCCGTGCGGGGAGTGCGGCGGTGACGGGCGGGTTCGGGCGCGTCGCACGCTCACCGTGAAAGTGCCTGCGGGCGTGGAAAACGGGATGCGCATCCGGCTGAACGGCAAGGGCGAGGTGGGTCCCGGAGGCGGTCCGGCAGGCGACCTCTACGTCGAGATCGCCGAGCGCAGGCATCCGGTGTTCACCCGCGAGGGCGACGACCTGCACTGCACCGTGACGCTGCCCATGACCGCGGCGGCGCTGGGCACCTGCATCCCGCTGACCACGCTGGACGGGGACGAGGAACTCGACATCGCCGCCGGCACCCAGCCCGATGCCGTACTGACGCTGCGCGCCCGGGGCGTGCCGCACCTGCGCAGCAGCGGGCGCGGCGACCTGCACGTCCACTTGCATATCCAGGTGCCGACCAAGCTCGACCTCAAGCAGGAGGAGTTGTTGCGCGACCTGGCCCGGCTGCGTGGCGAGGAGCGAGCCGCCGTCTCGGGCAAGGGCAACGGGTTGTTCGGACGTCGACGGCGGTAGGGGTGAGTGCGCCGCTCTTCCTTGTCGCCGACGTGTCCGCGGACCTACTCGTCCTGCGTGGGCCGGAAGGGCGGCACGCCGCGACGGTCCGACGGGTGCGCATCGGTGAGAACGTCGATCTCGCCGACGGAGCCGGGAACCGCGCGCACTGCACGGTAACCGGTCTGGAGCCGGACGCCGTCGAGTTGCGCGTCGTGTCGCGGTCGACCGATCCCGAGCCGTGTCCGCGCCTGGTCCTGGTCCAGGCCTTGGCCAAGGGCGACCGCGGTGAGCTGGCGGTCGAGTTGGCTACGGAGGTCGGGGTCGACGAGATCATCCCCTGGTCGGCTGAGCGCTGCGTCGTGAAGTGGGAGGGCGTACGCGGTGAGCGAGCCCTTGCCCGCTGGCGAGCCACCGCGCGCGAAGCCGGCAAGCAGTCGCGTCGCGCCCGGCATCCCGTCGTACCCGACCCGCTCGACACCCCTGAGCTGATGCTGCGGATGGCAGCGGCGACCACCCTGGTGCTGCACGAGTCGGCAGTCGCGCCGCTGGCCGGCACGTCCTTGCCCGCGACGGGAGAGGTGCTCCTCGTGGTCGGGCCCGAGGGCGGCATCAGCGACCGCGAACTGGCCGGGTTGGTCGCCGCCGGAGGGCGATCGGTTCGCCTGGGAGCAAGTGTCCTGCGCACGTCCACGGCGGGGGCCGCAGCCGCCGCGGTCGTGAGTGCCCGGACCGCCCGGTGGTCGTGAGCGGCCGGCGCGCGCGATCGCGACGGACCGACGGCCTCGCCCCCTACGATCGCCGCGTGTCCACCTTCTTTCGCCGCATCGTGGTCGTGGCCGCGCTGCTGGGCTTCGCCGGCATCGCCGGTCTCTTTCTCACCCGGGAGCGCCGGTGAGCGGGTGCCTGTTCTGCCGGATCGTCGCCGGCGAGGTCCCGGCCAGGATCGTTCACGAGACCGAGCGCACGCTCGCCTTCCGCGATGTGGCGCCGCAGGCTCCGGTGCACGTATTGGTCGTTCCCCGCGACCACCACGCCGATGTGGCCGCGCTGGCCGATGCCCATCCGGCCGTGCTCACGGAGATGCTGGCGGCCGCCGTGGCGGTGGCTCGACAGGAGGGGCTGGCCGGAGGTTATCGGCTGCTCTCCAACACCGGTGCCGATGGCGGGCAGAGCGTGCTGCACGCACATGTCCACGTCCTCGGCGGCCGCTCGCTCGGGGCGCTGGGCTGATCGGCTGCGGGTAGCCTTGGCCGGTCCCACTGACGTCTCGGAGAGCGGCGAGCGCCGACCACATGCCCGACAACCCCCGCAGTCCCGGCGCAGCCCAGCGCGTCGTCAGCAAGATCGTGGTCCCGCCGGAGCAGTCGATGGTGACCCTGCTCGGCAGCCGTGACGAGGTGCTCGCCACCGTCGAACGGGTCCTGGCCAGCGACGTGCACGTCCGCGGCAACGAGATCACGCTCACCGGATCGGCGCGGGACAACGCACTCGGTGTCCTGCTGTTCGAGCAACTGCTCGCCCTCGTGGCCACCGGCGAGCAGCTCAACGCCGACGCGGTCGAGCGCAGCCTTGCGCTGCTGCAGCAGGCGGACGGGCCAGTGCCCGGCGAGGTGCTGACGCTGTCCATCCTGAGTGGGCGCGGGCGGACGATCCGCCCCAAGACGCTGAACCAGAAGCGCTACGTCGACGCGATCGACGACCACACCATCGTCTTCGGGATCGGTCCGGCGGGCACCGGCAAGACCTACCTGGCGATGGCCAAGGCGGTCCAGGCCCTGCAGGCCAAGCAGGTCAACCGGATCATCCTGACCCGCCCGGCGGTCGAGGCGGGCGAGCGGCTCGGGTTCCTGCCAGGCACGCTCTACGACAAGATCGACCCCTATCTGCGACCGCTGTACGACGCCCTGCACGACATGCTCGACCCGGAGTCGATCCCGCGGCTGATGGCCGCCGGGACGATCGAGGTGGCCCCCCTGGCGTACATGCGGGGACGTGCGCAGCCGGTGGACGCACCGGTGCTGACCCCGCAGGGCTTCCGGCCGATCGGTGAACTGCGCGTCGGTGACCTCGTCGTCGGCTCCGACGGTCGGCCGACACCGGTTCTCGGCGTCTATCCGCAGGGTCGCAAGGACGTCTTCCGTCTCGCGACGCAGGACGGTGCCTCGACGGTTGCCTGTGGCGAGCACCTGTGGTCGGTCAAGACCCGCGGCGACGTCAGGCGCGGCTGGCCCGCTCGGATTCTCCGGACCCGCGAGATGGTCGGGAATCTGGGTGCGGCGCACTACCGCCGCTACGCTCTGCCCCTCGTTGCTCCTGTCGAGTTCGAGCCGCAAGAGGTGCCGCTCGACGCCTACGCACTCGGGCTGTTGCTCGGCGACGGATGCCTCACCACGTCCACCACACCAACCTTCACCACGACTGACAGTGAACTGGCCGACGCCCTGGGTGTGGCGCTGCCGGGCATCGAACTGAAGCGCAAGGGCTCCGTGGACTATGTACTGCGGCACGTCGCGGGCGGGCGGGGCGGGCTCCGGATCGCCAATCCCGTCACCTTCGCTCTGCGTGGTCTCGGTCTGGCCGGGACACGTTCGGACACGAAGTTCGTGCCCTCCGCGTACCTGCTCAACAGCGTGGCGGTGCGGCTCGCGCTGCTCCAGGGATTGCTCGACACCGACGGCGGTCCGGTGCGCCAGGCCGGACGCACCTGCCGCGTGCAGTACACGACGTGCTCGGACCGTTTGCGCGATGATGTCGTGTTCTTGGTCCGGTCGCTCGGCGGTGTGACCGGCCGGCCGGTGCACCACCGCAGAGACGCGCACGTCCTCGACATCCGCCTTCCTCCAGGGCTGGATCCCTTCCGTCTCACCCGCAAGCGCCTCGCCTACGACGTCACGGGCGGGGGGCGACCGTTGCGCTTCGTCGACTCGATCGAGCCGGCGGGAGAGGCGGAGTGCGTCTGCATCGCGGTCGGCGCAGCTGACTCGCTGTACGTGACGGACGACTTCCTGCTCACCCACAACACCCTCAACGATGCGTTCATCATCCTTGACGAGGCGCAGAACACCTCGGCCGAGCAGATGAAGATGTTCCTCACCCGGCTCGGCTTCGGCAGCCGGATCGTGGTCACCGGCGATGTCACCCAGGTCGACCTGCCGTCCGGGACGACCAGCGGCCTGCGGGTCGTCCGGGACATCCTCGACGGGATCGAGGACGTGCACTTCTCCATCCTGACCAGCGCCGACGTCGTACGACACAAGCTCGTCGGCCGGATCGTCGACGCCTATGCCCGGTACGACGCCGAACTCGAGACCGCCCGTGGGCCGGCCCCCCGCGCGTCCGGTCGCCGCGACGACGTCCGCCGGTCCCGATGACCGAACCCTCATGAGCGTCGAGGTGGCCAACGAGAGCGGCGTCGACGTCGACGAGCAGGCGCTGGTGCGGATCGCCCGGCATGTCCTTGACCGCATGGGCGTCTCACCTCTGGCCGAGCTGTCCCTGCTGCTGGTCGACGTGGAGGAGATGGAGAAGCTGCACCTGCGGTGGATGGGCGAGCCCGGCCCGACCGACGTGATGGCCTTTCCGATGGACGAGCTCGACCTGCGGGGTTCACGCGGCGTCGGCCAGGGCTCGGGGTCCGGCGGGTACGAACCGGAGGCATCCGGTCCGGCGCTGCTCGGGGACGTGGTGCTCTGCCCGGAGATCGCCGAGCGGCAGGGGAGCGAGGCCGGTCACGGCACCGAGGCCGAGCTGCGCCTGCTGTGCACGCACGGTGTCCTGCACCTGCTCGGCTACGACCACGCCGACCCGGACGAGCACCGGGAGATGTTCGCCCTCCAGGCCGATGTGCTCGGCACATGGCGGGCGGCGGGAGGTGACTGACGCGACGGTCGGTCGGCTCAGCCGGCCGGGCTCAACGCTAGCTAGACGCTAGTGGTCACGCCGGTTGGTTCGTCGGGGGTGTGATCCAGGCGCCTGGGCTGGGAACTCTGGTCGTGGTGGTGTGTCGCGGCGCGCCTGCTGGGAGGTCACTGCGGCGGTTGACACAACGAACCATGACTGCTTCCCCCGTGCCGTCACCTCCGCCATCCCCCGTCCAACGACGTGCCGTCCCGCCAAGGCTGCAGTGCCGATCAGGTTGACCCGCGGTGAGCGGCAGGTCTTGCGTAGCTCGGGTTGCCCGGGCTCGGGCCGAGCAGCGCGTGTGCTGCGGGTCCGGGTCGTGCTCGCCGCCGCGGCGAAGGTTCCAAACGCGGTGATCGCGGCCCACCTGGGCGTCACGGTCGACACCGTCCGTACGTGGCGGGCCCGGTTCGCTGTCGGCGGCCTGGAAGGTCTACTGGACCAGCCGCGCAGCGGCTGGCCGCGGGTGTGTGCGCCCGTCGTGTTCGCGCAGGTGAAGGCCATCGTGTGCTCTTCAGAGCAAGGCCTTCCATTTTCAGCCTGGACCTGCACTGAGATCGCTCAGGAGGCCGTCGAGCGTGGCGTGATCGGGTCGCTGTCCAGCCCTGGACGAAGACGTGATCAAGCCCTGGCATCCTCACGAGGACGAGACAGCCTGACCCCAGAGAAGTTTCGGGCGTGACCACGAACATCCGCTCTCCCAGTTTCAGGCGGCCACCGGCATCGGCGCGCGGTGCTATGCCGTGTGCACCGGTTGCCGGGCGCTGAGAAGAACCTGCTCGTCGCGGTGTCAGCTGAGGTAGCGGGTGTAGTCGAAGGCGGGGCGTTGGCGGGTGTGTCCTTCGGGGCTGGTCCAGAGCACGGAGCCGTCGCTGAGCCGGTCGATCATCCAGCCGGCGTGGGTTTTGAGTCGGTGGTGCCATCGGCACATGGCTCCGCAGTTGGATTCGCTGGTGGAGCCGCGTGGCCAGGGCACGGCGTGTTCGCCGTCGCAACTGACAGCGGAGCGGCCGCAGCCGGGGA
>JBBSUR010000035.1:0-17212 GCA_038234255.1 Mycobacteriales bacterium | reverse complement strand
TCGCCCCGCGCGGGCTCGACCGGGTGTCCCGCTTCTTCACCGACTTCCTGGGGCGCCCGGACCTGACGCTGCCCTTCGCGGTCGTCTCGATCGCGGCGTCGGTGCTGTTCGGCGTGCTGCATGCGCTGGCGCCGGGTCACGGCAAGACCGTGATGGCGGCCTACCTCGTCGGCCAGCGCGGGACCCGGCGGCAGGCGCTGCAGCTCGGCGCGGTGGTCACCTTCACCCACACGATCAGCGTGCTGCTGCTGGGGGCGGTGCTCGCCGGCGGGGCGCTGGCGGCGCCGGAGCTGGTCGTGCCGTTCACCGAGGTGCTGTCCGGGGTCCTGCTCGCAATTGTCGGGATCTACCTGCTCGTCCTGGCGCTGCGCCGGCTGCGGGCCGTGCCGGACCACGAGCACGGGCACGGGGAGCACGGGCACGGGGATCACGGGCACGGGGAGCACAGCGGGCACGGCGATCACGGGCACAGGGAGCACGGCGATCACGGGCACGGGGAGCACGGGCACGGGGATCACGGGCACGGGGATCACGGGCATCCGCAGCCGCAGCCGCAGCCGCAGCCGCAGCCGGAACGCGAGCTCGTCGGCGCGGTACAGGCCGGCGGTACACCTAGCACGGCGCCGGCCGGTGGGGGTCTGGCGGTCGCCGCCACGCCACTCGTACACAGTCACGGCGGACGCGCACACAGCCACGCCCCCCTGCCGCAGGGGCCGCTGAACTGGAAGACGCTGGCCGGGATGGGGGTCGCCGGCGGCCTCGTACCCAGCCCGTCTGCCCTGCTGGTGCTGCTGAGCGCCACGCTGCTCGGCCGCGCCTGGTTCGGCGTGCTGCTGGTGGTCTTCTACGGGCTCGGCATGGCGATCACGCTGACGCTCGCCGGGCTGCTGCTGCTGCGGGCTCGCGCCGCGTTGGACCGCCGCGGCTGGAGCGCCGGTCGCGGTCTCCGGTTCGCCCGGCTGCTTCCGCTCGGTACCGCGGGCATCGTGATGCTCCTTGGCCTGGCCCTCGTCCTGCGCGGCCTGCTCACCGGGCGTGGCCTGATCTGATCCCCGGCGCGTCGCACGACCGAGTTGTCGGACGGCGCCCCTACCGTCCGATCCATGCCCGTCGCAGCACCTTCCGCAGCACCTCCCGCACCGTCGCGCGCCGTCCAGGCCAGTTTCGACGAGCTGGGCAGCCCGCTGCGCGAAACGCTCTTCGTCGTCGTCGATCTCGAAACGACGGGCGGGTCGGCGCGGACCTGTGACATCACCGAGATCGGCGCAGTGCAGATCCGCGGCGGCGAGGTGCTGGGGGAGTTTCAGACCTTGGTCAACCCCAAGTCGTCGATCCCGGCGTTCATCGCGGTGCTGACCGGAATCACCGACGCGATGGTGGCCGGCGCCCCGCGGCTCGAGCAGGCGCTGCCGGCCTTTCTGGAATTCAGCCGCGGGGCGGTGCTCGTCGCGCACAACGCCCCGTTCGACCTCGGCTTCCTCAAAGCCGGCTGCGAGGAACTCGGCCTGACCTGGCCGGCGCCCGACTCGGTCGACACCGCCCGGCTCGCCCGCCGGGTGCTCACCCGCGACGAGGCGCCCAACTGCAAGCTGGCCACGCTGGCGCGGCTGTTCCGCTCCCCGACGACACCCAACCACCGGGCGCTGTCCGATGCCCGGGCCACCGTCGACGTCCTGCACGGCCTGATCGCCCGGCTGGGCGGGCTCGGCGTGCACAGTCTGGAGGAGTTGCGCACGTTCTCCGCACAGGTCAGCCCACAGCAGCGCCGCAAACGCCATCTCGCCGACGGCCTGCCCGCCCTGCCGGGCGTCTACCTGTTCCGCGACGCCCGCGGCCAGGTGCTCTACGTCGGCAAGAGCACCAACCTGCGGGGCCGCGTCCGGCAGTACTTCACCGCCAGCGAGCACCGCACCCGCATGGCCGAGATGGTCGGGCTTGCCGAGCGGGTCGACCCGATCGTGTGCAGCACCGCGCTGGAGGCGGAGGTCCGCGAGCTGCGCCTGATCGCCGAGCACAGCCCCCGCTACAACCGCCGCTCCAAGCGACCGGACCGGGCCCTGTGGGTCAAGCTCACGGTCGAGGCCTTCCCCCGGCTGTCCACGGTGCGCAGGGTGCTCGACGATGGCGCCCTCTACCTCGGGCCGTTCACCAGCAGCCAGAGCGCGGAGCTGACGATCGCCGCCGTGCACCAGGCACTGCCCCTACGCCAGTGCACCCCTCGGCTGTCCCCACGCCGGCCGACCGCCGCCTGCGTCCTCGCCGAGATGCGTCGGTGCGGTGCTCCCTGCCTCGGCCCGGAACAGGGTGAGTCCGTCGAGGCGTACGCCGCGCATGCCACCACCTACCGCACCGCCATCACGGCTGACCCGGCGGCCGTCGTCGACCCACTGCGCGCCCGCATCGCCGCGCTGGCCGGCGCCGAGCGCTTCGAGGATGCCGCCACTCAACGCGACCGGTTGACGGCCTTTGTCCGGGCCGTGGCCAAGCTCCAACGGCTGTCCGCCCTCACCGGGGTGCGTCAGCTCGTGGCGGCCCGGCCGACCGCCGACCTCGGCTGGGAGCTCGCCGTCGTCCGGTCCGGCCGGCTGGTCGCGGCCGGCACCGTCCCGCGCGGCGCCCATCCCGCTGTCTACGTCGACGCCCTGATCGCCTCGGCCGAGACGGTGATCACCGGTCCGGGGCCGCTGCCGGCGGCCACGAGCGCGGAGGTCGAGTGCGTGCTGCGCTGGTTGGAGTTGCCCGGCTGTCGGCTCGTACGGCTCGACGGCACCTGGGTCTCCCCGGCGTTCGGCGCAGGAAGCCGTCGCGGGCGGCTCGAGGCGGCGCAGGATGCCCGGGCGGCGGTGCGCCCGTTCGACGACCGCCGCGGGCTGCGACCCGTCGCCCGCCCGGCCCGCGTGTAGGGCGGGTCCCCGATGGATACCTTCCCCAAGGTGATCACCGCCATCGTCATGGTCTCCGCCGCCGTCGACCAGATCCCCGAGGTCGCCGAGCGCATCGCCGAGATCGCGGGCGTGAGCGAGGTCTACTCCGTCGCCGGGGACGTGGACCTCGTCGCGATGGTGCGCGTGCGCCGGCACGAGGACCTGCACGACGTCATCGCCGGACGACTCAACAAGGTCGACGGCGTCCGGTCGACCTCCACCCTGATCGCCTTCCAGGCCTACAGCCGGCACGACCTGGAGGCCACCTTCACCCTCGGCCTGGCCCAGTAGGCGCCGCCTCGACTCAGCGCAACGCCGCCGAGACCGCGATCCAGCGGGCCAGCACCGCACCGGCCGCGCCGCTGTCCAGCGCCTCCGCGGCCGTGGCCCAGCCGGCGCTCAGCCGGTCCGCCAGGCCATCGTCCCCGCCGGCGTACGCCGCGAGCGCCCCCGCCGCATTGAGCAGCACCGCGTCCCGTACCGGCCCAGACCCCCGGCCCACCCCGGAACTCCGGTCCCCGAGCAGGGCGCGGGCCACGCTGGCGTTGCGCGCCGCGTCCCCCCCGCGCAACTGCTCCAGGGTCGCCCGCGGCACGCCGAGCGAGGCCGGGTCGAACGACTCCCGACGCACCTGCCCCCGGCCGACGACCCAGACGGTGGAGGGACCGGTCGTGGTGAGCTCGTCGAGCCCGTCGTCTCCGCGGAACACCAGCGCGTCGGCGCCGCGCGCCGCCAGCACGCCCGCCATCACCGGCGCGAGCCGCGCGTCGGACACCCCGACGGCCTGCGCGGCCGGGCGGGCCGGGTTGGTCAGCGGACCGAGCACGTTGAACACCGTCGGGACGCCGAGCTCCCTTCGGGGTACGGCCGCGTGCCGCATCCCGGGGTGGAACACCGGCGCGAAGCAGAACGCGATGCCGGCCTGCTCCACGCAGGGGCCGACCGCAGCCGGCGGCAGGTCGACCACCACCCCGAGCGCCTCGAGCAGGTCGGCCGACCCGCAGGCCGAGGAGGCCGCGCGGTTGCCGTGCTTGACGACCGGCACCCCCGCGCCGGCCACCACCAGCGCGGCCATGGTCGACAGGTTGACCGTGTTGCACCGGTCCCCACCCGTACCGCAGGTGTCGACCACCCGCCCACGCACCGACACCGGTGCGGCCTCGTCGAGCATCACCTCGACCAGGCCGGCCACCTCCTCGGCGGTCTCGCCCTTGGCTCGCAGCGCGATGGCGAAGCCGGCGACCTGAGAAGGGCTCGCGTCGCCCGACATCACCTCGCCCATGGCCCACGCGGTCTGCGCGCTGGTCAGCGACTCCCGGCGCAGCAGGGCGGCGAGCAGCTCGGGCCAGGTGGTTGCCACCGTTGCGGCGTCAGTGCAGGGCGCGGCGTACGGGCTCGCGCGCCTCGCGGCGGCGCAGCAGCCCGGCGGCGACCGCCGTCAACTCGGGAGCGTCGATCGGGTGCGCGACGACCCCATCGGCTTGCGACCAGGTGGCCAGCCACGAATCGGCCTTGCGCGCGATGATCACCAGGGTCGGCGGACAGTCCGGCAGCTCGTCCTTCATCTGCTTTGCCAGGCCGAGCCCGCCGGTCGGCCAGGCCTCGCCGTCGAGCACGCACAGGTCAACACCACCGGCATCGAGCCGAGCGACGACCTGCTCGCCAGTCGAGCACTCGACCCACTCGATCCGGCCGAGGTCGGACGCGGGGCGGCGGCCCAGCGCACCGCGCACCCGGTCCCGGACCGCCGCATCGTCGCTGTAGACGACGACCAGATGCGTACGCCCGTCGGGCGGAGCCGCGGCAGCAGGGTCACTCATGCGGGCGATGGTAGCGGCGTGCGGCCGACGGACTACCGCGGCAGCTGCCCCGGACCCTTCCACGGCTCGGCCACGGTGTGCGTGTAGCAGTCCGGACCCGCGTTGTAGGCCGACAGCCGCGACCCGCACACGGTGCAGGCCGCAGATCCAGCGGTGCGGGCCTTCGCGACCGGCTTCATGGTGGTCCCGGTCACGCGGCTGCCTGATGCCAAGGCACTCTCCTCGCTCCAGCCCCGGCCGGTGTGGCCCGGGTCACGTCGCGACCCTAGGGACGCACCCGGGCAGGGTCAAGAAGGCGAACTCGCAGGTGAGCGCCCCGGTTCAGTCCGCTACCCGACCCGCAGCGGCGGCCTCGAGCCGATCCAGCCGGCGGTCTTCGCGCCGCGCCTCCCGTTCGCTGGCCCGCATCCACTGGTGCAGCAGCACGCCGAGGAACAGCAACCCGACGATGTCGCCGGCCGCCCACAGCAGCCCGCCGCCGACCTGCTGCTGAAAGACCGACTCGGCCAGACCGTGCAGCGGGACGTAGTGCCCGGGCGCCAGCAGCCCCCGTCCGTCCGGCTCCACGCTCAGGATCGCCACGCCGAGGAAGGCGTGGAAAGGCAGCGTCGCCGCCACCAGCAGCATCCGGAAGGCGTGGCTGGAGCGACCCGGCACCGGGTCGATGCCGAGCAGCGGCCAGAAGAACAGCAATCCCACGACCAGCAGGTGGACATGCAGCAGGTCGTGCAGCGCCGGCGAGGCCAGCGTCGCCTCGTACCAGCCGGAGAAGTACAGGGCGAACGGGCTGCCCACGAACAGCATCCACGCCACCAGCGGGAAGCTCACCACCTGCGCCATGCGCGAGTGCAGCACCGACAGCAGAACCCCGCGCGGGCGGGACGGCAGCGTGCGCAGCGCCAGCGTGACCGGCGCGCCCAACGCCAGGAAGACCGCCGCCACCATCGACAGTAGCATGTGCTGGACCATGTGGACGGAGAACAGGCTTTCGTCGTACGCGGCGAGCCCGGACAGTGTCGCGAGGGCCACGGTGCCGAGTCCGCCCACCAGGAACGACAGGCTCCGCACCCTCGGCCAGGCGTCGCCCCGCCCGCGCAGTCGTCGCACCCCGACGACGTAGAGCAGCGCAGGCACCGCCACCAGCAACAGCGGGAGCAGGGCCGGCCGGGCTGCGGTGAGGACGGACAGCGGACCGAAGTCGGGTAGACCGTCGCGATGCGCGAGCAGAGTCGTCGCGGAGGGCGGCACAGGAAGCTGCACGTCCTCAGGGTAGGCCCGCCCCGACCGCCCTGCGTGCCGGAGCGCCCCGCGTGGTGAGGGGCGCTCCGGCCTGCCATGATGCGCAGGTGACTGCAGCCACCCTCGACAAGCCGTCGGGGCATGCCTCCCTGACCCGGCCCAACATGGTCAGCGTCGGCACCATCGTCTGGCTGTCGTCGGAGTTGATGTTCTTCGCCGCACTGTTCGCGATGTACTTCACGATCCGTTCGGTGCAGGGCGCCGAGGTGTGGGCCGAGCGGACTGCAGAGCTCAACGTCCCGTACGCCCTGGTGTTCACAGTGATCCTGGTGGCCTCGTCGGTGACCTGCCAACTCGGCGTGTTCGCGGCCGAGCGCGGTGACGTGTACGGCCTTCGTCGCTGGTACGTCCTGACCCTGATCATGGGAGCCGCCTTCGTGCTGGGCCAGCTCAACGAGTACCGCACGCTGGTCGGCGAGGGGCTGACGATCGCCTCCGCGCCGTACGGTTCGGTGTTCTTCCTGACCACCGGGTTCCACGGGATGCACGTCATCGGTGGCCTTTTCGCCTTCCTGGTGGTGCTGGCCCGCTCCACGGTCGGGCGGTTCACGCCCGAGAAGGCGACCAGCGCGATCGTCACGTCCTACTACTGGCACTTCGTCGACGTGGTGTGGATCGGGCTGTTCGCCGCGATCTACGTGATCCAGTGAGCGGACGGGAAGGCACGGTCGTGAGCGCCAGCAGCCGGACGGGGCGACGGACCAGCAGACTCAGCGGCTACGCCGTGGTGCTGATCGCGCTCAGCGTCCTCGGCACGCTGTACACCGCCGTGGCCGGGCCCAGCTCGGCGCAGGAGAAGCCCGGGACCGACCAGTCGATGAAGGTCCAGGAGGGGCGCGACCTCTACCTGTCCGGCTGCTCGACCTGTCACGGCCTGGACCTTTCCGGCGGCGCCGGGGGCCCGTCCCTGATCGGGGTCGGCGCCTCGTCAGTGATCTTCCAGGTCGAGAGCGGGCGCATGCCGCTGGCCGCCGGGGTGCAGCAGGCTGCACGCAAGGACGCCCGCTACACCCTCGAGCAGATTGACGCGCTCGCCACCTACATCCAGAGCAACGGCGGCGGCCCCACCTTGCCGCCCGGCGACCTGACCGACGGCGACCTGCAACTCGGTGGCGCATTGTTCCGGACCAACTGCGCCAGCTGCCACAACTTCGCCGGTTCCGGAGGCGCGCTCACCTACGGCAAGTACGCCCCGGAGCTCGCCCCGGCGAGCGCGCGGGTGATCTACGCCGCGATGCAGACCGGGCCGGAGTCGATGCCGCGTTACGGCGACAACCAGCTCACTGCCGAGGAGAAGCGCTCGATCACCCGCTACGTCCGCTACATCAGCGAGGCCGAGGACGTCGGCGGGGCGAGCCTGGGCCGCTACGGCCCGCTGACCGAAGGTCTGGTCGCGTGGATCGTCGGCATCGTCGGCCTGGTGGGACTGACCCTGTGGATCGGAGCGCGCACATGAGCCCGCCTGACCCGGACGGTCCCGCCCCTGACGACATCGTCGGGCGGCTGAAGTCTCCGCGGCCCAGCGACCAGGCCAGCGGCCCCGGTGACACCCGCACCTCGGACGTCTCCCAGGACAACTTTCACAACAGTGACAGCAAAGGCGACCTGAAGGCACTGGGTCGCGACTCCGCGCAACTGCACGACAAACATCCCGCCGAGAAGGTCGCACTGAGCCCGCACGCGCCGCTGAGCGGACGGGACGCCGCCATCGCCGAGCGCAAGGTCGCGGCGCTGTTCGGGGTCGCCGTACTCGGGGTGATCGGCTTTCTCGTGACCTTCTTCGCCGTCGAGCAGGAGTTCGGCGTGCCGGGAAACGTCTACTTCACCCCTCTGCTGGGGGTCTTCATGGCGATGGCGCTCGGCGGCATCGGGTCCGGCACGGTGTTATGGGCCAAGTTGCTCATGGTCGACGAGGAGTCGGTGCAGGAGCGGCACCCCTTCGGCTCCAAGCCCGAGGAGCGGGCAGCCACCGCGCAAGCGCTCAAGCAGGGCATCGCCGACTCCGGTCTGCCGCGTCGCAAGCTGCTGCGCAACAGCCTACTGCTCGGGGCTGGTTCGCTGGCGCTGCTGCCTCTGCCGTTCGTCGGGTTCCTCGGCAAGTTCCAGCACAAGGAGCGGATCCTCGCGACAACCGCCTGGCGCGAGGGGGCGCGCCTGATCCGGCAGAACGGCACTCCGGTCAAGCTCGGCGACCTGCTGATCGGCGGCGTGGAGAGCGTGTACCCCGACGTAGAGGGCGGCACGTTCACCGCCGACTCGCCGGCGCTGCTGATCCGCATGCGACCCGACGAGCTCGAGCTCGAAGGCCAGAAGCAGCAGTGGGCCTACCAGGGCCACGTCGTCTACTCCAGCATCTGCACCCACCTGGGCTGCCCGGTCAAGCTGTACGAGACGCAGACCCACAACCTGCTGTGCCCCTGCCATCAGTCGGTTTTCGATGCCAGCCACGGCGCGAAGGTCATCTTCGGACCGGCCGCCCGGCCGCTCCCCCAACTGCCCATTTTCGTTGACGACGAGGGATACTTCATCGCAGGCGGCGACTTCGAAGAACCGGTCGGCCCGAGTTACTGGGAGCGTGGTTGATGAGCCATCTCGAGAAGGCCACCGACACCACCGCAGGGTGGGTCGACGAGCGCCTGGGCGCCGCGGCCTACGTCCGCAAGAGCCTCAACAAGGTCTTCCCGGACCACTGGTCGTTCATGCTCGGCGAGATCGCCCTCTACAGCTTCATCATCTTGCTGCTGACCGGCACGTACCTGGCCTTCTTCTACACGCCGTCGCTGACCGAGGTCGTCTACGACGGCAGCTACATCCCGCTCAAGGGCGTCACGATGTCGCAGGCCTACGAGTCGACGCTGTACATCAGTTTCGACGTCCGCGGCGGTCTGATCATGCGCCAAATCCACCACTGGGCGGCGCTGCTGTTCCTGGCCTCGATCGTCGTGCACCTGCTCCGAGTCTTCTTCACCGGCGCCTTCCGCAAGCCGCGCGAGCTCAACTGGGTCATCGGCGTGCTGCTGTTGATCCTCGGTCTGCTCGAAGGCTTCGCCGGCTACTCACTGCCGGACGACCTGCTGTCCGGCACCGGCGCCCGCATCTTCCACGGCATCATCTTGTCGGTTCCGGTCATCGGCTCCTGGGCCACGTTCCTGATCTACGGCGGTGAATACCCCGGCACCGAGTTGCTCGACCGGCTCTACGCATTGCACATCTTCGTGGTCCCGCTGGCCATCCTGGGCCTGATCACCTTCCACATGCTCATGATCTGGTACCAGAAGCACACCCAGTTCGCCGGGCCCGGCCGGACCGAGGACAACGTCGTCGGCTCCAGGCTCTTTCCTGCCTACGCCGCCAAGGCCGGTGGCTTCTTCTTCCTCGTCTTCGCGGTGCTCGCCGCGCTTGGCGGATTGGCGCAGATCAACCCCATCTGGCTGTACGGCCCGTACAACCCCTCGCAGGTCACCGCCGGCTCACAGCCGGACTGGTACATCGGCTTCCTCGACGGCTCGTTGCGTCTCATGCCCAACTGGGAGTGGACCGGCTTCGGCTACACGGTGCCGTTCAACGTCCTGCTTCCGACAGTGATCATGCCCGGCCTGATCTTCGTGGCCATGATGCTCTACCCGTGGCTCGAGGCGCGTTTCACTGGCGACCGTGCCTACCACAACCTGTTGGACCGCCCGCGCGACGTCCCAGTGCGGACCGGCATCGGCGCCATGTCCGTCGCCTTCTACGTCATCCTCGTCATCGCGGGTGGCAACGACGTGATCGCATCGATCTTCCACGTGAGCGTCAACGCCATGACGGTGGCGGGACGCGTTGCCCTATTCCTGGTGCCGCCGCTGGTCTATGTCATCACCAAGCGCTGGTGCCTGGCGCTGCAGCGCAGCGACCACGAGCTGCTGCACCACGGCATCGAGTCCGGCACGATCCGGCGGCTGCCCTCGGGCGAGTTCGTCGAGGAGACCGTGCCGCTGCCGCTGGTCTACCAGCTCTCGCTCAACGGCGTGGAGGCCGAGGCGCTGGACCACTCCAGTCCGACCCCCCTCGGACCGGGCTACGAGCAGAAGCCGATTCTCGAGCCGGCGCCGGAGAAGAACGGCTTCTTCCGGCCTCGTCACGGGTCTACCAACGGCAAGTCCCCGAACGGCAAGTCCCCGAACGGCAAGTCTGGCGCCGAGGCCAAGGTCGCCGAGCTGGAGCCCACCGGTGAGCAGCGCCGCAACAAGTAGCCGAGCGGTGCGCACTCCGAGGCCTGGTACCGGATAAGGGTCGATCGTCCCCTATCCGGATAGCCGGCCGGGACAGAGCGTGTCCGCCCCGGTGGCCGCCCGATGCACGTCCAGGGCCGGTGGGTATGCATGCTCCGGGTTCCGCACCGGAAACAGGTCGACCGTCCCTGTTTCGGTCCGGCGCCCGGAGCGCCATGGTGCCCATCTGACCGACACGCCCGGCAGGGGGAGCCACCGGGCAGAGGTCAGGCCGTCACCGGGCAGTCCTATCTCTTGGCACCGCCGCCAACTCCGACCCGTGATCCGCTGTCCACAGACCGCTGTGGCCGCCCCACCGGTGCGCGCCGCGTCGACAACTATCGGCCCATGGATGCCGCCGAGCTCGTCCGCACCGCCCGGATACGGGCCGCCCTGTCGGTCACGGGGCTGGCGAATCGAGCGGGGACCTCCCGGTCGGCACTGACCGAGATTGAGGCCGGCCGACGATCGCCGACTGTGCGGACGCTGAACCACTTGCTTCAGGTCTGCGATGTGCGGATCCGGGCCACCCTGGAGCCCTATCTCGCCGACCTCGACGCGGCGTTGGACGAAGCCATGGCGGGCGCCGCCCCGATCCTGGTCGACGACCGGCGGGTCGACAACCTGAAGGGCTTCGCGTCCGCCCTGGACGCGGCGGGCGTCCGCTGGGCGATCGACGGCGCTACGGCGGTGAGCTTGCACGGGCTCGCCATCGCCCATGACTACCCGTGCCTCGTTGTCGTCGACGACCTCACGACCCGGGCGTGGCTGCGCTCGATCTGGGCCAAGGGCTTCGACCGGCACGGCTTCTCGCTGGCTCCGAACTGGGAGGAGCCACCCGAGAGGGTCCGGCTCTTTGTGCGCGAGCCGGTGTGGACCCGGCTCGGTTCGGTCCAGCTGCGCTTCGTGGACGACCTGGGGCCGACGGTGCCGGTGGTGCTCGACGGGCGCGTCCTGCCTGTCCTGCCGTTGCTGGAGGTCGAGCAGGTGGCGCCGCAGCTGGCTGAGCTCCTGGCGCGGTGGCGCCAGCGACGGGCCCAGAGCGGTGGCGCCGCAACGGGCCCGTCGTCGGCGATGGCAAGGATCCGTCGAGCCGAGGTCGGCGGGTAGGACGGGATCGTCTCGCGGTCGGCGTGTCGCCGATCACCGTGTCCGCGGGAAGGCCGGAGCGCCTATTCGCCGAGGAATTTGCGCGTGCTGGTCGGCGACTCGCCCATGGCGCCGAGCTCGCCGACGGTGAACGACTGCGAGCGGTTGACGCCCACGTAGTACTCGAACAGGAAACCGGTCAGCGCCACGGCGACCATGCCGACCCCAATCGCGACCAGGAAGGGTCCGAAGATCGTCCCGAGCATCATCGTGCTGAACGCGCCGGCCAGCGCGATCGGCCACCACGAGTGCGGGGAGAAGAAGCCCACCTCACCGGAGCCCTCGCTGATCTCGGCGTCCGGCCGGTCCTCCGGACGGGCGTCCATGCGGCGCGCGGTGAACAGCAGGTAGTAGCCGATCAGGAAGCACAGGCCGATCGACATGGCCAGGCAGGCCGTGCCCGTCGGATCCTTGGACAGCAGCCAGTAGACGACCGTCACCGGCAACAGGAACGCGGCAAAGAAGGCGAACAGGTAGCCCTCGACCTTCACGAACTGACCTTCGCCTCGGGCGCGGCGTGGAAGTCGGCCTTGCCGGCCACCTCGGGGTAGTGCAGGTCGAACGCCGGCCGCTCGGAACGGATCCGCGGCATCGTGACGAAGTTGTGCCGGGGCGGTGGGCAGGATGTGGCCCACTCCAGCGAGTTGCCGAAGCCCCAGGGGTCGTCACCGGCCGCCAGCTCGCCGCGGCGGAAACTGACCACGACGTTGTAGATGAACGGCAGGGTCGATGCACCCAGGACGAAGGCGCCGATGCTCGACACGGTGTTGAGCGTGGTGAACCCGTCGGTCGGCAGGTAGTCGGCGTAGCGCCGCGGCATGCCCTCGGCGCCGAGCCAGTGCTGCACCAGGAAGGTCATGTGGAAACCGACGAACAGCAGCCAGAAATGCACCTTCCCCAAGCGGTCGTCCATCATCCGACCAGTGAGCTTGGGGAACCAGTAGTAGACCCCGGCAAAGAAGGCGAACACGACCGTGCCGAATACCACGTAGTGGAAGTGGGCGACCACGAAGTAGGTGTCACTGACATGGAAGTCGATGGGCGGGGCGGCCAGCAACACCCCGGTGAGCCCGCCGAGCAGGAAGGTGATCAGGAAGCCGATCGAGAACAGCATCGGCGTCTCGAACGTCAACTGCCCGCGCCACATCGTACCGATCCAATTGAAGAACTTGACCCCGGTCGGCACGGCGATCAGAAAGCTCAGGAAGGCAAAGAAGGGCAGAAACACGGCCCCGGTGACGTACATGTGGTGCGCCCACACGGTCAGCGACAGCGCCCCGATCGCCACCGTGGCGAACACCAGGCCCTTGTAGCCGAACATCGGCTTGCGGCTGAAGACCGGGATGATTTCGGAGATCACTCCGAAGAACGGCAACGCGATGATGTAGACCTCGGGATGGCCGAAGAACCAGAACAGGTGCTGCCATAGGATCGCGCCGCCGTTGTCGGCGTTGTAGATCTGGGCGCCCAGGTGCCGGTCGGCCAGCAGGGCGAACAGCGCCGCGGTGAGCACCGGGAACGCCAGCAGGACCAGGATCGAGGTCACCAGCATGTTCCACGTGAAGATCGGCATCCGGAACATCGTCATGCCCGGCGCACGCAGCGTCAGGATGGTGGTGATGAAGTTGACGGCGCCCAAGATCGTCCCGAGGCCGGCGACGATCAACCCAACGATCCACAGGTCCGCGCCGATCGAGGGGGAGTGGATGATGTCGTTCAGCGGCGCGTACGCGAACCAGCCGAACGAGGCGGCACCCCGGGGGGACAGGAAGCCCGCCATGACCGTCAGCCCGCCGAACAGGTAGAGCCAATAGGAGAAGGCGTTCAGCCGAGGAAAACTCATGTCCGGCGCGCCGATCTGCAACGGCATGATGGAGTTCGTGAACCCGAACGCCGCGGGCGGGGCGAACAGGAACATCATGATCGTGCCGTGAATGGTGAAGAGCTGGTTGTACTGCTCCGGGCTGACGAAGTCCAGGCCTGGCTGCGCCAGCTCGGCCCGCATGAGCATCGCCATCGCCCCGGCGGCCAGGAAGAAGGCGAACGAGGTGCACAGGTAGAGCAGACCGATCGTCTTGTGGTCGGTCGTCGTCAGCACCTTGGTGATCTTCGAGCCGCGCGGGGGGCGCGGTCGGCGGATCTCCACCGGGCTGGTGGTGGCCTCGGCAAGCAGGGTCATCAGGGCTTCCCGTCTATCTGCTCAGCGGCTTCTTCGGCAGTGCGGATCGAGCCGTCCCCGAGCGTGGTCCCGATCGAGTTGGCGGGGTCGGACTGCAGCTCGGCGAGGTAGTTCTCGTAGGCCGCGGGGGAGACCACCTTGACGGCGAAGTTCATCGCCGAGTGCTTCTCGCCGCAGAGCTCGGCGCAGCGCCCGATGTACTCCCCCTCCTTGGTGATCGTGATCTCGAAGGAGTTGGCCCGGCCGGGAACCACGTCCACCTTGAACAGGAAGGCGGGTACGAAGAAGGAGTGGATGACGTCCGGCGAGGTTTCGGTGAAGCGGATCGTCCTGTCGGTCGGCAGGACGAGCACGGCCGGCGTGCCCGGCTCGCCGGTGACCTGCACGCCGGCGTCGTCGTGCCGGAATGTCCAGTTCCACTGGAAGCCGACCACGCCGATGTTGACGTCCGCGCCGCCGTCCTTTTTGTCGAGAACGTAGTTCTGGCTGACCGTCGTGTAGTAGAAGAGCACTGCGATGATCACGAACGGCACGGCGGTGTACAGCACCTCGATCGGCAGGTTGTAACGCACCTGCCGGGGAAGCTGGTCGCTCGTCTTGCGGTAGCGGATGACCGCGTATGCGATGAGACCGATGACGAACAGGCCGACGACCGCGGCGGCCGCCACCGAACCGAGCCACAAGTCGTAGGTGCTCTGCCCCTGCTCGGTGATCGGGTCGGGGAAGCCGAGGGCGAAACTGTCCTCGTAGACCTCACGGGCATTGCAGCCGGTCGCGAGCAGGCCGGTCGACAGCAGGGCCGCCATCCGCCGGGAACTCTGACGAGGCCGGCCGCGTCGAACCGGTAGCGGGACGCTCAACCTCGGAAACCTTCCTGACAGCGGACGGAAAGCGAGCTTCTCAGGGCCACCCGCAGCATGCGAGCGGACCTGGAATCTGCGCCGCGGCGAGCGTATCCCAGCAGGCCCGACGTCTCCTGCCGGGCCGCGGCTGGCGCGGCGGGCTAGCGTCCGGCCATGCGACCGGGGACGTCAGGCGGCTACTTCGACGCCGCCTCCGCGCTGCCGCTCTCGCCCGCCGCGCGCGAGGCGCTGCTGAGCGCCCTCGACGACGGCTGGGCCGATCCGACCCGGCTGTACGGCGCCGCCCGACGCGCGCGGCTGCTCCTAGACGGGGCTCGCGAAGCGGTGGCGGCGGTCCTGGGCGCACGCCCCGACGAGATGTCGTTCGCCCCCTCCGGCACGCTGGCCGCCTCGCTCGGCGTCCTCGGCGTCCTCGCCGGGCGCGCCGGCACCGGCGCGCACGCCGTCCACTCGGCGATCGAGCACTCCTGCGTGCTGGCTGCGGTGGCGCACGCCGGCGGGCCGGCGACCTCGGTGGGGGTGGACCGGCTCGGCCGGGTGGACGTCGAGGAGTTCGCCGCCGCGTTACGCCCCGAGACCGCGCTGGCCTGCCTGATCGGTGCCAGCCACGAGGTCGGCACGGTGCAGCCGGTCGAGGCGGTGGCGGCGCGGTGCGGTGGCGTCCCGCTCCTGGTGGACGCGGCGCAGATCGTCGGCCGGGCACCGGTGCCTGCGGGCTGGTCGGTGCTGAGCGCCAGCAGCCACAAGTGGGGCGGCCCGCCCGGGGTGGGGGTTCTTGCCGTGCGTACGGGCGTGCGCTGGCGCTCGGTGCTGCCCAGCGACGAGCGGGAAGGCGGCCGGATGCCGGGAGCGCCGGGGCTGCCGCAGATCCTGTCGGCCGCGGTCGGGCTGCAGGCCGCGGCGGCCGAGTCGGCGGCAGAGGACTCCCGGTTGCGCCCGCTGGTCGATCGGCTCCGGGAGCGGATCATCGCCACCGTCCCGGACGTCGAGGTGGTCGGCGATCCGGTGCACCGCCTGCCGCACCTGCTGACCTTCTCCTGCCTGTACGTCGACGGTGAGTCGCTGCTACGGGCGCTGGACCGAGCGGGGTTCGCCGTCAGCAGCGGGTCGAGCTGCACCGCGTCAACCCTGGAGCCCAGCCACGTGTTGGCCGCGATGGGGGTGCTGACCCACGGCAACGTCCGGCTGTCGCTGCACCGGGGCACGACCGAGGCCGACGTCGAGCACTTCCTGGCGGTGCTCCCCGAGCTCGTCGTCGAACTGCGCCGCGAAGCGGGGGTGGCGGGACTGTGACCGAGGCGGCGGACAGCGATCGCGGCGGTTCACGCAGCGCTCCCCTGGTGCTGGACTGCCGGGGCCGGCCCTGCCCCGTCCCGGTCATCGAGCTGGCCCGGGCGCTGCCCGCGGTCGAGGTCGGGGACGTGGTGTCGGTGCTCAGCGACGACCCCGCCGCTCGGCTCGACATCCCGGCCTGGTGCCGGATGCGCGGGCAGACCTACCTGGGCGAGGCGCCAGCGGAGACGTTCTCGGTCCGCCGCGCCGGCTGACGAGCGTGGAACCCGTCGCAGCGTGCGTCAGCGGGCGAGGTGCACCTCCACCTCGGCGGCCGCGTCGTCGCCGTAGGTTTCTCGGAGACGGCCCAGGAAGTCGCCCGGGGCGAAGGAGTAGTCCTGCGGGCCGACCGTCTCGAGGACGTACGTGGCCAGCAGCGCGCCCACCTGCGCCGCGCGTTCCTGCGGCAGGCCCCAGTCGGTGGCCGTGAGGAACCCGGCCCGGAAGGCGTCGCCGACCCCCGTCGGGTCGACCAGCCGGCGGGCCGGGACGACCTCGACCGCCAGCTCCGGCTCGCCGGCGCGGGTGATCCGGATCCCGTCCGCCCCGTGCGTGGTGATGCGGGTGCCGACCAGGTCGAGGACGTCCGCGGCGCTCCAACCGGTCTTGTCGAAGATGAGCCCGGCCTCGTAGGCGTTCGAGAACAGGTACGTGGCCCCCTCGACCAGCGCGCGGATCGCGTCACCTTGGAGAAAGGTGAGCTGCTGGGAGGGGTCGGCGGCGAAGGGCACGCCCCGTTCCCGGCAGCCGACGGTGTGGCGCAGCATCGCTGCCGGCTCGTCGGGAGCGATGACCACCAGGTCGAGCGCGCCCAGATCGGCCAGGTCGATCTGCGCCGCCTCGGTCATCGCCCCTGGGTAGAAGGTGGCGATCTGGGCCTGGTCGATATCGGTGGTGCAGGTGAACCGGGCCGTCGGCTTGTCCTGGCTGAGGCGTACGAAGGAGACGTCGACGCCGTGCTCCCGCAGCCAGCCGAGGTAATCGGTCGCGTCGTTGCCGACCGCCCCCACGAGCAAGGGCTGCTGTCCGAGGACGCCCATCCCGAAGGCGATGTTCGCCCCCGTCCCGCCGCGGCGGATCTGCAGGTCGCTGGCGAGGAAGGACAGCGAGACGTGGTGCAGCTGCTCGGCCAGCAGCGAGTCCGCGAAACGGCCCTCGAAGGTGAACAGGTGGTCGGTCGCGATGGACCCGGCGACGGCGATGCGCATGCGGGGACCCTAGGTGACCTGGCGAGTGGCGCCCCGCAGGTCGCTGGTCTCATGCGCTGGGGCTGCCTGCGGCCCCTCCGCCGCCCCTGCCTGATCACTTGGGCTCCCCTGCGGCCCCTCCCTGATCACTTGGCGGGATTTCGAGAGAATCGGGCTTCATCTTCGCCCATTGATCAGGCAGGGCCGGC
>JBBSUR010000034.1:0-18297 GCA_038234255.1 Mycobacteriales bacterium | reverse complement strand
CACGTTCTGGTCGGTGCGTTCCAGGCCGAGCGTGAGCTCATGACCCGTTGCAGCCACGAGCCGCGCCAGGGTCGGTACTGCAGGCTGTCGCTTGCCCGCTTCGTACTCGCTGATGACACTCTGCGGCACCCCCGCCCGTCGAGCCAACTCGGACTGAGACAGGCGCACGCGTAGCCGTGCCTCCCGCAGCAACGCGCCAGCCTCCACACGGCGAGCCTATCGCCCTTTGCCGATGAGCCCATAGGTGCCGTTAGCGTCGTCCCTGTGCGCGAGCCCACACTCACCGACCTAACGCTCCGCGAGGTCGTCGCCCGCGTCGTCCCGGCCGATGTGGCTTTCGTGGAGCATGCTCGGAGCGAGCCGGGAGACATGTGGTTCGTCGAGGTGACACCAAGGTTTGACGGGGCGGCCGCCGTCAGGTGTTGCGTTCGACGGTGAAGACCTCGTGAGCTTCACGGTCGGCTCGACTTGGCTCGAGCTGTTCCCCATCGGCGACCCACAGGTCGTGCCGCTCTCGGAGTACGGCGTGACGGCGGCCGCGGCGACGCCAGCCGAGACGGAAAGTCCTGCGAGCAGAAAGCGGAGTTCGACGGTCGGGACGGTGACGTTGCTGCTTGCGACTGCCGTCCGCCGGCTCACGGATCGGCACAGTACACGGGTCGCGTACGGTCGCTGCGACGTAGCCGCCAGTAGCCTTGGAGCATGGTCGCCGAGTGGCGGGAGGTCGCCAGCGGCGACACCCTGAGCGCAGCTCTCAAGCGAGCCCGGACGACTCTCTTTGCGAGGGCCAAGAAGTGCCATCCCCAAAGACCAACTCGCGCTGGCGCTGAAGGGCCGGCTCGACCACCTCTTCGGTTACAGCTTTATCCTGACCAACCTCGGCGTCAGCAGCGACGAGCAGCTCGCCGAGGTCGAGTGGTGTTACCGCCACCGCACCGACATCGAGGCGCTGAACAATGACGCTCTTACGGACCTGCTCCGGCGCGCCGACCTCGGGCGCGTTGACGGCGAGCCAGTCGAGGAACTGCCGGGCGCCGGTCGAGTAGGTGGTGATGGTTGCCGGCGACAGGTTGCGCGCGCGCAACGACGCGCAGCCAGGAGGCGTAGAGCCCGTCGAGCGCGGTGGGCGCGGGCGTCCGGTCGGCTTCGGTGGTCCCGCAGCGCTCGTCATGTGGTGAATCTTCAGGTGGACGAGCGCTGTGCCGCAGACGCGCCGAGGTCGGGCTAACCAAAAGCGCTGGTCAGAAGTCCAATTGGCCCAGCCGACCGGCTAGGAAGTCACCCGGTAGGCGTCGTACACACCCTCAACCGTACGCACCTGGGTCAGCAGGTGACCCAGGTGCTTGGGGTCGGCCATCTCGAAGGTGAACCGCGACACCGCCACCCGGTCGCGGGTGGTGGTGACTGTCGCGGACAGGATGCTGACGTGCGCGTCCGACAGCACCCGGGTCACATCGGACAGCAGCCGGGTGCGGTCCAGCGCCTCGCACTGGATCGCGACGAGGAACATCGACCCGGCCGTCGGCGCCCACTCGACCTCCACCACCCGGTCGGCCTCGGCCAGCAGCGGACCGGCGTTGGAGCAGTCACCCCGGTGGACCGACACCCCGCTACCGCGGGTCACGAACCCGACGACGTCGTCGCCGGGCACCGGGGTGCAGCAGCGGGCCAACTTGACCCAGACGTCCGAGACGCCCTTGACCACGATGCCGGGATCGGAGGCGGGCCGCGGCCGTCGTACCGGCTTGGTAGGTACGGCGGTCTCGGCGAAGTCCTCGGCCGCGCCCTCGGATCCGCCCAGGCCCGCCATGATCCGCTGGACCACGTGCTGGGCGGACACCCGCCCCTCCCCGACCTCGGCGTAGAGCGCTGTCACGTCGGCCAGGTGCAGCTCCTTGGCCAGGTTGGGCAGCGCCTCGCCCGCGAGCAGCCGCTGCAACGGCAGGCCCTGCTTGCGGACGGCGCGGGTGATCGCCTCCTTACCCTCCTCGATCGCGTCCTCACGGCGCTCTTTGGCAAACCACGCACGGATCTTGTTGCGGGCCCGTGGGCTGGTGACGAACTGCAGCCAGTCCTGGCTCGGGTGGGCGCTCTCGGCCTTGCTGGTGAAGATCTCGACTACGTCGCCGTTGTCCAGCGGGGACTCCAGCGGGACCAGCCGGCCGTTAACCCGCGCGCCGATGCATCGGTGGCCGACCTCGGTGTGCACCGCGTAGCCGAAGTCGACGGGGGTGGCGCCGGCCGGCAGGCTGATCACGTCGCCCTTCGGAGTGAAGACGAACACCTCGGTGGAGTGCAGGTCGAAGCGCAGCGAGTCCATGAACTCACCCGGATCGGCGGCTTCCTTCTGCCAGTCCAGCAGCTGGCGCAGCCAGGCCATGTCGTCGCCCTTGACCGGGCCGGGAAGCTGCCCGCCCTCCTTGTACTTCCAGTGCGCAGCGATGCCGTACTCCGCCCGGCGGTGCATCTCCTGCGAGCGGATCTGCATCTCGACCGGCTTGCCCTCGGGGCCGATGACGGTGGTGTGCAGCGACTGGTACATGTTGAACTTGGGCATCGCGATGTAGTCCTTGAACCGCCCGGGTACCGGCGACCACAGGGCGTGCACCGTTCCGAGCGCGGCGTAGCAGTCCCGGACGTCGTCGACCAGCACCCGGATGCCCACCAGGTCGTAGATGTCGGAGAAGTCGCGGCCCCGCCCGATCATCTTCTGGTAGATCGAGTAGTAGTGCTTGGGTCGCCCCGTGACGCCGGCCTTGATCTTCGCGGCCTTGAGATCGTGGCTGATCCGCTCGATCACCTCGGCCAGCTGGGTGTCGCGGCTGGGTGCCCGATCGGCGACCAGACGCACGATCTCGTCGTACCGCTTGGGGTAGAGGGTCGCGAAGGCCAGGTCCTCCAGCTCCCACTTCAGCGTGTTCACCCCGAGGCGGTGGGCCAGCGGCGCGAAGATCTCCAGGGTCTGCCGGGCGATGCGCTCCTGCTTCTCCTGCTTGAGCCAGCGCAGCGTGCGCATGTTGTGCAGCCGGTCGGCCAGCTTGATCACCAGCACCCGCGGGTCGCGGGCCATCGCCACGACCATCTTGCGGATGGTCTCGGCCTCTGCGGCGTCGCCGAACTGGACTTTGTCGAGCTTGGTCACCCCGTCGACCAGGTGGGACACGTCGTCGCCGAAGTCACGCGCGACGTCGGCCAGCGTGTAGCGGGTGTCCTCGACCGTGTCGTGCAGCAGCGCGGCGACCAGCGTGGTGGTGTCCATGCCGAGCTCGGCCAGGATGTTCGCCACCGCGAGCGGATGAGTGATGTACTCCTCGCCGCTGCGTCGACGCTGACCGTCATGGGCCTGCTCGGCGACGGCGTAGGCCCGCACCACGGCGCGCAGGTCGGCTTTGGGATGGTTTGCCCGGATGGTGCGCGACAGCGGCTCGAGCACCGGGGGCGAGCCGCCGGCCTTGGTGGCGGTGAGCCGGGCCAACCGGGCGCGCACCCGACGACCGGTGTGGGGACCCTCGCTGTCGGCCGGCGCCGGAGTGGACGCGGCGTCGGTGGTCGCCAGCGCCGCGGCCGGCGCGGCTGGATCAGCCGGAGCGGCCGTATCCGGCCGGACGTCCGAGGCCACGGGCGACTCCCTGCCGATGCGGTGAGCACCCAGTGTAGGGAGGGCGCCGGGCAAGGGACCTGCCGAGGTGGGGATCGCGATCAGTAGCTGAGCAGCGCGTGCACCGGGATGCCGGGCTGCGCGACCGCGAGGGCGCCGAGCCCGCCGAGGAAACGCAGCTCGAGCAGCACCGAGAAGCCCACCACCTGGGCGCCCGCCGCCTCGACCAGCCGGGCCGCCGCGGCGGCTGTGCCACCGGTCGCCAGCACGTCGTCGACGATGAGCACCCGGTCGGCCGGGGCGAAGGCGTCCCGGTGCACCTGGAGGACGTTCGTGCCGTACTCCAGGTCGTACGCCGTCTCGTGCGTCGGCCCGGGCAGCTTGCCGGGCTTGCGGATCGGGACAAAACCGGCACCGAGCCGGTAGGCCGCGGGCGCCGCCACGATGAACCCCCGGGCCTCGATCCCGACCACCTTGTCGACGGCGGCGTCCAGGTGGTGGGCCACCACGGCGTCGACCGCGGCCGAGAAGGCGTCGTGGTCGGCCAGCAGCGGCGAGATGTCCTTGAAGATCACCCCCGGGGAGGGGAAGTCGGCGACGTCGACAATCCGCGAGCGCAGCAGCGCCTCGACGTTCACGCCTCCTCGTCCGACACGGGCTTGTCAGTAGCCGGCTCGACCAGGGCGATGATCGCGGCCCGGTCGAAGCGGACCTGCACCCCCGGGGCGATCTCCAGCAGCGCTTGGTCGTCCTGCAGCGCCGCCACCGTCCCGTGGATCCCGGCCGTCGTGATCACCTGGCTGCCCACCTGCACGGCATGGCGGACCCGCGACAGCGCCCGGGCCCGCGCCCGCTGCGGACGGATCGCCAGCAGGTAGAGGCCCAGGATCAGCAGCCCGAAGAACAGGACCTGCTGCAGGACCTGACCGCCGTCGTCCATCCCGTGCACCCCGTCCTCGAAGAGGCGGCCAGCCTAGTGACCCCTGCCGCGGCTCAGCCGGCGTCGCCCAGCTCGAACGGGAGCGCGTCGACCGGTGCGGGCGGACGCAACCCCAGATGGGTCCAGGCCGCCGGGGTGGCCATCCGGCCGCGCGGGGTGCGCACGATCAGGCCCGACCGGACCAGGAACGGCTCGGCCACCTCCTCGACCGTCTCGGGCTCCTCGCTGACGGCGACCGCGAGGGTCGACAGGCCGACCGGTCCCCCGCCGAAGCGGCGGACGAGCGCACCCAACACCTCGCGGTCCAGTCGGTCCAAGCCGAGCTCGTCGACGTCGTAGACCGCCAGCGCGGCCCGGGCAATCGCGGTGTCGATGACGCCGTCGGCGCGGACCTCGGCGAAGTCGCGCACCCGACGCAGCAAGCGGTTTGCCACCCGTGGCGTCCCGCGCGAGCGGCCGGCGATCTCGGCGGCGCCGTCCGGCCGCAGGTCGACCCGGAGCAGCCCTGCGCTGCGCAGCAGCACCCGCTCCAGCTCGGCCTCGGTGTAGGGCTCCATGTGGGCGGTGAAGCCGAAGCGGTCGCGCAGCGGACCGGTCAGCAGGCCCGAGCGGGTGGTCGCCCCGACCAGCGTGAACGGCGCCACCTCCAGCGGGATCGCCGTGGACCCGGGGCCCTTGCCGACCACGACATCGACCCGGAAGTCCTCCATCGCGACGTAGAGCAGCTCCTCGGCCGGGCGGGCAATGCGGTGGATCTCGTCGATGAACAGCACCTCACCGGTCTGCAGGCTGCTGACCAGCGCCGCCAGGTCTCCGGCTCGCTCCAGCGCCGGTCCACTGGTGATCCGCAACCCGGCCCCGAGCTCGGCGGCGATGATCATCGCCAGCGAGGTCTTGCCGAGCCCCGGCGCCCCGGACAGCAGCACGTGGTCGGGCGGCCGGCCGCGCCGCCGGGCGCTCTCGAGCACCAGGGAGACCTGCTCGCGCACCCGCTCCTGACCGATGAACTCGTCCAGCCGCTTCGGGCGCAGCGCCGCCTCGACGATCCGCTCCTGGTCGTCGGCTTCCGGGTGGACGAGCGCGTCCTCAGCGCTCATCGCGACCGACCGAGCTGGGCCAGCGCCTGACGCAGCAGGTCCGGCACATCCGCGTCACCTGCGGCCGGGTGAGCCGTCGCGAGTCCGACCACGACCTCGTCGGCCTGGCCAGCGCTCCAGCCCAGACCCACCAGCGCCTGGGTGAGGGTGTTCCGCCAGCTCGCTGCCGCCCCTCCGGCCGGCCCGGCGTATCCCCCTGCCAGCACGGCCTTGTCCTTGAGTTCGAGCACCAGGCGCTGCGCGCCCTTGCGGCCGATGCCCGGCACCAGGCACAGCGCCGTCAGGTCCTCCATCGCCAGCGCCCGGCGGACCGCGTCGGGGGGGTGCACCGTCAGCACAGCCTGCGCCAGTCGCGGCCCCACCCCTGATGCGGTCTGCAGCAGTTCGAACAGGCTGCGCTCCTCGTCGTCGGCGAAGCCGTACAGGGTGAGGCTGTCCTCTCGCACGACCAGGCTGGTGGACAGCAGCGCCGACTCGCCGACCCGCAGGCGGGCCCGGGTGCCGGCCGTCGTCTGCACCGACAGCCCGACCCCGCCGACCCGCACCACGACGCCGTCGGCGGTCAGCGCGGTGACGGTTCCTTCGACGCTGGCAATCATCGGCGCGTGCCCGCCGCGACGGCGTCGGCCAGCCGCGCCTGGGCCGGCGCCCGCCACAGGTGACAGATCGCCAGGGCCAGCGCGTCGGCCGCGTCGGCAGGACGGGGCGGGGCGTCGAGGTGCAGCAGCCGGGCGACCATGGCGGCCACCTGGTCCTTGTCGGCCCGGCCGGACCCGGTCACCGCTGCCTTGACCTCCGACGGCGTGTGCAGCACGACCGGAAGCCCCCGTCGCGCCGCGCAGAGCGTCGCCACGGCGCCGGCCTGCGCGGTGCCCATCACGGTGCGCACGTTGGCTTGCGAGAACACCCGCTCGACGGCGACGGCATCGGGCCGGTGCAGGTCCAGCCAACTGTCCACGGCCAGTTCCAGGGCGACCAGCCGGCTGCCGAGCGCGTCACCGGCAGCGGTCCGCACCACACCGACGGCGACGAGCGAGGCCCGACCGGGCCGGCCCTCGACGACGCCGAGGCCGCATCGGGTCAGCCCGGGATCGACGCCGAGCACCCGCACCGGTGACCTCCTCTCAGTCGGCTGCCAGTCTTCTCCCCGCGTGGGAACAAACGTTCGCACGCCAGCGTACGGCGACGGGCCGCCGATGGTCGGAAGGCGCGCCCACGGCGACCGCGCCCGGCTCAGCCGACCTGCTCGAGCACCTCGTCGCTGACGTCGAAGTTGGCCCACACGTTCTGTACGTCGTCCAGATCCTCGAGCGCGTCGACCAGCCGGAGCACCTTGACCGCGACCTCGTCCTCCAGCGGTACGGAAAGGCTCGGCAGCCAGGCGATCTCGGCCGACTCGACCTCCAGCCCGGCGGCCGCGCAGGCGAGGCGGACGGCGTGGGTGTCGGTGGCCTCGCAGACCACCTCGAAGCTCTCGCCGAGGTCGTTGACGTCCTCCGCGCCCGCGTCGAGCACCGCCAGCAGGACGTCGTCCTCGGTCAGCCCGTCGGTCTTGGCGAGCAGGACCAGGCCCTTGCGCCCGAACAGGTAGGACACCGAGCCGGGATCGGCCGGGGTGCCGCCGTTGCGGGTGATCGCGGTCCGCACGTCGGCGGCCGCCCGGTTGCGGTTGTCGGTCAGGCACTCCACCAGGACCGCGACGCCGCCCTGCGCGTAGGCCTCGTAGAGGATCTCCTCGTACGCCGCAGCGTCCCCCAACTCGCCGCTGCCCCGCTTGATGGCCCGCTCGATGTTGTCGGCCGGCACCGACTGCCGCTTGGCGCCGGTGATCGCGTCGGCCAGGGTCGGGTTGCCGGTCGGGTCGCCGCCGCCGGTGCGGGCCGCCACCTCGATGCTCTTGATCAGCTTGGCGAACAGCTTGCCGCGCTTGGCGTCCACGACGGCCTTCTTGTGCTTGGTCGTCGCCCACTTGGAGTGGCCACTCATCCGCGCGCCTCCCGAATCATCGTCACGAACAGCGCGTGCACCCGGTCGTCGCCGGTGAGCTCCGGATGGAACGACGTGGCCAGGATCGGTCCGCAACGCACGGCGACGACCTTACCCGCGGCGGGTGCTGCGCTGCGCCCGGGCGCGGGGCCGGCGGCGCCGGTGTCGGGTCGAGCCGGCACGCGGGCGAGCACCCGTACGTCGTCGCCGACCCGCTCCACCCAGGGCGCCCGGATGAACACCGCGTGCATCTCCCCGACGCCGGCGAAGTCCAGGTCGGTCTCGAAGGAGTCGACCTGCCGGCCGAAGGCGTTGCGCCGGACGGCGATGTCGAGCCCGCCGAGCCCCTGCTGGTCGGCTCGGCCGTCGAGCACCTCGGTGGCCAGCAGAATCATCCCGGCGCACGACCCGTACACCGGAAGTCCGCTCCCGACGGCCTCCCGCAGCGGCTCGAGCAGGTCGAACACGCCGAGCAGCCGGCTCATCGTGGTGGACTCCCCGCCGGGCAGGACGAGGCCGTCGAGCTCGTCGAGGTCAGTCGCGCGCCGGACGGGGACCGGGTCGGCCCCTGCCGCCCGCAGGGCTCGGTCGTGCTCGCGCACGTCACCCTGCAGGGCCAGCACACCGACCCGCGGGACGCCCCTCACCGGCCCGCCCCGCAGCCGGGCCCCCAGGCAGGCCGCGGACCAGGCCCAACCCTCACCGGTGCCGATCTACCGCACGTGGTCCTCGACCCGCCGGCAGGAGTCACCAAACACGGAAGATCACGGCCGTACGCCCGGGGGCCCCGACCCTTTCCGCGACGATCAACCGCACGTGGCGGTCGACACGCCGCACCAGACAACCAGATGCGCATGATCAACCTCAGCAGAGCTGTAGGCGCGAGTGACGGCCAGGGACGGCTTCCACTCGGGCGGCTACCAAGCGGGCGGCTACCACGGGCGGCTTCCCAGCACAGCGACCCGCGGGACGGCCCGCACGAAGCTGGCCGCTACCAGCCGCGCTGGGCCAGCAGCTCACCGGCGCCGAGGCTGTCGGCGGTAATCCCGACCATGGCCTCGCCGAGCCCGCGGCTGACCTTGGCGATCCGCTCGGCGTCGGTGAAGTAGGCCGTCGCCTCCACGCACGCGCGCGCCCGCAACGCCGGGTCGCCGCTCTTGAAGATGCCGGAGCCGATGAAGACCCCGTCGGCGCCGAGCTGCATCATCATCGCCGCGTCGGCCGGGGTGGCGATCCCGCCGGCGGTGAACAGCACCACCGGCAGGCGGCCGAGTTCGGCGGTCTCGCGGACGAGGTCGATCGGCGCGGCCATCGACTTCGCCGCCGCGTACAGCTCGGAGGAGTCCATCACCGTCAGCCGCTTGATCTCGCCGAGGATCGTCCGGATGTGCAGCGTGGCCTGGGAGACATCGCCGGTGCCGGCCTCTCCCTTGGACCGGATCATCGCCGCGCCCTCGCTGATGCGGCGCAGCGCCTCACCGAGATCGGTCGCGCCGCAGACGAAGGGAACGGTGAAGGCGCGCTTGTCGATGTGGTGGGAGTAGTCGGCCGGCGTCAGCACCTCGGACTCGTCGATGTAGTCCACGCCGATCGCCTGCAGCACCTGCGCCTCGACGAAGTGGCCGATGCGGGCCTTGGCCATCACCGGGATGGAGACGGCCGCGGCGATGCGGTCGACCATGTCCGGGTCGCTCATCCGGGCCACTCCCCCGTCGCGGCGGATGTCGGCCGGGACCCGCTCGAGCGCCATCACCGCGACGGCGCCGGCCTGTTCGGCGATGCGCGCCTGGGCGACGTCGACGACGTCCATGATGACGCCGCCCTTGAGCATCTCGGCCATGCCGCGCTTGACCCGGGTCGTGCCGACCTGGGAGTCGGTGGCAGCGGTCGGGACGGGGTCGGCGGACATCGCAGGGCATCCTTGGAAGTCGGGAAGTACGGACCTCCATCGTACGGGTCGAGCGGGCTCCGACAGCCGGCGTCAGCCGACCCGCAGCGCCGCACCGGTAGGCACCAGCAGCACCCAGGTCGGTCCTCCCGGGGTGAGCGGGATGTCCGCTCCGGCCGGGTCGACGAAACGCGTGCCGCTGGCCGCGTCGGGGCGCATCCAGGTGCCGTCGAGCCGCTTGCCGTCCCGGAGCACGGTGACGGGGCCGGTGCCGACGCTGGTCGTGTACGGGGTGCGGTTTCCGGTCACGTCGGTGAACTGGCTGCTGCGTACCGGAACCTGTTGGATCACCACGTTGGCGGGCGCCACCGCCGGCATCTCCCGGCCGTCCTGGGAGATGACCCATCGGCCGGCCGGGGAGTTCCAGCGGACCCCGACGGTGGACATCTGGGAGAAGCCGACGCGTCCGGACGGCACGGGTACACCGACGGCCGGCGCCACCTGGCCGAACGTCCAGCCGATGTCCTTGACCGGCGTCTCGGCACCGGCGGCCGCGATCATCCGGGCCGGCACGGCATAGAAGTTCTGCGCGTCTCGCCGCTTCTCGGCCTTTCGGTAGAGCTCGGGCTTGACGTCGTAGGAGACGTCCACGACCGCTCCGGCATCGCGCGCCTTCGCCACCGCAGCGAGGACTCCGCTGTTGCCGCCGGAGAAGCCGAACGCCACCGTGCCGTACTGGGCGAGCAACTCGAGGTCACTCTCCCGCACGCTGCGGATCGGGCCGATCTCGGTGTCCACGGACCGGTCGTAGATGCCGAGGAACCGGGTGGCTCCGCCCTCGGCCAGCTCCTCGTACATCACCGTGGCCCGTTCCAGGCCGCGGTGGAACGGCCGGGCGAGCACCCCATTGTCGATCTTCACGGCCAGGAGCGGACCGATCGGGGCCGGGACGAGCCCGGTTATCGGGCTGACCGGGGGTGCCGGCGGCGGAGCTGGCGGCGGGGCGGGTGCCGACGCAGCCGGGCTCGGGGAGTTCGACGGCGCGGCCTCCGGCTCGGGATCGGAGCCACCGCAGCCGGCGAGCAACAGGCTGAGCGCCAGCACGGCGGCCAGGACCGGGCGGCCTAGGGGCAGGCATGGCAGGTGCGGACGGACAGATATGTGAGGGCGGACAGTCATTGCACCGACGTTACGTCGAATCTGCGTCCCGCACGGGCAGAACACGCGTTTCGCCGGCATTTCCGGTGTCGTCGATCTCGAAGTACTGCGGCAGCGCCCGGTGTCCGGCCAGGCGCAGTGCCCGCGGGATGCGGCGCAGGCGGATCGCCCTGGTGTCCTGCACGGCGGCGTTGTGGAACGAGCGCGCCAGGCCCACCCGCGTGGTCGCGGTCTGCAGCTCGGCCAGCGCCGCTCCCGGCCGTGCGGACGGCAGCGCGTTGCGCAGCGCCCGGGACAGGTCGTTCTCGCACGCCTCCCGACCATCCGGACCACAGTCGAGGGCGGTACGCGCCGCTGCATCCAGCGCGTCGGGGAGCGCTCCGGGCGGCAACGTCACCGCGACGGCCCGGGCGGCAGCGGCCCGCCGGACCAGCTGGGCGTCCAGCGCCGCCCAGGCCGCATCGACCCGGGCATGCAGGCGGTCGAGCCGGCCGGCCGTCCAGGTGACGTAGAGCACCACCAGCACGAGCAGCGCGACGGTGAATAGCAGCGTCTTCACGAGCGGTCGGGCGGTCGGGGTCGTTCGGGCAGGCGGGGTCGTTCGGACAGCCAGCGGCGCAGCGTGCTCACCAGCCGGCCGGCGTCGTCGTCGGTGCCGTCCTTCGCGGTGAGCTGCTCAGCCAGGTCCTCCAGGTCCGGGTCGACCTCGACGTGCGCGGTGGGCAGCACGGCGGCGGCCACCGTCTCGTACACCTCCACGATCGAGCGGGTGACCGCGGACCAGTCATAGGCCAGCACCGCCTGCTGCGCGACCGCGGCCAGGCGGGCCCGGCGCGGGGCGTCACCGAGCAGGGCGGCCAGCTCGGTCGCCAGCGCTCCGGCGTCGCGGACCGGGACGAGTACACCGGCGCGACCCTCTTCCAGGACCCGGCGGAAGGCCTCCAGGTCACTGCCGACGACGGGGATGCCGGTGGCCATCGCCTCGACGAGGACGATCCCGAACGACTCCCCGTGCGTGTTGGGGGCGCAGTAGACGTCGCCGCTGGCGAAGACGCTCGGCTTGTCGCCCTCCGAGACGAGCCCCAACAGCTCGACCCGGTCCCGGAGCGAGCGGGGAATGGCCTCGCGTACGTCCTCCACATCACCCGGACCGGCGATGAGCAGCCGCACGTCCGGGACCCGGCGGACCAGTTCGGGCAGCGCCTCGAGCAGGACGGCCAGGCCCTTGCGTGCCTCGTCCATGCGACCCAGGAAGACCACGGTCGGACCAGGCGGCCGGTTCGGCAGCGGCGTGGCGCCGGTGAACGTCGCCACGTCGATGCCGTTCGGGATGAGCACCGCGTCGCCGCCCAGGTGTTCGACCACCACCCGCCGCGCGGCCTGGCTGACCGCGATGCGGGCGGAGATCTTCTCCAGCGCTGGTTGCAGCGCGGTGCCGAAGACCTGCATCGCGCGCGACCGGGCGGTGGCGGTGTGGAAGGTCGCCACCATCGGTCCGCTCGCGGCGAAGCAGGCCAGCATGGAGATGCTCGGCACGGTCGGCTCGTGCACGTGCAGCACGTCGAACTCGCCCTCGCGCAACCATCGACGGGTGCGGGTCAGGGACAGCGGACCGAACGCCAGCCGCGCCACCGAGCCGTTGTAGGGCACCGGAACGGCCCGGCCGGCCGATACCACGTACGGCTGCAGCTGGGTCTGGTCCGGATCGTCGACCGGCGTGAGCACGGACACCTCGTGACCGAGCCGGATGAGGTTTTCGGACAGGTCGCGCACCTGGGCCTGGACCCCGCCGGGGACGTCCCAGGTGTAGGGACAGGCGATGCCGATCTTCACCGGTTGCGCCGGGGGTCGTCGGGCGCGAGGTCATCGAGCCAGAGCCGCTGGAACATGTGCCAGTCAGCCGGCGCGGCAGCAATCCCCCGGGAGAACGCGTCGGCCATCGCCTGGGTCATGGCCGTCACGTCGGTGTGCTCGATCTGCGGGTGGAACTCGATCTGCCACCCGTCGGGACGAAACGACAGGGTCGTGGGCAGCAGGGTCGCCCCGGTCCGCAACGCCAGCGACGCGGGCCCGGCCGGCATCCTGGCGGTCGCCCCGAAGAAGTCGACGTCGATGCCCCGCGCGGACAGGTCGCGGTCGGCGAGCAGGCAGATCGAGCCGCCGGCCGAGAGCCGCTCCACCAGCACCTCGTACGGCGGACGCGGCCCACCGGTGAGGGGGATCACCTGCATCCCCAGCGACTCCCGGAAGGCCACGAAGCGGTCGTACAGCGACTCGGGCCGCAGCCGCTCGGCCACCGTGGCGAACGGCGCCCCGGTCACCCCGCACCAGGCTCCGGCCGCGTCCCAGTTGCCACTGTGCGGCAGCGCCAGGATCATGCCGCCGTCGCCCGCGACCGCGGTGCGCATCCGGCTCTCGCCGATCGTGACGGTGCCGCCGATGATGCGCTCCGCAGGGGTCACCGGCAGGCGGAACACTTCGCACCAGTAGCGCGCGTAGGACTGCACGGCGGCAGCGGTGAGCGCATCGAGGTCCGCGTCCGGCGCCACCCGGGCGAGGTTGGCCCGCATCCGCTCGATGCTTCCCCCGCCGCGCCGGTAGGCGAACCGGCCGCCGACCCGGAACCCCGCGGCGGCGGCCGGCGCGGGCAGCGCCCGCACGAAGGCCCAGCCCGCGGCATAGCCGCCCTCGGCGAACCGACCGGTCACCGCGGCGAGGCGTCCCGGACGGGCGGGCAGGGTGGCGGCGGCTGGCTCCGCAGAGGACGCCACTACGCGATCGAGGCTTGCCGGCGGACCTCGATCAGCCGCTGGCCGACGGTGACCGCCGTCACCGCAGCCAGCAGCCACAGGCCGACGTCGAAGGCGACGTCCAGGCCCAGTCCGGCCAGAAAGGTGGTGACCAGCAACAGGATCAGCCGTTCCGCGCGTTCGGCGAGGCCGACGTCGCACCGCAGCCCGAGCCCCTCGGCGCGGGCCTTGGCGTACGACACGATGCTGCCCGCCACGAGGCAGAACAGCGCCACGGCAGCGAGCGGCCGGTCGTCGCCGGCCCCGGTGAACCACAGGATCAGGCCAGAGAAGATCGCCGCATCACCCACCCGGTCGCAGGTGCTGTCCAGCCAGGCCCCGAACGGGCTGGCCGTCCCGAGCTTGCGCGCCATCGTGCCGTCGAGCAGGTCGGTGAGCACGAAGACCGTGACGACGACGGTGCCGGCGAGGAAGTGCCCACGCGGGAAGAGCACCAGGGACCCGACGACCACACCCAGCGTGCCGGCGATCGTGAGGGCGTTCGGCGAGACCCGCAGCCGGAGCAGGGCGCCCGCCACGGGGTCGACCAGCTGGCCGAGCGCCGGGCGCACGCGCAGGTTGAGCATCGCCATCCGTCCGTCCGAGGCTGTAGCGGGATGGCAGCGACGATAGCGGCGTACGTCGCAGGACCTCACCGGGAGACGATGCCGGCAGGCATGGCGACAACAGGGGAGGTCTGCATGCGCGGCGACGAGGTCCCGGCCGGAACGCGATGGCAGCCGAGGCCGGCGCGGGACATCCGCAACGTGGCTCTGCTCGGTGCCGGCGGCGCCGGTAAGACCGTCCTGGTCCAGGCTCTGCGGAGCGCCGCCGGGTTGGCCCGCGACGAGGGACTGGTCCTTGGCGAGGCGGTGCGCGCTCCGGGCGCGCTGCACCTCAGCGCGCTCGAGCACGTCGGCGTCAAGCTCAACCTGCTCGACACCCCCGGATCGCCGGACTTCGTCGGAGCGCTGCGCGCTGGTCTGCGGGCTGCCGACGGGGTTCTGTTCGTCGTCTCCGCGGTGGGCGGACTCGATCCGGTGACCGCACAGCTGTGGCAGGAGTGCGCCGACGCCGGCGTCGCCCGGGCGGTCGCTGTCACTGCGCTGGACTGCCCCGGCGCCGACTTCGACGAGACCATTGCCCTGTGCCAGCGCGTGCTGGACGAGGCGGTGCTGCCGATCAGCCTGCCGATGCACGACGACAGCGGCGGGGTCGCCGGCCTGCTCACGCTGCTCGACCAGCGGGTCGTCGACTCCACCAGCGGGACCCGCACCACCCGGGCAGCCGATCCCGAGCATCTACGGCTGATCGCCGATCTGCGCGCCGACCTGGTCGAGGCGGTCCTGGAGCACAGCGAGGACGACGGCCTGCTCGATGACTACCTGCTTGGGGTCGAGCCGGAGCTGGCGACGCTCACCGGGCAGGCCCACCGGGCGGTGGCCCGAGCAGACCTGACGGTTGCGCTGGCCACGGCCGCGCCGGCCGGCGTCGGGCTCGTCGAGCTGCTCGACTTCCTTGTCGACGCCTTCCCGTCGCCGCGGGAGCGCCCCTGCCCGCGCGCGACCCGGCCGGACGGCTCTCCGGTGAGCCCGCTGACGGCCGACCCGGACGGGCCCCTCGCTGCGGAAATCCTCGGCAGTAAAGGCGATCTGGCGGACCGGACGTCCTACGTACGCGTCTGGTCAGGAGTCCTGCGTTCGGGGACGGACGTGCCGTGCTCCGCAGGGGACATCTGCCTGGTGCCGGCGCCCACCGGGGCGCGCACCGGCGACACGCTGTCCGACCCCGCGGCGCCGCTGCTGCTGGAGCCGTGGGTCCTGCCCGAGCCGCAGCTCCCGATCGCGGTGAAGGCCGCCGCGGAACCGGACGAGGAGCGCCTGCGCGCGGCGCTGGACCTGATCGCCGACGAGGACCCGACGGTGCGGCTGGAGCGGCGCCCCGACACGGGCCAACAGCTGATCTGGTGCGTGGGTCCAGCCCATGCCGAGGTGCTGCTCGACCGGTTGCGTACCGGCTACGGCCTGGCGGTGCTGACGCCGCCGGTGCAGATCGCCGCGGAACGGTGCTGGGCGGTCGTCATCGCTGTCCCGACCGCCGTCGTGCGCTCTGTCCTCAGCGACCTGTCCGGCCGGCGAGGACGCGTCGTGCACAGCGCGCCGGAGGCCGAGGACCACGACCGCAGTCTGGTCTTCGCGGAGATCTCCGAGCAGGAGCTGCTGACCTACGCCGACGTTCTGCGTGCCGTTTCCCACGGGACGGGCAGCTTCGTCGTTCGCCCGTTGCCCTACTAGGCGGTCCGGCCGGGCTGGGTACCGACGTCGGGATGGTCGGGCAGGTTCTGGTCGGCGTGGTCGGCGTGGTCAGCGTGGAACAGCGCCTCGTCGAGCAGCTTGCGCACATGAACGTCGGCGGCGGAGTAGTAGACGAACGTGCCGTCCCGTCGGCCTGTGACCAGCCGGGCCAACCGGAGCTTGGCCAGGTGCTGGCTGACAGCGGTCGGGGAAGCACCCACCAGCTCGGCGAGGCAGGCGACGGAGGACTCGCCCTGCAGCAGCGCCCAGAGCAACTTCACGCGGGTGGCGTCGGCCAGCATCTGGAACGACTCGGCCGCCAGGTTCACCTGCTCGTCGTTCGGCATGGTGAAGCCCGGCAGGTCGTCATGCACGTTCAAAGCTTACCGGCCTGCATCACTGCGCGAATGCGCAGGTACGGTGGCTCGGTGACTGCACCCGCTCGTCCTGCTGCTGCTTCTGCTGCACGTCCCGCGTCGCGAGTGACGTGGCTCTGGGCGATTCCGGAGGTTCGGTGGGCCCTGCTGAGCACCGTGGCGTTCGTCGTCGCGCTGCTGGGGCGGCCAGCCGGTGCGCCGAGCTGGCTGGTCGGGGTCATGTTCGCGCTCTGCTACGCGGCGGGTGGCTGGGAGCCGGGTCTGGCAGGGCTGCGGGCGCTGCGCCGGCGGGTGCTGGACGTCGACGTGCTGATGGTGGTGGCGGCTGTGGCGGCCGCAGCGATCGGGCAGGTCTTCGACGGCGCCCTGCTGATCGTGATCTTCGCGACGTCGGGGGCGTTGGAGGCGGCGATGACCTCGCGGACCGCCGAGAGCGTCCGGGCGCTGCTGAACGTCGCACCCGAGCGCGCTGTCCGGCTCGACGCGCACGGGACCGAGCATCAGGTGCCGGCAGCCGTGCTGGCCGTCGGGGACCTGGTGCTGGTCCGGCCCGGTGAGCGGGTGCCGGCCGACGGCCGGGTTCGGGCCGGGGAGAGCGAGCTGGACCAGGCGGCCCTGACCGGGGAGAGCCTGCCGGTGCGTCGCGGTGTCGACGAGCAGGTACTGGCCGGGACGCTGAACGGGACCGGAGCACTGACCGTGCGGGTCGAACGGGCCGCCGCCGATTCAGTACTGGCCCGGGTCGCCAGCCAGGTCGAACAGGCGTCGCAGGCCAAGGCGGAGCGGCAGCTGTTCATCGAACGGGTCGAGCAGCGCTACTCGCTGCTCGTCGTCGCGGCCACCGTGGCGCTCATCGCCGTGCCGCTGGCCCTAGGAGCCGGGTTCACCGCGACGCTGCTGCGCGCCATGACGTTCATGATCGTGGCGTCCCCATGTGCAGTCGTGCTCGCCACGATGCCGCCGCTGCTGTCAGTGATCGCCAACGCCGGCCGGCACGGGGTGCTGATCAAGAACGCCGTCGTGCTCGAGCAGCTCGCCGATGTGGACATGGTCGCGCTGGACAAGACCGGCACTCTCACCATCGGCACCCCACAGATCACCGACGTCGTCATTCTGGACGACCATGAGGAGGACGTCGTTCTGGTCCTGGCAGCGGCCGCCGAGGCGCCCAGCGAACACCCGCTCGGACGGGCCCTGACCGCCGCGGCGACGGCGCGTGGGCTGCACGTGACTGTGGCGACGGGCTTCCGGGCCCAGCCCGGCCGGGGCGTTCAGGCCCTCGTCGACGGCCGCCACGTCCTGGTCGGACACCCGGTGCTGCTGCCTGACGGGCCTGCCGGACAGAGCGCCCGGCGCGCCGTCGCGCTGCTCGAAGAGGGCGGCCGCACCGCCGTCGTGGTTGTCGTCGACAGTCAGCCCGCGGCGGTGCTGGGGCTGTCCGACACCCTCCGCCCCGACGCTGCTGCGGCTGTCCGGGACCTTGTCACGCTGACCGGCCGCGCGCCCGTGCTGCTCACCGGCGACAACCGTTCCGCCGCCGAGCAGCTCGCCGGCGCCGTCGGGATCACCGACGTCCGATCCGGGCTACTCCCGCAGGACAAGACCATCGCCGTCCAGCAGCTCCAACGCGCCGGCCGGCGGGTCCTGCTCGTCGGCGACGGCGTCAACGACGCCCCCGCCCTAGCCACCGCTGACGTCGGAATCGCGATGGGCGGCACCGGCAGCGACCTCGCGCTGCAGGCCGCCGACGCCGTCATCGTCCGTGACGACCTACGCAGCATCCCAGAGATGATTACGCTCGCCCGTCGCGCCCGCCGGGTCGTCACCACCAACCTGCTCTTCGCCGCAGCGGTTATCACCGTCCTTGTCCTCTGGGACCTGATCGGCTACCTGCCCCTGCCCCTCGGCGTTGCCGGCCACGAGAGCTCCACTGTCATTGTCGGCCTCAACGGCCTGCGACTGCTGTCCAACCGCGCCTGGCCGCTGCGCACAGCAGAGGACGTCAACCACCAACATGCACTGACATCGTCACGTCACCTCGCCGCAGCCACGGGGCCTTGACGGACCAGCCATCTCACTACTACTTGAGCTCGGCCCAGCCAGCGGCCAGCAGGTCGCGGGTGTCGCGCAGCAGTTGAGGCAGCACTCGGGTGTGCCCCACCACCGGCAT
>JBBSUR010000033.1:0-18382 GCA_038234255.1 Mycobacteriales bacterium | reverse complement strand
TGCAGCGGCCCGCGGCCTTCGGCCGGGTCGTCGAAGATCTCGATGCCGGCGGGCAGTCGGGGCAGGCATTGGCCGGGGGCCCGGACGACGATGACGGGGCCGTCCACGCCGCGGACGACGATCCCGACGACTCGGCGCAGCAACGTCGAACCGTGCCACTCCAGCGCCGCCTTGGACATCCCCATCCGCGACGAGCGACCGCCGGCGAGCACCACCCCGGCTGTCGTGGCCATGGCGTCGAGCCTACGGTGCGGGGGTGCGAGGATTCCCGCATGACCTACGTCATCACCGTCACCTGCGTCGACGTCAACGACATGGCCTGCGTCCAGGAGTGCCCGGTCGACTGCATCTACGAGGGGGCGCGCAAGTCCTACATCCAGCCGTCGCAGTGCATCAACTGTGCCGCGTGCCAGCCGGTCTGCCCCGTCGACGCGATCTACCCGCACCGCCAGCTGCCGGAGCACCTGACTGAGGACCAGCAGGACAATCAGGACTTCTTCCAGGAGGTGCTGGCCGGTCGCGACGCGCCGCTGGGTTCACCCGGTGGGTCACGCCGGACCGGTGCGGTCGGCGTCGACACCCCGCGCATCGCGGCACTTCCCACGCAGTCCTGAGAGGGGAACGCATGCTCGACCTGACCGGCACGTCGTCCGTCGTCACCGGGGGAGCGTCCGGTCTGGGCGAGGCTTGCGTCCGCGCCCTCGCCGCCCGCGGTGCGTCCGTCCTGGTGGTGGACCTGCAGGACGATAAGGGCGCGGCGCTCGCGCGCTCTGTCGGCGGGGGGTACCTCCGGGCCGACGTCACCGACGCCGAACAGGTCGCGGCGGCGGTCGACGCGGCGCAAGAGCACGGCCCGCTTCGCACGCTCGTGACGGCGGCCGGTATCGGCTGGGCGTGCCGGACAATCGGCAAGGACGGGACATACGCCTCCGCGCACGACTTGTCCGCCTTCACCCGGGTGGTCGCGGTCAACCTGGTCGGCACCTTCAACTGCGTCCGGCTCGCGGCCACGGCGATGGGGCGCACCGAGCCGGTCGGCGCCGACGGCGCGCGGGGAGCGATCGTCACCGTCGCTTCCATCGCGGCCTTCGACGGCCAGATCGGCCAGGCCGCCTACTCGGCCAGCAAGGGCGGGATCGTCGGTATGACGGTGCCGATCGCCCGCGACCTCGCCGCCGTCGGGGTGCGGCTGAACTGCGTGGCGCCCGGGCTGTTCGACACGCCGATCTACGGCGAGGGGACGGACGCGGAGGCGTTCAAGGACAAGCTGCGCCGCGACGTGCTGTTCCCGCGGCGGCTCGGGCAGGCCGACGAGCTGGCCTCGATGGTCGTCGAGCTGCTGACCAACTCCTATCTCAACGCCGAGGTGGTCCGGGTCGACGGTGGCGCCCGCCTGCAGCCCAAGTAGGCCCGTCCCCCGCGGGTCGGGCGCCAACTGATCACGGGGGGGCGGCTATCCGGTCCCGGCTGTGGCTGCCCTGATCGCGGCGAGCAGCACCGCCGCGAGTTCCGGCCGACAGATCACCAGCTCGGGCATCAGCGGGTCCGGGCAGTTGTAGACCAGCGCAGATCCGTCGAGCCGCGAGGCGTGCAGCCCGGCGGCCCGGGCGACCGCGACCGGCGCGGCGGAGTCCCACTCGTACATCCCGCCGTCGTGCACGTAGGCATCCGCGCGACCCTGGAGCACGGCCATCGCCTTGGCGCCGGCAGAGCCCATGGGTACGAGCGCGGCGCCGAGCCGCTCGGCCACCTCGGCCACGAAAGCCGGTGCGCGGCTCCGGCTCACCGCCAGGCGGATGCCGTCACGCAGTGGCGGCAACGGGGCGGGGTCGAGGGTCGAGAAGGTGCGGTTCTGCGCCGGCAGCGCGACCGCACCGGCGACCAGGGCGCCGGCTCGCCACAGTGCGACATGCACCGCCCAGTCGCTGCGCCCCGATTCGGCGAACTCGCGGGTGCCGTCGAGGGGGTCGACGATCCAGACCCGTTCGGCACCGAGTCGGCGGGCGTGCGCATCGGGCGAGCGCGCCCCTTGCCCCTCCTCTGACAGCAGCACGTCGTCCGGTCGGGCCTGCGCCAGGGCGGCGGCGAGCTGTTCGTGCGCCCGGCGGTCGCCTTCGTCCCCGCGAACAGCGGGCGTGGCGTCGGCGAACTCCGAGCGCACGGAGAGCAGCAGTCGGCCGGCAGCAGAGGCGAGTTGCACCGCCAGCCGGGCATCGGCGGTCACGCGCCGGGCCCCGGCGCGTCGCGCCGGCCGCGGTGCCGCAGGTGGGCCACGACCAGCTCGGCCGCCTGCTCGGGCGTGGTCGTGGTGGTGTCGATGCGCACCTCCGGCTGCTCCGGCGGCTCGTACGGCGAGTCGATCCCGGTGAACGCGGCCAGCTCCCCGCGACGCGCCTTGGCGTACAGCCCCTTGGTGTCGCGCTGCTCGGCGACCACCAGCGGGGTGTCGACATAGACCTCGACGAACTCGTCGCGGTCGACGAGCGACCGTGCCAGTGCGCGGTCGGAGCGGAACGGCGAGATGAAGGAGGTGAGCACCACCAGGCCCGCCTCGACCATCAGAGCGCTGACCTCGGCGATGCGCCGCAGGTTCTCGTGCCGGTCGGCTTCGCCGAAGCCGAGGTCGGCGTTGAGCCCGTGCCGCACGTTGTCGCCGTCGAGCAACGCGGTGTGCACCCCCAGCGCATGCAGCCGCCGCTCGACGAGATCGGCGATGGTGGATTTCCCGGCACCGGACAGCCCGGTGAACCACACCACGCAGGGGCGGTGCCGGTTCAGGGCTGCGTGGGCCCGCTTGTCGACCGTCGCCGCCTGCCAGTGGACGTTGTCGGACTTCTGCAGCGCAGCGCGCAACATCCCGGCGGCGACGGTGTCGTTGGTCAGCCGGTCGATCACGACGAAGCCGCCCATGTCGCGGTTGTCGGTGTAGCGGTCGAAGGCGATGGCCCGGTCCAGGCGCAGGTCGCAGATCCCGATCTCGTTGAGGCGCAGCGTCGTGGCCGGTGCCTGTTCGAGGGTGTTCACGTCGATGACGAACTCCGGGCCTGACAGCGAGGCACCTACCGTGAGCGCGCCGATCTTGACCAGGTAGGACCGACCGGGGTTCAGCTCCTGCTCGGCCATCCAGACGACGTGCGCGCTGAACCGTTCGGCGGTCCGCGCCGGATCGTCCGCCGCGCACAGGACATCGCCTCGGCTGCAGTCGATCTGGTCGGTCAGCGTGACCGTCACCGATTGCCCGGCCACCGCGACGTCGAGATCACCGTCGAAGGTGACGATGCGGGCAACGGTGCTTGTGGTCCCGGCCGGGACCACGCGCACCCGGTCCCCGACGCGCACGGCTCCTCCCACGATCTCGCCGGCGAAGCCGCGGAAGTCCAGGTCCGGCCGATTCACCCACTGGACCGGGAGGCGAAACGGGCCGGACTGCCGGTCATCTTCCACCTCCACCCCTTCGAGGTAGTCCATCAGCGTCGGCCCGGAGTACCACGGCATCGCCGCGTGGCGCTCGGTGATGTTCTCGCCGTTCAGCGCCGACATCGGGATGCAGGTGACGCCGGTGAGGCCGATCTCGGCGGCGAAGCTGCGGAAGTCTGCCTCGATGCGGTCGAATACCTCTGGGGAGTAGCCCATCAGGTCGAGTTTGTTGACCGCGACCGCCACGTGCCGGATGCCCAACAGGTGGACCAGGTAGCTGTGCCGGCGGGTCTGGGTCAGCACTCCGTACCGGGCGTCGATCAAGATCACCGCAGCGTCCGCGGTCGACGCCCCGGTGACCATGTTCCGGGTGTACTGCTCGTGTCCGGGGGTGTCGGCGACGATGAACTTGCGCGTCCCGGTCGAGAAGAAGCGGTACGCCACGTCGATCGTGATGCCCTGCTCGCGCTCCGCGCCGAGCCCGTCGACGAGCAGGGCGAAGTCCAGCTCGTCGCCCTGCGTGCCCACCTTTCGCGAGTCGACAGCCAGGGTGGCGAGGTGGTCGTCGAAGACCATCTTCGCGTCGTACAGCAGCCGGCCGATCAGCGTGCTCTTGCCGTCGTCGACGCTGCCACACGTCAGGAAGCGCAGCAGGCTCTTGTGCTGGTGGGCGAGCAGATAGGCGTCGATGTCGGCGGCGATCAGCGCGGAGGTGTGGGCCACTAGAAGTAGCCCTCCTGCTTCTTCTTCTCCATCGACCCGGACGAGTCGTGGTCGATGGACCGCCCCTGCCGTTCCGAGGTCGTGGTCAGCAGCATCTCCTGGATGATTGCCGGCAGGGTGTCGGCGACGCTCTCGACGGCGCCGGTCAACGGATAGCAGCCGAGCGTACGGAACCGTACGCTCCGCAACTGTGGCTGCTCATCGGGCAGCAGCGGCATGCGGTCGTCGTCGACCATGACGAGGATGCCGTCGCGCTGGACCACCGGGCGCAACGCGGAGAAGTAGAGCGGCACGATCGGGATCGACTCGAGGTGGATGTACTGCCAGACGTCGAGCTCGGTCCAGTTCGACAGCGGGAAGACCCGCAGGCTCTCGCCCGGGTTGCGCCGCACGTTGTAAACCCCCCACAGCTCCGGTCGCTGCAGCTTGGGGTCCCAGCGGTGCTGCGGCGAGCGCAGGGAGAACACCCGTTCCTTGGCCCGGGACTTCTCCTCGTCCCGGCGGGCTCCACCGAAGGCCGCGTCGAAGCCGTGGGCGTCCAGCGCCTGCTTGAGGCCCTCGGTCTTCCACAGATCGGTGTGCGTGGCGGAGCCGTGGTCGAAGGGGTTGATCCCCAGCCGCTCGGCCTCGGGGTTGCGGTGCACGAGCAGCTCCAGGCCCAGCGCGGCGACCTGCGCGTCGCGGAACTCGTACATCTCCCGGAACTTCCAGGTGGTGTCCACGTGCAACAGCGGGAAGGGAGGGGGTGCCGGAAAGAAGGCTTTGCGGGCCAGGTGCAGCAGCACGGCGCTGTCCTTGCCGACCGAGTAGAGCAGCACGGGGTGCTCGCTCTCCGCGACGGCCTCGCGGAAGATCCGGATGCTGTCGGCTTCCAGTCGCTGCAGGTGGGTCAACGTGGTCATGCGGCGGTGCGCCTGCCTCTCCGGTCGGTGTGTGCTCCCACTATCGTCAGGTATGGGGCGTCGGGTACGGGGCGACGGCGAGGCGGCGGGAAGGACTTTGATGGACGAGATCGCCTCGTCGCAACAGATGCGCCAGGTGCTCGGCTCGTTCGCGACCGGCGTCGTGGTGGTGACCGGGGACGACGACGGGACCCCGGTCGGCTTCACCTGCCAGTCGTTCGCGTCGGTGTCGCTGGACCCGCCGCTGGTGCTTTTCTGCGCCGCGCACACATCGCTGTCCTGGCCGCGCATTCGGCGATCCGGCCGGTTCGCTGTCAACGTGCTGGCAAACGACCAGCAGGCGGTCGGCATCAGCTTCGCGGTCAGCGGGGCGGACAAGTTCGCCACGGTCGGATGGCAAGCGACGTCGTGGGGGCCGTGCATCGACGGGTCGCTGGCATCGGTGCTGTGCGAGGTCGAGAACATCTACCGGGCCGGGGACCACGACATCGTGGTAGGACGCGTCTGCCGGCTGGTGACGCACCGGGAGATCGGTCCGCTGGTGTTCTTCCGCGGGGCCTTCGGCCTGACGATGCAGGAGGAGGGCGTCGCGACGTCCTGAGCCTGGTTGGGCATCGCGGCCGATCGGCGGACCAGGCCTGTACCGTCGCATCGCGGTCGGCTCCGGTCGCTTTTGACATCAGTGAGGTCTGCGTGCGCCGTACGCCTGGTTGTTCCCGTCTTGCCGTGCGTGTCGGCGTCCTCGGTCTGCTCCTGGTCGCCGGATGCTCGAGTCAGGAACGGGTGGATGTCGACGGGTTCGCGCCGGGGCCGTGCGCAGACGCCGCGGACACGGTCGTGCGCCTGGACGAGACCCTCATCGAGGTGGCCGACAAGGACATCTCCCCCGCGGAGGCCGACATGCGCCTGGAGGTCTTCCAGGACGAGCTGCTCACGGTTCGCGACTCGACGCAGCCCCCGCTCAGCCAGACATTCACCGACCTGGTGACCTCGCTCGGCTATTTCCGGATCTCGGTCGACTCCAACGGCTACGACGGCAGCCAGGTCGGGGACACCCGCATCCCCTTCGATGCCCTGGTGAAGGCCTGCACGCCGGACCCGCAGGGCTGAGCCCGCACGCCGACGCCCCCGCCCGGACCAGGTCCGGGCGGGGGCGTCGGCGTGACAAGCTGCGAGCTACCCGACGGTGGGGTCGTTGCCGTTGGCCGCATCGGTGGCCGCGGCAGCCGTCGCGGCGGAGATGGCTTCGGTGCCACCGAAGATGTGGCCACTCTCGAGCGTGATCGACTCCGCAACCAGGTACGCCTGCGTCGCCGCGCCGAGCGTGTCGTTGTTCTGGGCCAGGACGATGACCGACCCTTCTCGGCCGGCGTGCGGACCGCCGGAGAGCGCGTCCACCGCCTTGTCGCCGCGCGCGAGGTTCACGTGCAGCCGGGAGAAGCCGAGCTCGCCGGTGGCGAACTTCGCCACCGCAACCGCGGTCTCCTGGCGGTCGGTGCCGGCAAGGCGAATCACGCCCACGGCGTCCGCACCGAGCGAGCCCTCCAACTCGTTCGCCACGCTGGCGCTGACGGCGTCGGTGCCGCCGGCGATGATGACCCGCTGGATGCCCAGCTGGTCCAGTGCGGTCGTGGTCGGCTCTCCTGCGGCGTCCGGGCGGACGAGCAGGATTGGGAAATGTGACCGGTAGGCAAGTGGCCCGGACACGAGTGCATCCGGGAACACGTCGCCGCGGGCGACCAGGGCGGTCGCGGCTCCGACATAGCCGGCCCCGGGCTCGAGAGCGATCAGCTTCGCCGTCTCGTACCGGTCCACGCCACCGACGCGTTCGACCTCGTACTTCGCCCGCAGCGAGGTCTCCTGCTCAGCGCTCACGGCGTCGGTGCCGCCGAGGATGATCACCCGCGTTGCGCCCAGCGTGTCCAGTGCGGCCTGGGTGATCGCGGGGATTCCACCGTCGTCGGTGAGCAGGATCGGGGCGTCCTTGTTGCCGGCGAGGTAGTTGCCGGCCAGCGCGTCGGGCAGGTGGTTCTCCCGGCCGTTGGCGAGCAGCACCGTGTCGGAGGTGCCGAACGTCGTGATGGCGATGTCGGCTGCCGTGCCGAACCTGTCGACACCGGCCAGCCGGTCGAACCCGGCGAACTGCGTCTGGTTGACCGAGCTGTTGTGTGGCAGCGCCACGTACGGGAAGGATTGGCTGAACGCCGCGTCGTTGCTGTCGACGGCGTCACCCAGGTCGTTCGGACTGCCGACCAGCTCGCCCTCGAGCACCTGAAGCTCGATGTCCACGACGTCGTCGGTAAGCCGGCGACCGTTCGGGAATCCCTGCAGGTCACCGCCGATCACGCCGAGGCGGTCGGGGTTGGCGGTGACCGGAACGCCCATGTTCAGCCGCAGCATCTCCGACGGCTTGAATGACGCCGGCACGACGTCCTTGTTGATCAGCTGGCTGTTCAGGTCAGCGTCGACCGGCCCGGGGCAGGCCTTGCAGATACCGGTGAGGAACACCTCGACGAGGTCGTTCCTCGGCGTGGCAGGGGCCGGAATCTTGTAGATCGACTCGATCAGCTTGGGCACCTCGGGATCGGTGACGTAGCCGGCGAACTGCGCGTCATTGGCCGGGGTGGAGGCGTTGAACTTGTCCTTGTCCTTGACCGGGATGACGACTTCGTTGACCAGCGGGTTACCCAGGCGCGAGACCTGTGCGGACGGGCCGGACAAGGTCGTCGTCCCCGTGTCGGACAGGACCCGGGTGCTGGGCATCTCGGTGTCGCTCCACACGCCGATCACCGGGTTGCCGGCCTTGTCGTTGTTCAGCGCCAGCGCCGACTTCGGCACCTTCAACGCGATGGTGTTCACGTTGTAGCCGTTGAGCGTGTCGTTGCCCACCTCGGACAGGTTGCCCCCGTAGAGCAGGTCGAAGATGCGCAAGTCGAGGAAGAACGGGTCGTCCGCCTGACCGGCGAACGACGAACCGGCACCCGCCAGCGTGGTGACCGGCGTGATCGCCTGGTTCCGCAGCACCCCGTAGTTCGGCATGGACGCCGGACCGACGTTGGACGGGGCCACCGGAGCGTTGTCGGCGAGCGTCAGGGTGGTGGCGCCCTCGCGGATGACCGTGAGGTCGTAGGACTGCTGGAAGTTCAGGTCAGGGTCGTCCAGCGTGGTGACGGGGCCGGTGTTGTAGAGGAAGGTGTTGGGATTGCGGTACGTGCTGGAGAAGACCCACCGGTAGGTCAGGTCGGCCACGGCGTCACCATCGTTGTCGATGTTGATGTCGTAGTTGATGCCGTCCTGGAACGGGTAGAAGTTCGGCCCGCCGTTGGGCTCCTGGAAGGGAATCCAGTTGCCGATCATGGTGACCGAGTTCTGGTCGTCGGGACTGGTGAACGCATAGACGTCGGTGTTGTCGGCGCGGGGCTCACCGGCGGTGAAGGGTGCCTCGCGGTGACTGGACGCCGAGCTGCTCACCGGAGCGAGCAGGCCGAGGCCGCCCACGCCGGTGGCCACGACGGCGATTCCGGCCAGTGTGCGCCGGCCTCGATTTCCCTTGACTGGTCGGGCCATGGAGTTCCCTTGGGAGTCGGAGAAGTGCGCTTGACGGCTCATACGGACGAGGTCGGACAGTCGGCGCGTCATGACCGGTTCACCGCGAGCTGGTGCGGCTGACCCACGTAGGGGAAAACGTTCAGGAACGCCGCGTCGTTGTTGTCCACGGCGTCGCCGAGGTCGTTCGGGCTGCCGACCAGCTCGCCCTCGAGCACCTGCAGTTCGATGTCCACGACGTCATCGGTGAGCCGGCGACCGTTCGGGAAGCCCTGCAGGTCACCGCCGATCACGCCGAGGCGGTTCGGGGTTCCTGTGACCGGAACGCCCATGTTCAGGCGCAGCATCTCCGACGGCACGAAGCTGGCGGGATCGACGTCCATGTTGATCAACTGGCTGTTCAGGTCGGCGTCGACCGGCCCGGGGCACGCCTTACAGATACCGGTGAGGAAGACCTCCACGAGGTCGTCGCGTGGCGTGGCAGGCGCCGGGATCTTGTAGATCGCCTGGATCAGCTTGGGCACCTCCGGATCCTGGACGTAGCTCAGGAAGTTGGCCCCGTCGTTGGCTGGCTTGGACGCGTTGAACTTGTCCTTGTCCTTGACCGGGATGACGACCTCGTTGACCAGCGGGTTGCCCAGGCGGGAAACCTGGGTGGTGCTAGTGCTGTTGGTCAGCGTGAAGTTGGCGGCGTCGGTCGCCGGCAGGGTCCGCGTCGTCGGGCGGCTGGTCGTGCTCCAGACGCCGATGACCGGGTTGCGGGTGGCGTCGCCGTTCAGGGCCAGGTTAGCCTTGGGCACCTGCAGGGCGATCGACTGCACGTTGTAGCCGTCGAGCGTGTCGACGCCCACCTCGGACAGGTCGCCGCCGTACAGCAGGTCGAACACGCGGAGGTCGAGGAAGAATGGGTCCTCGGCCTGTCCGGTGAAGGACTTGCCGCCATCCGGGGTGTCGCGCAGCGTGCTCGCCCGGATCGCCGGGTAGTTCGGCATGGACGCGGGACCGACGTTGGACGGCGCCACCGGCGCGTTGTCCAGCAGCAGCGTCGAGACGCCCCCCTTGATCACGGTGAGGTCGTAGAACTGCCGGAAGTTCAGATCCGGGTCCTCGAAGTTAGAGACCGGCCCGGTGTTGTAGAGGAACGTGTCCTGCGTGCGGTAGGTGCTGGAGAACGTCCACCGGTAGATGAGGTCCGGTGCCGCGTCGCCGTTGCTGTCGATGTTGATGTCGTACTGCGTGCCGTCGTCGGCGAAACGGTAGAAGTTCGGTCCGCCGTCGGGCTCCTCGAGGGGCCACCAGTTGGCGATCAGGTTCACCGAGTTGGGGGCGTCGGCGCTGACGAACGCGTAGACGTCGGTGTTGTCGGCGCGCGGGTCCTGGGCGATGCCCGGGGCCTCGCGGTGGCTGGAGGCCGAGCTGATGGTCGGGGAGAGCAGCACTGCGGTGCCGGCGAACCCGGTGACAGCAGTGGCGGCCAGAGCGACAGCGCGTCGGCGCCTGCTCGTTCTCGGTGGTCGTGCCATGGGACTCCTTCACAGATGCGGGAGCGCACTCTCCCTCCGGGAGAGGCGCGCAATGCCGGACTACCTGGTGACGAGGGCGCCGGGCGCCGAACTCGCCAGCCTTCGCCGTGAGCCGTCTGCTCCGACGGCGTGTTGCACCTCCTCGTCCCGGTGGTCGGCTTGCTTTCGGTGAACCGTCAAGAGCGGTTCAGCGAATGCCACAATGACAGGAGGCTCGCCCCCGCCGTACGCCCACCCCCCCACGGCATCAGGTCCGGTCCGCACCCCTCCCGAACAAGGAGTTCTGTTGCTCTCTGCGCCCAAACGCATCCTGCTGCCGGCTGTGGCGACTATGCTCGCGCTCGGTCTGCTCGTGGCCGGGGCCGTGCTCGGCGGGCCCGCAGCAGATGGCCAAGCGACGAAGAAGCCGCTGTCTCCCGTGGCGGCGCGGGGCAGTGTCGAAGCCCTGCAGGCGCGGCTGGAGCGTCTGCCGGGCGACTACATCGGATGGGCGACCCTCGGTCAGCTCTACGTGAACCAGGCCCGGCTCACGGCCGACCCGACCTACTACCCCAAGGCTCAGGGGGCGCTCGAGCGCTCGCTCCAGGTACGGCCGCAGGACAACGCTGCCGCTTTGACCGGGATGGCCGCGCTGCAGGCGGCTCAGCACGTGTTCGCCAGAGCCGAAGTGACAGCGCGCGAGGCGATTGCCATCAACGCCTACGACGCCGGCGCCTACGGCATCCTGTCCGACGCCCTGAACGAGCTGGGCAGGTACGACGAGTCAGCCGCGGCGCTGCAGAAGATGGCCGACCTCAAGCCGACCTTCACGGCCTTCGCGCGGGCCTCCTACGCCCGTGAGCTGCGGGGCGACGTGGATGGGGCCCGCCAGGCCATGGAGCAGGCCCTGGCCATGACGGTGGCGCCGGAGGACGCCGGCTTCGCCCTGTTCTACCTCGGCGAGCTGGAGTGGAACTACGGCGGCGACGTCGAGGCGGCGTCGGCGCTCTACGACCGCGGCCTCAGCCGTGATCCGAAGTTTCTGCCGCTGCAGGCTGCGGTCGCCAAGGTCGCCGCCGCCCGCGGCAACACCGACGAGGCGCTGCGGCTCTACCAGGCGGTCACCTCCCGGGTGCCGTTCCCGCTGTGGGTGACCGAGCAAGGCGAGCTGCTCGCCAGCCTCGGGCGCGAGGATGAGGCGCAGGAGCAGTACGACGTCGTCCGCGTGTCCTACCAGCTGCTCGTGGCCAACGGCGCGAACGTCGACATGGAGGCGGGTCTGTTCGAGGCCGATCACGGCACGTCGCAAGCTGCCCTGGCAGCGGCGGAGCAGGCGTACGCCGACCGTCAGACGGTGTTCACCGAGGACGGCATGGCCTGGGCGCTGCATGCCGCCGGCCGGGATGCGGAGGCGCTGCCGCACGCCGAGGCGGCGCTGGCGCTCGGGATTCGACCGGCGTACTTCCTCTACCACAAGGGCATGATCGAGAAGTCCTTGGGACGCAACGAGGAGGCGGTACGCAGCCTGCGGGCAGCGCTCGACATCAACTCGCACTTCTCCCCGCTGCAGGTGCAGACCGTGCGGACCGCGCTGGCCGAGCTCGGCGGCTGACCGGCCCGCCTATGCTTCGGGCTCTCGGCCCGTACGCGGGCGAGGGAGGCGTCCGTGTTCCTGGTGGGCACCCCGGTCTTCAACACCGGTGAAGGGCGGTAACCGTCCTTGGTGGGTTCGATTCCCATCCGCCTCCGCCACGGGCCTGCAGTTGACGGTGGAGACGCGGCGAGGCGGGCGACGTAGCTGCTGGGTAGCGTCCTTGCCGTGACCGCTGACGATAGGCGCAGGCGGGTCCCGCGCACCGACGTGGTCCTGGCCGACCCGCGGCTGACCGCCGCCGCCACGCGGTTCGGGGTGGACGTCGTGAAGTCGGCCGTGCTGGCCGCCCAGCAGCGGGCCCGCGCCGGGACGATCCGGCCGGAGCAGGTGCCCGACGAAGCCGTCGCCGGCCTGCCGGTGCGCACGACGACCCTGCGACCGGTCCTGAACGCGACCGGCGTCGTCCTGCACACCAACCTCGGCCGGGCGCCGCTGTCCGCCGCCGCCGTCGAGGCGATCACGACCGCTGCGGCCTACGTCGACGTGGAGTACGACGTGGCGGACGGCTCGCGGGCCCGTCGCGGGCGAGGCACCCTCGCCGCCCTGCGCGAGGCGGTGCCCGACGCCGAGGACGTGCTCGTCGTCAACAACGGCGCCGCCGCGCTGGTGCTCGCGACGACCGCCCTCGCGGCCGGCCGTGAGGTCGTCGTCAGCCGCGGCGAGATGGTCGAGATCGGTGACGGCTTCCGGCTGCCGGACCTCATCGCCAGCACCGGCGCCCGACTTCGTGAGGTCGGTACGACGAACCGCACCCACCTGCGCGACTACGCAGACGCCGTCGGCGCCGACACCGGCTGTGTGCTGAAGGTGCACCCGAGCAACTTCCGGGTGCAGGGGTTCCACAGCGAGGTCGGCGTTGCCGAGCTGGCCGGGCTCGGCGTCCCGGTCGTCGCCGACATCGGCAGCGGGCTGTTCGCGCCGCACCCCCTACTGCCCGACGAACCGGACGCCCGCACGGCGTTGCGGGCCGGCGCCGCCCTCGTCACGGCCAGCGGGGACAAACTGCTCGGCGGTCCGCAAGCCGGGTTGCTGTTCGGCCGGCGTGAGGTGGTGGAGCGGCTGCGTCGACACCCGCTGGCCCGCGCGCTGCGGGTCGACAAGCTGACCCTGGCCGCGCTGGAGGCGACGGTGCGCGGACCACAGGCGCCGACCTGGCAGGCACTGACCGCTGACGTCGGCGCGCTACGGACCCGGTGCGAACGGTTGGCGGAGCACATCGGCGGCGAGGTGGTGGCCAGCGACGGGGCGGTCGGCGGCGGCGGAGCCCCCGGACTGGCCCTGCCCGGCTGGGCGGTGGCCCTTCCGGTCGCCTACCTCCAGGCGTTGCGGCTGGGCGAGCCCTGCGTCGTCGGCCGAATCGAGCGCGACCGCTGCCTGCTGGACCTGCGGTGTGTGCCGGCCACTGACGACGCCCGGCTGGCCGAGGCTGTCCAGGCGGCCGGGCGCGTATGCACGTCGTAGCGACCGCCGGTCACGTCGATCACGGCAAGAGCACGCTGGTCCGGGCGCTGACCGGTATGGAGCCGGACCGCTGGGCGGAGGAGCGGCGCCGGGGGATGACGATCGACCTGGGCTACGCCTGGACGGCGCTGCCCTCGGGGCAGGTCCTCGGTTTCGTCGACGTGCCGGGCCACCAGCGCTTCATCGCGAACATGCTCGCCGGGATCGGACCGGCGCCCGCGGTGCTCATGGTGGTCGCGGCCGACGAGGGCTGGCGGCGACAGTCCGGTGAGCACCTGGCCGCGGTTGACGCACTCGGGCTGTCGCACGGGCTGCTCGCCGTCACCCGCAGCGACCTGGCCGACCCGGGGCCGGCCACGGCGGAGGCGCTCGGCCACCTGCGCGAGTCCAGCCTGGGCGCGGTCGAGGCGGTGGCCGTCTCCGGCACGACTGGCGCCGGGCTGGACGATCTGCGGGCCGCGCTGGACCGGCTCGTCGCCGGCCTGCCGCCCGCGGTGGTCGACGGCCCGGTGCGGCTCTGGGTCGACCGCGCGTTCACCGTACGAGGCAGCGGCACCGTCGTCACGGGCACCCTGGGAACCGGCACGCTGCGGGCCGGGGACGAGCTGGAACTGGGCGGGCGCACCGTACGGGTGCGGGGGCTGCACAGCCTCGGCACGCCGTACGACGCGGTGTCCGCCGTCGCCCGGGTGGCGGTCAACCTGCGCGGCGTCGAGCGGGAGCAGGTCGAGCGCGGTGACGCGCTGCTCAGCCCGGGCGCGTGGCGCCGGGTGTCGACGGTGGACCTGCGGCTGTCGGTCGACCCGCGCGGGCTGCCTGCCGAGCTGCTGCTGCACGTCGGTTCGACCGCCGTCGCGGTGCGCTTGCGGCCACTGGGCCCGGACACCGCCCGGTTGGTCCTGCACCGGCCGTTGCCGCTGCGCGCCGGTGACCGGGCGCTGCTGCGCGACCCGGGCCGGCAGACCGTGGCCGCCGGGGGCCTGCTGCTCGATGCCGACCCGCCCGGTCTGCGTCGGCGGGGCGCGGCGGCGGCGCGCGCGGTTGACCTGGCCGGCGCCGGCGCCGTACCCGATCTGCGTGGGGAGGTGGCGCGCCGCGGTGCGGTACGCCGTTCTGACCTCGAAGCCCTCGGTGTCCCGCTCGGCGACGCGGCGGGAGTCGTCGCCCTGGGGGACTGGCTGGTGCACCCGGACCGATGGGCCGGGTGGACCTCGGCGCTGCAGGCCGCCGTAGACCTCCACGCCACGCAGGCGCCGCTCGAGGGGGGACTGCCGCACGCCGCGGCCCGGCACGCCGTCGGACTGCCGGAGGCGCGCCTGTTGGCGCCACTCGCCGCAGCCGCCGGTCTCGAGTCCTCCGGTGGCCGGCTGCGGCGCCCCGGTGCGGTGGCGTCGCTCGGCGCCGCCGAGGCCGGCGTCGCCGAGCTGGAGCGCCGTCTCGCGGCCGACTCGATGGACGCGCCCGCCGTGCCGGAGCTCGCCGCCCTCGGCCTGACCGCACGTGAGATTGCCGCCGCAGAGCGGGCCGGGCGGTTGCTGCGGCTGCCCGACGACGTGGTCCTGCTGCCCGACGGGCCGGCCCGGGCCATGCGGGTGCTCGCGGGACTCCCGCAGCCGTTCACGCTCAGCCAGGCCAGGGTGGCGCTGGGGACGACGCGGCGGGTCGCCGTACCGCTTCTGGAGCACCTGGACGGTCGCGGGTGGACCCGGCGCCTGGACGGGGTCCTGCGCGAGGTGCGCCGGCCGTCGGGATAGCGTCCGGGCTAGGGCCCTGACCCCGTCGAGAGAGGTCCCCATGTCGCAGGAAGTACGCGGAGTCGTCGCGCTCGCTCCGGGCGAACCGGTCGCCGTCGTGACCGTGGTGATCCCCGATCCCGGCCCCGGCGAGGTGATCGTGCAGGTCCAGGCCTGCGGGGTCTGTCACACCGACCTGCACTACCGCGAGGGCGGGATCAGCCAGGACTTCCCCTTCCTGCTCGGACACGAGGCGGCCGGGCTGGTCGAGACGGTCGGCGAGGGGGTGACCCACGTCGCGGTCGGCGACTTCGTGGTCCTGAACTGGCGGGCGGTCTGCGGCGAGTGCCGGGCCTGCCGGCGCGGCCGGCCCTGGTACTGCTTCGACACCCACAACGCCACATCGAAGATGACGCTGACCGACGGCACGGTGCTTTCCCCGGCGCTCGGCATCGGAGCGTTCGCCGACAAGACGCTGGTGCACCAGGGCCAGTGCACGAAGGTGGATCCGTCGGTCGACCCGGCTGCGGCCGGACTGCTCGGCTGCGGGGTGATGGCCGGCTGGGGCGCGGCGGTGAACACCGCCCCCGTGCGCCAGGGCGACACCGTCGCGGTGATCGGGTGCGGCGGCGTGGGGAGCGCCGCGGTCGCGGGGGCGGCTTTCGCCGGTGCGCGTCAGGTGATCGCGGTCGATCTGGACGATCGGAAACTGCAGTGGGCCAGGGATTTCGGGGCGACTGACACCGTGTCGGCGACCGAGGACGTCGTGGCGCGGCTGCGCGAGCTGACCGATGGCTTCGGCCCCGACGTCGTGATCGACGCCGTGGGCCGCCCGGAGACGTTCCGGCAGGCCTTCGAGGCCCGTGACCTGGCGGGCACCGCCGTCCTGGTCGGGGTGCCCAACCCGGCCATGACGTTCGAAGTCCCGCTGATCGAGGTGTTCGGCCACGGTGGACAGCTCAAGAGTTCGTGGTACGGCGACTGCCTGCCCGAACGCGACTTCCCTCTCCTGATCGCGCTCTGGCAGCAGGGCCGCTTCGCGCTGGACCGCTTCGTGTCCGAGCGGATCGGGCTGGACGAGGTGGAGGGCGCCTTCGCCACCATGCACGACGGCGGCGTGCTGCGCTCCGTGGTGGTGCTGTAGTGGCTGCCCGGATCGAACACCTGGTCACCAGCGGCACGTTCACCCTGGACGGCCAGAGCTTCGAGGTCGACAACAACGTCTGGCTGGTCGGCGACGACAGCGAGGTCCTGGTCATCGACGCGCCGCACGACGCCGACGCCATCGCGTGCGCTGTCGGCGACCGGACCGTGGTGGCGATCGCCTGTACGCACGCCCATGACGACCATGTCCGGTTCGCCCCAGAGCTCGCCGAGCGGGTATCCGCACCGGTGCTGCTGCACCCGGAGGACCGGGTGCTGTGGGACCTGACGCACGCCCGCGCCGAGCCGGACGGGGCGCTGCGTGACGGCCAGGTGTTGGAGGTGGCCGACACCAGGGTGCACGTCCTGCACACCCCAGGTCACGCCCCAGGCGCGGTCTGCTTCTCGGTGCCGGACCTCGGGGTGGTCTTCAGCGGCGACACGCTGTTCGCCGGTGGTCCGGGCGCCACCGGTCGCAGCTACAGCGACTACCCGACGATCCTGGAGTCGATCCGCACCCGACTGTTCGCGTTGCCGCCGCAGACCCGCGTGTTGACCGGGCACGGGGACGAGACGACGGTCGGAGCCGAGGCGCCGTCGTACGAGGAGTGGGTGAAGCAGCAGTAACTGTCACACCGAGGAGGGACGTCAGCAGGCGACGATGTGGATCGTCAGCCCGGACGCGGCAACGAGCCTGCGGATGTCCTTGCTGTCGCTGGTCACGATGCGGTCGCCTGTCGCGGACACGACCACGACGCTGGCGTCGACGGCGTCCTGCGCGCCGGCCAGGCCGAGCAGGACGCCGCCCTTCTTGCCGAGTCGCTCATCCACCGCCTTGACGTCGACTGCAGTGAGGAGTCGGGCGAGGTTCGCCTGTCGCCCGCCGGGATCTCGCCACACCTGGCTGATGACGACGGCGGTGGTACGCAACTCCAGCCCCGCCTGCTGCGCGATCCGCAAGCGCGCAACCATCGCCCGGTCTGCGCGTTCCACCGCGACGAAGGCCCCAGCGTCCAGTACGAGCGCGCTCACCCGGTCGGCCCAATCCACGCCGGTCTCGGCAGGGCCAGCTCGGCGGCTGCCGTACTCAGTTCGTCGGAGCCGAGTGTTCCGTGCTCGGCCTCCCAGGCGTCGAGAAAGTCGGACAGGGCTTCGGCCCGCAGTTTCGCCGCCGCGGCGTCGGCCAGCCATCGGGACACACCCCCGCCGCTCTGCCGCGCGGCGGAGCGTATGGCGTCACCGAGGTCCGGATCGAAGGACACGCTGAACTTGTCGACCTTCATGGAGCGATGCTACTGCGGTATGGGCGACTGCGGTGCGAACGGTGGAGCAGACCGGTGTCTTGGGCCCGACGTTGTGATCGACGTCGTGATCGACGTCGTGATCGACCTCGTGGGCCGGCCAGAGACGATCCGCCAGGCCTCGATGCCCGGGAGCTGGTGAGTAGCCGGGCCGGCAGGGCTGCTGGCGTCAGGCAGTGATCTGTCGGGTGAGCCGAACCGGGGACCGTCGCGCTCAACGTTGCGTCAGTGGTTCCCCAGCCGATGTTGAGGGGGCCGCCGATGATCGGCTGGGGGACAGGGGCTCGCCGTGCTCACACCCGGCGTTACCCGCGCCCGTCTCCCAAAAGGGCTGGCGGAAGACGACGTTGACTAGGACTAGGACGCTACCGAAAGCACCTGGAGCACCGGCGATCCCGATCAGCGCCCGGATCTGCGGCGCGCCTCGCGGTCCGAGACGGTCCGGTCGGCGCCGGCGAAGATGAGTTTCGCCGACTCCGCCGGAAGATCGCCGGGATGATCTTGTAGGCCGAGCCGATGCCGGTGATGACGAACAGGGCCGTGAAGCCGACGATGCACAGCGACAGCGACTCCTGGAGCGAGGCCATCAGCACCACCGGGGCTCCCGCGGCCGTCGCCACGAAGTTCCCGAAGGTGACCCGCGGGGGGTCAGACGCCGGCGAGCCGGCCGGCCGACGGGCGCATGTAGACGACGTAGGTCACCACCGCGCAGGCGAGGTAGACGGCGATGAAGGCCAGATACGCCGCGCTGCCGTTGCCGTAGGAAAGGAACGACTGGCGGAAGGCCACCTGGACCAGCACGCCGCCGAACGCGCCGACCGCGCCGGCCAGGCCGACCAGGGCGCTGGCCAGACGACGGTCCTGCTGCGCCGTACGGTCCCCGCCTCGCAGCGACTCGGCGTGGAAGATGGCCGGGATCATCTTGTAGACCGACCCGTTGCCCAGGCCGGTCAGCATGAACAGCACCGTGAAGGCGGTCGCCAGCAGCGGGATCGAGCCG
>JBBSUR010000032.1:0-19048 GCA_038234255.1 Mycobacteriales bacterium | reverse complement strand
GTCGGAGGCTCCGGGATCGTCGGCATCGAACGTCGGTACGGAGGCCAGCGCCAGGATCTCGCCGGTCTGCACGTCCAGCACCGTGGCGCTACCGCTCTCGGCGTCGGCTGTCGCGAGCGCGTCGGAGAGGGCCTTCTGGGCATACCACTGCAGGTCGCGGTCCAGGGTGAGTTGGACGTCGTTGCCCGGACGGGGCGCCACCTTCGTGGTCGTGCCACTGGGGATGATCCGGCCCGCCCCGTCGACCTCGGCGGTGGTCGTGCCGTTCTGGCCGGACAGCCGGCTGTCGAGCTGCAACTCGATGCCGGCCGCACCAGTGCCCTCGACGGTGGTGAAGCCCACGACGTTGGCAGCGAGGTCCTTGCCCGGGTGGATGCGCCGGGGCTCGGCGATCGTGCCGACACCGACCAGCCCGAGGTCGCGGATCGGGAGGGCGGCGTCCGGGTCCAGCCCGCGGGCGAGGTAGACGAAGCCGGTGCAGCCCATCGGGGTGGCCTTGTCACAGGTCTTTCCCTCCGAGGGGCGGCCCAGCTTCTCCTCGATCTCGGCCACCGGGAGTCCGAGCGCCGGAGCCACGGCCGCCGCGATCGACGCCGGATCACACGGCTTGGCGAGCTTGTCGGGACCACAGACCGCCTTCGCGATGATCCTGGGCTCGCCGAAGACGGCCCGGGCATCGACCGACAGGGCCAGCGCCTGTCCGGTCCGGTCCGTCACCGTCCCGCGAGGCGCGGTCAGGGTCCTGGTGGTCAGCCGCTGCTCGACCGCCAGGGCCGCGTAGGTGTCGGCCTGGAAGCCCTGCAGCCAGACCAGGCGCCCCCCGATCAGCGACAGCGTGACGAGCACGATGATCAGGCCGACGTGCAGGCGGCCGCCTGATGCGCTCAGGGGGCTGCGGCCGGCGGGGAGTCGGCCGGCGGGGGTGCGACCGGCGGGGGTGCGGGCGGCACCGCTGCGCACGGGTCGGCTGGCGCTCGGCCGAGGCGCCGTGGTCTGCGGCGGCGTCATCGCCGCACCGGGTTCTTCGTGGCCACCTCGACCGGCTTCTCGGCCGGCACCGGCGCGCCGAGCACCGCGCCGTCCGGTAGGCGTAGAAACGCCGGCGGGCCGGACGGGACCATGCCGAGCTTGATCGCGGCGGCGGCGAGGTTCTGCGGGGCACGCAGTCTCTCGACCTCGCGCTGCAGGGCCTGCTCGCGGTCGGTCAGGACCCGGTCCTGGACCTTGAGGCTGTGCAGCGTGAAAGCGCCACGGGCCAGGACGGTGTTGAGCATGAGCAGGCTGAGCAGTCCGGCGACGAGCAGGACGACCACCACCGCGATGAACGGCGCTCGCCGCGCATCCGCCTGACCGGCGGGCACGAGCGTCAGTGGGCTCTGTCGACGGCCGCGCGCAGCAGCGCGCTCGGGATGGGGGGTCGGCGCAGGCGCGGTGGTCCCGGCCGTCTCGGCGGCGATGCTCATGCGGCGCGGACCTTCTCGACCGCCCGCAGCCGCACCGAGGCGGCCCGCGGATTTACGACGACCTCGGTGGCGGAGGCCTTCTCGGCGCCGCGAACCAGCAGACGGAGCTCTGCGTGCGCCCCCTCGGGCACGAACGGCAGGTCCACCGGGACGGGCGAGGTCGAGCGGGCGACGAACGTGGATTTCACGATCTTGTCCTCGAGCGACTGGTAGGACAGGACGACCAGTCGGCCGCCCACGCACAGGCTGTCGAGTGCAGCGGGAATCGCCCTGCGCAACACGCCGAGTTCGTCGTTGACTTCTATGCGGAGCGCCTGAAATGTCCGTTTAGCCGGGTGTCCGCCGGTCCGTCGGGTGGCTGCCGGGATCGCGGCGCGGACCAGTTCGGCCAGCCGGGCGGTTCCGGTGATGGGCGCCCGAGTCCGCTCGCGCACGATGGCGGCGGCGATCCGGGCGGCGAACCGTTCCTCGCCGTACGTCGCCAGCACCTGTGCCAGCGCCCGCGCGTCGTAGCTGTTGACCACCTCGGCGGCGGTCGCGCCCCGGGTCGGATCCATCCGCATGTCCAACGGTGCGTCCTGGGCGTACGCGAACCCGCGGCCGGCCTCGTCGAGCTGCAGCGAGCTCACCCCCAGGTCGAACAGGATGCCGGCCACGCAGTCCAGGTCCAGTCCGGCGAGCACGTGCGGGAGCTCGTCGTACACCGCATGCACCAGGACCGTGCGTCCGGCGAACGGGGCCAGGCGCTCGCCGCTGCGGCGCAGCGCCTCGGGATCGCGGTCGAGCCCCACCAGGCGGCAGCCCGGAGCGGCGAGCAGCAGCGCCTCCGCGTGACCGCCCATGCCCAGGGTGCAGTCGACGACGACGGGATCCGGTCCGGCCAGGGCCGGAGCCAGCAGGCCGACGCAGCGCTCCACCAGGACGGGCACATGCGCCGCGGCGGCGGCGGCGGTCATCAGGACAGGATGGCCAGGGCGGCCTGCGCGGCCGTGGTGAGTCCGACGGTGACCGCGACCGCAAAGGACAGCAGCAGCAGGCTCTCGCGCACCTCGGCGCCGAGACCGACGGCGGGCGGAAGCGGCTCGCGGGTGGCCGGAGCAGTGGCCGGAGCAATGGACGAAGCAATGGACAAAGCGGTGGACGGGCTGGTGCTCATGCGGATGCCTCTCGACCGTGGCGACCGCTCCCGGCTCGCGGACCGGGGCGGAGATGGGTATTACTGCTGAGCGGTGGTCTCGAACGGTGTGGCCGGACCGGTGTGGCCGGACTGGGGTGACGCTGACTGCCGTACTCGCCCTGTCGCCAGGTCCCCGCCCGCTCCCCGCCTGGCACCGGGGAAGGGATGTCAGGTGGAGTGCGGGAGGAGACCTCGTGGCAGGGAGCCCTCGTGGCCGCCGCAGCTCAGCCAGCCAGGACGGCGTCCTCCTGATCGGCGTAGGCCGCCTCCCGCTCCGCCTCGTAGGTCCGCCAGGTGTCGGCGTCCCAGATCTCCAGGTGGTGGTTGGCCCCGATGACGACGCAGTCCCTGACCAGGCCGGCGTAGGTCCGCAGGCCGGCGGGGATGGTCACCCTGCCCGTGCGGTCCGGCACCTCGTCGAAGGCGCTGGCGAAGAAGATCCGCCGGAAGTCGCGGACGATCCTGCTGGTCGGCTCGTCCTGCGCCGCCGCACGGGCCGCGAAGGCATCGGCGGTGAACACGAACAGGCAGCGCTCCTGCCCCTTGGCGATCACGACGCCTCCCGCCAGTTGCTCCCGGAACTTCGCCGGCAGGATCAGCCGGCCCTTCTCGTCGAGCCGTGGGGTGTGGGTGCCGAGGAACACGGCCCCTCCTCCTGCTCGATGAAACGTGGGAACCAGAGGTCCCGATCAGCACCCGAGGACCCCCTCCGCTCCCTCCGTCCCCACATTACTCCACTTTACTCCCCCGTCAACGGCTTGCCCGGCGTTTCTGGCCCGTTCCGGACACCGAGCCCCAGGTGAGAGGCGGTACGCAGAGGTGGGGGCACCGCCATGGTGGCCCGTCCGTGCCGATCTACCGCTGATGGTGACTGCGAACGGCGTGTCGACCGCCATACGCGGAAGATCAGCGTGCCGATCATGCCGGAACTTGTCGCCGAGGCCGCTCGTCACGCCGGATGTCAGACTGTGAGGGCAGCCCCGCCCCGGCACTGGAGGCCCCCCAGGTGGCACGTCGCATGGCCAGTCCGGCCCGCACCGGGGAGGTGAGCCAGGCCGAGCTGGAGGGACTGCAGGAGTCCGCCGGTCGGATCCGGAGCAACATCGAGCAGGTGATCGAGGGCAAGCCCGAGGTGGTCCGGCTGTCGGTGATCGTCCTGCTCGCCGAGGGCCACCTGCTCATCGAAGACGTGCCCGGTGTCGGCAAGACGATGCTGGCCAAGTCGCTGGCGCGATCGCTGGACTGCTCGGTCCGCCGGATCCAGTTCACGCCGGACCTGCTGCCAAGCGATGTCACCGGCGTGTCGATCTTCGACCAGGAGTCCCGGGAGTTCGAGTTCAAGCCGGGTGCGGTCTTCGCCAACATCGTCGTGGGTGACGAGATCAACCGGGCCAGTCCCAAGACACAGTCGGCGCTGCTGGAGGCAATGGAGGAGCAACAGGTCTCCGTGGACGGGGTCACCTACCTACTCGAGACGCCGTTCATGGTCATCGCGACGCAGAACCCGATCGAGATGGAGGGCACCTACCCGCTGCCGGAGGCGCAGCGCGACCGCTTCACCGCCCGGGTGTCGATGGGCTACCCGTCCGCGTCCGCCGAGCTGGCGATGCTGGAGTCACACGGGCTCCGGGAGCCGATCGAGGACCTGGAGCCGGTCGCCGACGCCGCCCAGGTGCGCAAGCTGATCGACGTCGTCCGGAGCATCCACGTCTCCCCCGACATCTGCGAGTACGTCGTCGCACTGCTCACCGCGACCCGCACCGCAGGCGAGTTGCGGCTCGGCGCCTCGCCGCGGGCCGGGCTCCAACTGCTACGGGCGGCGCGTGCCTGCGCCGCCCTGGACGGCCGCGGCTACGTGCTGCCTGACGACGTCCAAGCGCTGGCGGACCCAGTGCTGGCCCACCGGCTGCTGCTCACCGCCGAGGCGCAGGTCGCCCGCCGCACCCCCGAGGACGTGCTGGCCGGGCTGGTCCGGCGCACGCCGTTGCCGGGCCAGGGCTCCGAGGTCGGTCGCCGCCGGTGAGCGGCGCCGGCGCCAGGCTGGCGGGCGGGCGGGCCGCGCTCGCCGGCCTGACCACCCGCGGTCGATGCCTGTTCTGCGCGGGCGTGGCCCTCGCCGTCTGCTCACTGGCCCTCGGTCAGGGCGACCTGCTCCGCATCGCGATCTTCCTGCTCACCCTCCCGCTCGCCGCGGTCGTGGTCGTGTCCCGCACCCGGCACCGGCTGACCTGCACCCGTTCCCTGGACCCGGACCGGATCGAGGCGGGCCAGGTGACGACGGTCCGGCTGCACCTGCACAACGTCTCCCGGCTACCGAGCGGGGTACTGCTGATGGAGGACGAACTCCCGTACACCCTCGGTGGCCGACCCCGGTTCGTCCTCGACGTGGAACTTCACGGGGAGCGGGAGGTCTCCTACCCGGTGCGCACCGAACTGCGCGGGCGCCACCGGATCGGTCCGCTGTCGGTCCGCCTGGCCGACCCGTTCGGGCTGTGCGAACTGCGCCGCTCGTTCGCCGCGGTCGACCAGCTCACGGTCACGCCGCGGGTGACCCGGCTGCCCGCGGTGCGGCTGGGGGGTCACTGGACCGGCGGCGGCGAGGTGGCGGCCCGATCGGTCAGCTCGGGCGGCAGCGACGACGCGGCCACCCGGGAGTACCGCCACGGCGACGACCTGCGTCGGGTCCACTGGCGCTCCACCGCCCGGGTCGGCGAGCTGATGGTGCGGCGCGAGGAGCAGCCCTTCCAGAGCCGGGCCACCGTGCTGCTGGACGGCCGGGCAGCAGCTCACCGGGGTGCCGGTCCGGCGTCGTCGTTCGAAGCGGCGGTGAGTGCCGTCGCCAGCATCGGCGTGGCGCTGGCCCGGTCCGGCTTCGTGCTGTCGGTGCTGCGGGAGAACGGTGATCCCCTGATCCCCCCCGGCGTGCCCCCGACCGAGTCGATGGTGCTGGACACCCTCGCCACGGTCGGCACAGCCGACGACGACGGCGGCCTCGACGGTGTGGTCGAGCGGCTGCGGCGGGGCGGCTGGGGTGGCGTGCTCGTGGGCGTCCTCGGAACGCTGGACCTGTCGCAGGCGCAACGGCTGGCCCGGTTGCGCACCGGCACGTCGGTGTGCGTCGCGGTGGCCCTGGACACCGGCAGCTGGGCTCCGGGCGGCGCCCGGGACCGCGCCGCTTCCGTCGAGCGCGCCGAGCGGGTGCACGCCCTGCTCACCGGGGCGGGTTGGCGGGTCCTGCCCCTGTCCCACGGCTCGGAGCTGGCCGCGCTCTGGTCGTCGGCGGGCGGTCGGGTCGGCCGGACCGCGCCGCAGGACGGTTACGCCGGAAGCCTGCCGACCGGCGCGGCGGGGCGCTGATGGGCGTGCCCGCGCGGCTGTCGCTCGCCGCCCTGCTCGCGGTGGCCCTGACGTCGAGCTCGCTGGCGCCGGTCTACGCCGACCTGGGCTGGCTGGTCCGCGTCCTCGGTGGCATCGTTGTCGTGGTCGGCTCGGGCGCCCTGGCCCGGGCAGCCGGGCTGCCCCCGCTGCTGCAGCCGGTCGCGATGGTGCTCGGCCACGGCGCGTACGTGCTCGTCGTCTTCGCCTCCTCCACGCTGGACTACGGCCTGCTCCCGACCACGGAGACCTTCCGGCTGCTCGACGGCACGCTCGGGCAGGGGCTGCGGGACGTGGAACTGCTCGGACCGCCCGTCCCCTCCTCACCGGGGCTGGTCCTGCTGGCGGTGCTCGGAACGGGGGCCATCGCCGTGACGGTCCTCATCTGCGCGGTGATCCTGCGCCGGGTGGCGGTGGCCGGGCTGCCGCTGCTGTTGCTGTTCGCGATTGCCTCCGCCGTCCTGCCCGACGGCCTGGGGCTACTGCCGTTCGTGCTCGGCGCCGTGGGCTGGCTGGGCCTGCTGCTCGCCGAAGGCAGCGACCGGGCGTCCCGCTGGGGGGCGCCGCTCCCGGCTGCCACCAGGAGCGCGGCCGAGGCCGGTCTGGGGCGGGTGAGCCGGCGGATCGGCATGGCCGCGCTGGGCGTGGCCGTGGTGGTGCCGGCGGTGCTACCCGGCCTGGACGGAGGCTGGCTCGGCAGCGGGTCGGGGACCGGCCAGGGTGGAGGGGCCCGGACGACGACGACCTACAACCCGATCACCCGGTTGGCCGGCCAACTCCGGCTGCCCGAGCCGCAGACGCTGCTGACCTACCGGGCGAAGGACGCGAAATACCTGCGGCTGACGACGCTCGACGTGTTCGACGAGGCGTCCGGGTGGTCGTCCTCCGAGCTGTCCGGCGATCTGGGCGAGGACGCGGTGCAGCGTGGGATCCCCACGCCGGTGGGTCAGAGCGCGATCGGGACGCGCCGGGTGCAGACCGAGATCACCATCTCCGACCAGCTCGGTGGCCCCTGGCTGCCGGTCCCGTTCCCGCCCTCCGACATCGACATCCAGGGGCCGTGGATCTGGGACGCCGAGGCAGAGACGGCGTTCTCGACGCGGACGCAGGTCAGTGAGGTGGACGAGCCCTACGTCGTCGACGCCACCCCGGTCGAGCCGACACCGGCGCTGCTGCGCGCGGTGTCTGACGTGCCGGAGGAGATCCGGCAGACCTACGCCCAGCCGCCTGCGGTGTCGGACTACGTACGCGAGCTCGTCGCGCGCACGACGGCGGGGCAGTCCTCGGACTACGACCGGGTGGTGGCGCTGCAGGCGCTGTTCCGCAACCCCGCCAACGGCTTCCGCTACGACGACGAAGCCGCGACCCCCGGGATCAACGCGCCCGACGCGCTGGAGAACTTCCTGCGGGGCCGGGTGGGGTTCTGCGAGCAGTACTCCTCCGCCATGGCGGCCATGGCGCGCGCACTCGGCATCCCGGCGCGGGTAGCGGTCGGCTTCGTGCCGGGCCGTTCCCTGGGCGGGGACCGGTTCGAGGTGACCACCGACGACGCGCATGCCTGGCCGGAGGTGTGGTTCGCCGGCGCAGGGTGGGTGCGCTTCGAGCCCACACCGCGCGACGGCGAGGTCCTGACCCCGACCTACAGCACGCCCGCGGTCGAGCCGGACCCCGCCGCCGGACCGTCCGCGGCTCCCGCCCCTACGTCGAGCGCGGCACCCGGCAGCCCGGGTAACACCGAGGCGCTGGACCGTGGCGAGCCAGGCAGCAGCGCGGTCACGCCGGGAGCCGGCAGCCGCGGCGACGGAGGGCTCTCGCCGGCGTGGCTGGTCACTCCGGCACTGATGCTCCTCGCAGCCGCACCGGCGCTGCTGGCCGCGGGACGCCGCCGCGCACGCTGGCGCACGCCCGGACCGCTCACCGCCTGGAGCCTGCTCCAGGACGACGCCGAAGACGTCGGCCACCGCTGGCGGCCGGCTGACTCCCCCCGGGCGGCCACCGAGCACCTGCTGAGCTCCTGGAAGCTGTCGCCGGCCACCACCGCGGCGCTGCACCGACTGACCGCGGCCGTGGAGCAGGCGCGCTACGCGAGGCCGACGGGGACCGGCCCGAAGGTGGGGGTCGGTAGTTCGGGGGTCGGCGGCGGGGCGCAGGCGCTGCGCCGGGACGTGTCGCGCGTCCGCGCCGGGTTGCTCGCAGCGGCCGGGCGCCGGGCGCGCTGGCGGGCGCGCGTACTGCCTTCGTCGTCGCTGCGCTGGGCCGCGCTGCGGCTGGGGAACGCGACCACGGGGTGGCTCGACCGGGGCGAGCGGATCCGGAGCGGGCTGCGCCGGCGGGTGCTACGCCACCGACCGATGGGCGCGCATCGGGCGAGCTGAGTCGAGCCGGGCGGGTCGCGAGCCGGGCGGGTCGCTCAGCCGGGCGGGCAGCTCAGCGGCCGTCGCCGCCGCGCTCTTCCCAGCGCCGCTTCCACCGTTGCTCAAGTTTGTCCTTGAACGAGCCGTCACTGCCGTTCGCCGGGCGGTGGCGCCGCGGCGAACGGGTGCGGGTGGGCCGGTCGGCGGCCGGTCCCGCGCCGGCCACGTGCAGCTGAGCGCCGCCCCCGGTGCCGCCGCCGTTGCCGCTCGACTGGCCCAGGCGCTTCCAACTACTCATCGCCAGCAGCAGCGCCCCGACCATCACGATGAACCCGGCGATGCCCAAGGGGTAGTTGGGGGTCACGACGCCGGCGAGCATCAGACCGAAACCGAGCGCGAGCACCAGCGCTGCCCGACGCAGTCGTCGACGCATGTGGGTGCGCAGGTCGGTGGCCCGGACCGTGGACGCGAACTTCGGGTCCTCCTGGTAGAGCGCACGCTCGATCTGGTCGAGCAGGCGCTGCTCGTGCTCGGAGAGCGGCACGGCGCTCCTCCCGGAGGATGTCGGCCACGAAGGCCGAAGACGAAAACGACGATCAACTGGTCGGGGACCACGTATCGACGGGGTTCCCGGGTCTACGATACGAGGGTCTGGCCCGCACGTCACGAGGAGAGTGCGGATGGTGTGCCAAGACATGCCCGGCTACAGGGATGTCAACGCTCGCGCGCTGCTTGTTGTGCCCTGTTCGGCGGATCGGCACCCGCGCTGAAGTTCTCCGGCCCGGCCGACTCGACGAGGGCAGCCGGCCGGACCGCACCCGCTCCGAACCGGCGCGCCGCCCGGTCGACGGCCTGCTCGGCGTGGCGCCAACCGTGCTCGCGCTCCCCGAGTTGCAGTTGGTGCGGCTGGTCCTGGACCGCTCCGATGCCCTCCACCCGTACGCCCACCAGCCGGATGCGCGCCCGCTGCAGGCCGAGCCCGTCGTACAGGCTCATCGCGGTGGAGTAGACGAGGCGCCCCACATCGGTCCCCTCCGGCAGGGTCTTGGAGCGGGTGATGGTCGTGAAGTCGGCGAAGCGGACCTTGATCGAAATGGTCCGGCCGCACTGCCCGGTGGCCCGCAGTCGGGCAGCGGTCCGCTCAGAGAGCCGCAACAGCTCCCGGGCGATGAGCGTGGGGTCGTCGACGTCGGTGGCGAAGGTGTTCTCGGCGCCGATGCTCCGGTCCGGCTCGTGCGGCACGACCGCGCGGTCGTCGCGTCCCCACGCCAGGGCGGACAGCTGCGCCCCCGCGGCCGGACCGAGGGCCCGGACCAGGGTGGTCACCGGCGTCGAGGCGAGATCGCCGACGGTACGCAGGCCGAGTCGGTGCAGCGTCTGCTCGGTCTTGTCGCCCACGCCCCAGAGGGCACCTATCGGAAGCGGATGCAGAAACGCCACGACCTGCCGCGCCGGGACGACCAGCAGGCCGTCGGGCTTGCAGCGCGCCGAGGCGAGCTTGGCGACGAACTTGGTGGTCGCCACGCCGACCGAACAGGTGACTGCCTGCTCGTCCTCGATGGTGGCCCGGATCCACTGCCCGATCTGGGCCGGGCCGCCGAGGCGGCGCGCTGCGCCGCGGACGTCCAGGAACGCCTCGTCCAGCGAGATGGGCTCGACCAACGGCGTGATCGAGCGGAACACCTCCATCACCCCCGCCGAGACCCGGGCGTAGGCGTCGTAGTCCGGGGCGACCACCACCGCCTCCGGACACATCCGACGGGCCCGCATCATCGGCATGGCGCTGTGGACGCCGAAGGCCCGCGCCTCGTAGGTGGCCGACAGAACCACACCGCGGGTTCCGCCCCCGCCGACGATCACCGGCTGACCGCGCAGCTCGGGCCGGACGAGCAGTGAGACGCCGGCGTAGAAGGCATCCATGTCGACGTGCAGCACGGTGCAGCCGCGATCCTCGCCCGGCGCACCGGTCGGCGGACCGATCGGGGGCACGGCGCCTCGGCTCACGTCAGGGCCCGATCAGCGCCGAACGGCCAGCAGGTGCAGCTGGGTCGCCACGTCACGGAACGGCGAACGGTCTGACAGCGCCCGCTCGAGGGACAGCAGCACGGCGGCGGCGCCGGGCACGGTGTCCAGCGCCGCGCTCGGAACGAGGTCGGCGACGACGCGCACGCCATGCAGCTGCTCGACCTCCAGACCCGCTCCGACGACGAGTTGGGCGAGCTGTTCGGTCGTGAAGCGTCGGCGCACGCCGTCGGCCGGTCCCCAGCGTCCCGCCGGATCGGTGAGCACATGGGCCGCCTCGTCCGGACGGCCCGCCAGCGCCCGGGCCAGCACGGCGGCGTCTCGGTTGGCGACCAGCAGACTGAGTCGCCCGCCGGGACGCAGGACCTCAGCGACGGCGGCAAGCGCCCCGTCGGGGTCGTCGACGACCTCCAGCACGCTGTGGCACAGGACCAGGTCGACACTGCCGGGGCCGACCAGGTCGGCCAGGTCGGTGAGGTCGCCCTGCCGTCCCAGAACCCGACCGGTGAGGCCGCTCTCCGCGACCCGACGCTGCAGCGCCGCCAGCGAGTCAGGGCTCGGGTCGACGACGGTGACCCGATGGCCGGCCGCACCGAGGGGCACGGCAAAGCCCCCCGTGCCACCGCCGGCGTCGAGCACCTGGAGCCCGTCTCCGGCCGGGTCGGTCTCGGCCAGCACCGCGGACAGCACCTCCCAGATGACCGCGGTACGCGCCGACCCGGCCAGTCCGGTCCCCGGCGAGGGCAGGACGGGGGGCTGCGGCGGGGGGTGCAGGGGGCCGGGGGGCGGCAGGTCGGCAGGCGGCACAGCGCTCCTCCCGGCGCGACCCGGGTGACGCGCTCGGCACAGAGCCTAGTGAGGATCCGGACTTCGCTCCCGGGCCGGTGGGCTGAGGATCGGTGGCTACGCCAGCTGGGAAGTCGGCTGCTCATCGGCCGGAGCTGCCTGGGCTGGCGTGCCACAGCTTGCGCGGCGCCGAACTCTGGCGTCCACGCGACGTACCGGCACCGTCCCCCGCCGGCAGGATGTCGGCGTACGGCGAGGCCTGGAAGCCGGTCGCGTAGACGCGGGCCGCTCCGCCGACCTCCGAGGGCACCGGGGACATGACCGGTCGACTCGACCGGCTGGCCGCGGCTGCCTGGACGGACGCCTCGGTGACCAGGGCAGGGGTGTCCATGAACGCCCAGACGGCGTCGATCCCGCGCCCGATCCAGACGTCGTGCAGGGCTGGCAGCTCCCAGCAGCCGACCGCCTGCAGGGAGACCCCGCGCGGGCCAGTGCGGCGGACCAGGCCGGAGATCACGAGCAACCAGGAGTGGAAGACCGTCGTGGCGCAACCCACCTGCGCGTCCTCGAAGAAGGTGGCGTCGAGCGGTCCCGTCGCATCGTCGAGCGTCACGAAAATCACCCGTCGACCGGAGCGGATCGGCGGGGTCTGGGTCGCGACCTTCACCCCGGCCACGAGAACCTGCTGACGGCTGCGGCAGCCCAGCAGATCCTTCGACCGGGTCAGCCCGAGCTCGGCCAGGAACGGGGCGTAACCGTCCATCACGTGGGCGCTGACATCCAGACCGAGCACGTCGAGCTCGGCGCGCACCCGCTCGGCCGAGCTCATCTCCGGCAGACCGCTCGAGACGGTGCGTTCCGGGGCGTCGCCCAGATTGAACGTCATCTGGACGTCGACCGCCGCCGGGGCCGCCGCCGCCCGCGACTGCCGGGCGGCTCGGCCGCGGACGTCGTCCAGGGTCACGACGTCTGCCCGGGCGGAACGGTCCCGGGCAGACCGAACGGGTCGTGGCGCGATCTTGCGGGCCGCGGCGGCGGTGGACCGGCTCCACCGGTCCAGCTCGGTGACCTGCAGCAGCAGGTCACGCCGGGTGACCTGTCCGCGCCGCCGGACCGGGACGGTGGAGCCCAGCCCGTAGAGGGAGTCGAACCCGCCGGCCACCACCAGCCGCTCGACGACCGGTCGGGAGACCTGCGCGCGGTGCCAGAAGTCTGACAGCCCCGCGTAGGGCCGCCCGGCGAGGATCCGGCCGGACTCGGCCTCGGACATCCCTTTCACCTCGGCCAGCCCGATCCGGATCCCGTATCCGCGCCCGTCGGGCAGTCTGGGGTCAAACGGCGCGCTGCGCGGTCCGCTGACCCCACCGAGCACTCCCGGGCCGTCAGGCAGATCTGCTCCGGCCGGGGCGGCGGCCGGGCTGGCGGCCGGGCTGCCCCGCTGGCCGAGGATGGCCGGCGGCGGCTCGTCGAGCACGCCGACCCGCTCGATCCGGTAGGAGGTGTCGGACAGGTTCACATCCAGCGACAGGATCGCGATTCCGAACTGACGGGCGTCGTCCAGGATCAGCCGCTTGGGATACATGCCAGGGTCATGGGTGAGCACTCCGGCGAGGAAGGCGGCCGGGTGGTGGGCCTTGAGCCAGGCCGACTGGTAGGTCGGCAGCGCGAACGCTGCCGCATGGGCCTTGCAGAAGCCGAACGACCCGAACGCTTTCAGCACCTCCCAGACCTGCTCGACCACCCCGACCGGGTAGCCCCGGGCCAGGGCCGTCGGCAGGAACCAGCACCGCACCTCCTCCTGACCGTCCGGGTCGCCGAGCGCACGGCGCACCTCGTCGGCCTCGGCGAGTGAGCAGCCGGTCAGCACGCTGACGATCTGCAGCACCTGCTCATGGAAGACCACGACGCCGTAGGTCTGCGCCAGCACCGGCTTCAGGTCGGGGTGCAGGTAGACCGCCGGCTTCCAGCCCTGGCGGGCCTCGAGAAAGGGTCGGACCATGTCGCTCTTGACCGGGCCCGGCCGGAACAGCGAGATGTCGATGATCAGGTCCTCGAAGGTCTCCGGTGCGAACTTGCCGACCAGTTCGCGCTGTCCGGGTGACTCGATCTGGAAGCAGCCGAGGGTCCGCGTCGACTGCACGAGAGCGAAGGTCGCCGGGTCGTCGCGGGGAACCGTGTCGACCTGCACGTCCAGGCCGTCGACCCGGGCGATCTCCTGCACGGCGTACGACATCGCCGACTGCATGCGGATGCCGAGCACGTCGAGCTTGAGCAGTCCGAGCTCCTCGACGTCGTCCTTGTCGAACTGGCTCATCGGGAAGCCCAGCCAGCTGGACTCCACCGGGGTGCGGTCCAGCAGGGTGCGGTCCGACAGCAGCACCCCGCACGGGTGCAGTGCGATGTGCCGGGGCAGTCCGTCGAGCCGTTCGACCAGGCGCAGCAACAGGTCGATCCGGCCCTGCCCTCCCCCAGGGGCACTGCCGCCCTTGGCCAGACCGCTCGCCCGCAGCTCGGGCAGGTCGCGCATCGCCGCCCGTACCTGGTTGGCCCGGATGTGCGGGAAGGCCTTCGCCAGCGCATCGACCTCCCCCGGTGGCAGGCCGAGCGCGGCGCCCACGTCACGGATGCCGTGCCGAGCGCGGTAGGTGTCCATCATCGACACACAGGTGCAGCGCTCCCCGCCGAACTTGTGCAGGATCTGCTCGTAGACCTCGGTGCGCCGCGCCGACTCGACGTCGATGTCGATGTCGGGCAGCTGATGGCGCAGCGGGGACAGGAACCGCTCCATGAGCAGGCCGTAGCGGATCGGGTCGACATCGGAGATGCCGAGCAGGTAGGTGACCAGGCTGCCCGCGCCGCTCCCCCGCGCCGCCACCCGCACACCCATGCCACCGATGAGGTCGACGACGTCGGCGACGGTGAGAAAGTAGGCGGGATAGCCCAACTCGGAGATGACGCCGAGCTCGTCCTCGAGCCGGGCTCGGGTGCCAGCGCTCGTCGCCATCGCCCGCCGACCGAAGCCTGCCTCGCAACGTGCCCGCAGGATCGCCTGCGGCTCCGCGCTGCCGGACTCCAGTTCGGGGAAGTGAACCTCACCGATGCCGAGGTCACGACGCGGGTCGACCGCGCACCGCTCGGCCTCGTGACGGGTGCGGGCCAGCAGGGCCTGGCCGTCGTCGGTCCGGCCTGCGGCGCGGGCGACCTGCTCGGCGACCTCGGCCATCGCCTTGCCGGGCAACAGCGCGGCCTCGGCGTTGCGGCGGTCGACGTGTCGCAGGTCGAGCGCCACCAACCGGCGGGAGGCGTCGAGGACGTCAGCGGTCGGTGCGTCGGCGCGGTCGGCGTACCGCACGACGTTGGTGAGCACCGCGCTGGCCTGCTGCGCCTGCGCGAAGCCGAGCATCCGGGCGGCCCGGCCCACGTCGCCCGGCCCGCGGTGGCAGACCACCTCGATGACCACCGCGTCGCGTCCGAGCACGTCACGCCAGCAGTCCAGGTGCCTCCGGGCAAGATCGTTGCGGCGGGCGCCGACCGCCCGGCCTAGCTCGGAGGACGGGCCGAGCAGGATGGCGAGCGACCCGGCCTGCGCAGCACCACCGGCGTGCTCGGCGACGAGGTCCAGGGTGCTGACCGGCACGCCCCGCTCGCCGGCGAGGTGGGTCGCCGACAGCAGCCGGCACAGCACCGCCCAGCCACGACCGTCCCGGGCGAGCAGTACCACCCGGGGCAGTCCCCGATTCGAGGCCGGGCCCGGCTCGCCCCGGTCGGGATGCTGGTCCAGAAAGGCTCCTCCCCGGGCCGGTTGGGTACGGACCGGTGAGGTGCGAGGTGGGGTGCGGACCGGACCGGCTCTGTCCGCGCGGCCACCACCTCGATGTAGGGCCGCGAGGGGCACGGGAGCCACGGCGAGGTCCACTCCGAACACCGGCCGCACCCCCGCGGACGCGCACGCCATCGCAAACTTCACCGCGCCGTACATCCCGTCGCGGTCGGTGAGCGCGAGGGTGTCCATCCCGTGCTCAGCCGCCCGCTCGACGAGCACCCGGGGATGCGAGGCGCCGTGCCGCAGGGAGTAGCCCGAGGCGACGTGCAGATGGACGAACGGGTTTGCGGTCATGACGCACTCAGCCCGAGGCCAGGAACAACTGGTGCCCGGGCAGACCGAGAAAGGACTCCGCTCGGGCCAGGAACACCTGGACATCGCGGACGAGGTCGTCGGCCTCCCGGGCGGTGACCGCCGACGGCAGGCCGGCCTCAGCCGCCGCCCGCTTCTTGGCGCCGGCGGCGAAGAAGACAGCCCATTCACCGAGTTCGGGAGCGATGTCGGCCAGCAGCACCCAGGCACTGGTCGGACGGCGGCGCCGGACCGGACGGGCTCGGCAGGCCAGCACCGCCGCGGCGATCCGGAGAGCGGACAGGTGGGCGGTGGCGTATCGCTCTGCGGGCACGGTGGCGGTGCATGCCTCCACCAGTCCGCGGCGAGCCAACGTCAGCAGCATGTCGGCAGGCAGTGTCGGTGCCGGTCCGGTTGTCATCCGATCGCCCTCAGTCCAGGACCCGGGCGAGCGACCAGCAGCCCGAGGTCCAGCAGAAGCACAGGTCGTAGACGCCGGTGCCGGCCGTCCGACCTGCGCCTGCCTCGACCCGGAACCAGTCCTGCTCACCGTCGTCCACCGAGGCAGAACCGATACCGGAGGCGGAACTGGCATCGGTGGCGCCGTCCACACCGGCCGGGCTGCCGGACGACAGAGCTGAGACAGCCGCGGTGCGCCACCACCCACCGGACTCGGTCCAGCGGGCGAGGACCTCCCGGACGACGTAGAGCCGGCCGCGCCACAGGAACTGGGCCGGCTCGTCGTCGCGCCGCTGGACCTCGATGACATCGGCGTGCACACGGGACATGGGGCTCTCCTTCCAACAGGCAGGCGAACAGCGGGTGCTGTCCACGAGGTGCCGGGGGAAGGCGGCAGGCGCGGGCGGCGCCGGTCCGGATGCAGCGCTTCCCCACGCTCCACCCGGACCGGCGAGTCCACCCGGTGACGTGAGAGGGTCGAGACTCCGGTCACCGGGCGGGGGTCCGCCCTCGACGAGTCCGCGAGGCCCCGCCGTCTTGTGTTGATCATTGTCGAACGCACGTTCGAACAACGGGAACAGTAGACCTCACTACCGACAGAACCGCAACCGTCAACTCCGGGTCGAGGCTCTGGCCTCCCGCCCCCTGCCCTTCTGGCGAAGATCAACCGCAGGATCGGTGTCGTACGGGCTTGCCGTTCTCGGCTCACGCCCGACCCAGCGCCTGCTTCCAGCCGACCCGCGTGCCGGTCCGCAGCACCGAGCGCTGGTAGATCCGCGCCGCCAGCACCGCCAGCAGCGACGTGGTGAGGACCATCAGCAGCGCGGTTCCCACCACCTGAACCGGACCGGTGACCCCCGCCGCCATCCGCAGCGGCATGAGGATCGCCGAGAACGGCGGAATCCAGGACAGCACCGAACTGAGTGTGCCGCCCGGGTCCTGCACCGATGCCTGCGAAACCAGGAACATGCCGACCACCAGCACCGTCAGCGGTGCGGTGGCCCCGCCTACCTCCTCCTGTCGCGACACCAGGGAACCGGCAGCGGCGTAGAGCACGGCGAGGAACGCGAAGCCCAGCACGTACCAGCCCAGCGTCCCCGCGAAGACTCCCACCGCAGTCCCGGTGACCGTGATCAGGCCGGTTCCCAGCGCTGCGGTGAGTCCAGCCAGGCCGTACGCGGTGAGCTGCACCAGCCCGACGAGGCCGATGCCCAGCACCTTGCCGGTGAGCAGGTGCAGCGGCTTGATCGTGGACAGCAGCAGTTCGACGACGCGGCTGGTCTTCTCCTCCACGACGCCCGTGGCCACGGCGATGCCGGTGGTCAGCAGTTGGAAGTACAGCAGCAGCGCCGAGACGTAAGCCAGCGCCGTCCGTTCGTCGCTGTCGGGATCCGGAGGGTCCAGCGCGTCGACCGTGACGACGGCACCGGCGGTCGCGGCGGCAAGCTCCTGCGGATCGACCCCCTCGGCAGCCAACGCCGCATCGACCGCCTGCTGCCGCACCGCCGCGTCGAGCACCGCTTCAAGCTCGACCGGCACCTCCCGGTCGGTCAGGGCGGTGTAACCACCGCCGGAACCCAGGATCAGCACCACCGGCAGGTCGCCGGCGGAGATCTGGTCCCGTGCAGACTGTTCGTCGGTGACCGGCACCGCCGTCACGGGGGTGCCCAGCGCCTGCCCGGCGGCGGTCAGCGGACCCGCCAGCAGCTCGGCCTGTCCCACGACACCGACCCGCGCCGGGTCGTCGGAGTCGGTGAGTGCCGAGGTGAGGACGATGCCGCCCACGATGACGGCCACGAGCAGGGCGTTGCTGAGCAGGAACGTCCTGGAACGCAGGCGGGTGCTCAGTTCGCGTCCGGTGACGAGGGCGACGACGCGGGCGGGTGGCAGCGAACGATGGCCCGGTCCGGTGCTGCTCATGCGGCCATCACCTCGCGGAACAGTTCGGTGAGGGCCGGGCGGCGGACGGCGAACTCGTGCACCGGCCCTGTGCGCAGCGCTGCGGCGAGGACCGCCTGGTCGTCGACTCCGGCCGCGAGCCTCAGCACGGTGCGGCCACCGGACTCCTCGAGCACCTGGACCCCGGCGAGTGCGTCCGCCCAGCCCGGCACCGCCTGCGGCGCGCGTACGACCAGGTGTGCCGCGCCACCGGCACGCAACTCGTCGACCGTACCGATGGCCTGCATGTGACCGCGGCTCACGATGCCCACGCGGTGGGACAACCGCTCGACGAGCTCGAGTTGGTGGCTGGAGAACACCACCGGCACTCCCGCCGCGTACTTGACGACCAGCACCTCACTCATCACGTCGACGGCCACCGGGTCCAGCCCAGGGAAGGGCTCGTCCAGGACGAGCACGCTCGGGTCGTGCACGAGCGCGGCGGCGAGCTGTACCCGCTGCTGGTTGCCCAGGCTCAGTGCGCTCACCGGATCGTCGATCCGGTCGGCTATGCCGAGGCGAGTGGTCCACCGGACTACGGCCCGGTCGGCCTCGGCCCGGCTGAGTCCGTGCAACCGGGCCAGGTACGCGAGCTGTTGACCGACCCGCATCTTGGGGTAGAGCCCGCGCTCCTCCGGCATGTAGCCGATCCGTCGGCGGACCTCGAGGTCGACGGGCCGTCCGCCGAGCAGCACCTGTCCGGCATCGGCGCTGAGGACTCCGAGTGCGATTCGCATCGTGGTGGTCTTGCCGGCGCCGTTACTGCCGACGAAACCGAAGAGCTCGCCCGGCGCCACAGTGAACGACATCTGCTCCAGCGCGACCGTGTCGCCGTAGCGCTTGGACACGCTCTGGACGTCCAGCTGCCCATCCACCATGCGCGTCTCCTCATCTGGCGTCGGCAGCTCACTTCCCAGAATCCCGTGCCCGACGAGCCGGTCGGCACACCTGGGGCAGGGGGCTCTGCACGAAGGTGCGGTTCGGAGCACCATGCGCGATTCGGGTTGGGTCTGGGCGGCAGGGGGTGAAGTGCTGCCGCGGGGCCTGTCGGGTGACTGCGATCCGAGGCGGGTGCCTGGGCTGACCAGGGATTCCGGCTTGGCGGGCCCGAGCGACGTGCCGCGGCGAGGGTGTGTTCGACGGCGGTGGTTTTGCTGCTGGGCGGCGACGACCCAGTCCAGAACGTTGATCGGTGACTGGGCGGGCAGCGGGATGGGCGGGGTGGGCTTGCCGACGCTCGAGCGCCCCGTCCGGCAGGTCGAGCACAGCGCCACGGTGTCGTAGCGGACCAACAGCGGTGAGGGTCCACTCGATGGCGGGTCAGCTGAGGTAGCGGGTGTAGTCGAAGGCGGGGCGTTGG
>JBBSUR010000031.1:0-19420 GCA_038234255.1 Mycobacteriales bacterium | reverse complement strand
CTAGCGGGAGTTTCCGGGCTATGCCTGCGGTGAGTTGCAAAGGTGCAGGTCAGCGGGGGTGTGGGGGCTGTTGGGCTGTATTACCCATGTCAGCGTCGGGGTGCGTACTGCTTGAGGTTGAACAGTTGGAAGAGTCGCTGCTGGGTGGGGTTTTGGTCGGTGAGGATGCGTTGTGCTCGAGGTCGGCCTTTGTTGCCGGTGGGGTAGAGCAGGACGGTTTCTTCGATCCCTTCGAGGTTCTTGAGGAGTTCGCGGACGCTGAGGTCAAGGCCGGCTTGGTGGGCTTCGCGGCGCATCAGGTGCGCGACAGCCAGGGCCAGGACGCAGTAGAACAGGTGGACCCGGATCTTGCTGTCGGTCCAGTGGAACATCGGTGAGAAGCCGACGACGTGGGGGTCTTTGAGTTGCCGGAACCCTGACTCGACATCGTTTTGGGAGCGGTAGCCGGTGACGACGTCACTGATGGTCCAGTCGTCGTGGTCGGTGACGAGCAGGCGTTTGCCGAACAGTTCGGTTTCCAGGGCTTTGCGGGCGACCGGGTCGAGCTGCCAGGTCAGGCGCAACTCGGCGGGGCTGTCACCGGTCAGGGTCGTGGTCAGGACCCGGTTGACCCAGCGGGCGCGGGTGATCCGGGCGATGTCGGTCAGGACGGTGGTGCGGTCGCGGCGGGTCTTCCCGCGGGCCAGGGTGTCGGCCAGTTCTTGGAGTCGACGCAGGGTCTTGGCGAGGGTCTGGTCGAAGCCGCGGGACTGCTTGGCGTGCAGGTTCGGTGAGTGTGTCAGGACGACCCGACGGTCGGTGCCGTAGACCTCCGCGCGGGTGTCGTGGGCGGTCAGGCCAGGGAAGTGCTCTGGGTCGACGGGGTGGCGTCGGCGGGCCGGGATGGCGAGCAGGTCGGGGAAGTCACTCGGGGGCAGTGACCCGACGAAGTGCAGTCCGCTGGCGGTCAGGTGGGCGAAGTTGGCGGTGCTGTTCTGACCGGCGTCGAACACCACCGTGGGCGCGCTGGGATGCCCTGCTGCAGAATCCTTCTCGCTGCTGTCGTTGCTGGTGAGCAGGGTGCGGTAGCGGGTGGTGAGCTCGTCCAGGATGGTGCTGAATTGTGTGACGTCGGGTCGGTTCCCGGCGTAGCCGTGGCTCAGGATCGGGACTGCGCCGTCGCGGGTGACCACCAGCCCGAGGCCGACCAGGCGTAGGTCGTTGCGTTTCTGCTTGGCGTGGCCGCGTTGCGCGATCGGGGCTTTGTCGTTGGCGGTGTCGATGAAGGTCGCGAAGTTCGTCATGTCCAGGGCCAACGCCGACAGTTCCAGGCCGAACTCGGTGACCATCGCGAGGCCGATCGCGCGTTCAGCCGCCTGGAGCTTGCTGGTGTCCAGGGCGTCCATGGCGTCCCAGAACCGGCGGTGGTCGGTGACCGGGGCGGCGATCTTGGTGAACCGCGGTCCGGCGGTCGAGGCCCACCAGTCGGCGAAGCCCAACTTCGAGCACGGTGCGACGACCCGGTTCAAGGTGGCAAGGGCAAGGTAGGTCCCGATCGAGGTGCCCGCGTCAGCGCGGCGCGGACCGCAGACACCGTCGATGGCCGCTACGACACCGAGGCGACCCAGGATCCCCCAGACCGCCGCGAGGTCACCGAACTTCTTGTGCTGCGTGCGTTCTGGTGCACCCGTCGGGGCACCAGCGAGCTTGGCCATCAGCTCCTCAGCGCTGCCCAGGTACTGCTGATCGACGATCCGGGGTTTGCCATCGACCCGGGCGGATTCCACCAGGTAGTAGTACGTCTGGTTCCCACGCTTCTTACCCACGATCGAAGGCATATATGGGTAATACACTTCGAGCGAACCGAAGTCCAACACCGACACGCGCAAACACGCAGGTCACAGCCGGTTTCCGGCTCAGGCCAGCGTCAACCGACCCCACTCAAGATCGAACTAGCCCGGAAACTCCCGCTAGCCCGCTCGCAGCACCGCTTTCGCGGCGTTGCGCCCGCACATCCCGTGCACCCCGCCGCCCGGGTGCGAGGCCGCGCCGCACATCCAGAGCCCCTTCACCGGCAGCTTGTACGACGACCAGCCCGCTACCGGCCGGAAGACCAGCAGCTGGTCGGGAGCGGTCGAGCCTCCCCCCACATCGCCACCGACCAGGTTGGGGTCGCGGCCCTGCAGGTCCAGCGGGGTCTGCACGGTGGTGTCCACGATGCGCTCGCGCAGCCCGGGCGCGTGGGCCTCGAGCCGGTCCAGGATCCGCTCGGCGAAGGCGGGTGCCCAGTCACCGGACTCGCCGACCGGTCGGGCCGGACAGTGGCACTCCACCCACAGGCTCGCCGCTCCCGCCGGCACCCGGCTCGGGTCGGCCCGGTCCTGCTGCCCGAGGATCAGCTGCGGCTGCGTCGGGAGCAGCCCGCGGCGGACCTGCGCCTGGCTCGTCGCCAACTCATCGAGGTCGCCGGTGACGTGCACGACCACGCTGTCGGTCAGGCGCTCGTCGGACCACGGAGCCGGCCGGTCCAGGTCGACGTCCAACCGGAAATAGCCGCTGGTGTAGCGGTGCCGGCGCAGGCTCGCCAGCCACGGGGCCGGCAGGTGCTCCTCTCCCACCAGGTCGCGGGCCAACACGGTCGGGGCGACGTCGGCGACGACGGCCCGGCGGGCGGCGAGCCCCGTGCCGTCGGCGGTCACCACACCCACCGCGCGCCCGGCCCGGACGACCACCCGGCGGACGTCGATGCCGGTGCGCACGACGACCCCGGCCTCCTGCGCCGCGTCCACCAGAGCATCGGCCAGCCGCGCGGCTCCGCCGACCGGCACCGCCATCCCGTGCACCTGCGCCGCCATCGCGAGCAGCAGCGCAGGCGGGGTCGAGCCGGCGGCGTCGATCGACACGTCGGCGTGGGTGGCGTTCGCCGCGAGCAGCATGCGGCCGGCCGCGGTGCCGAAGGTGTGCGCGGCGAAGGCCTCGACCGGCTCGAGCAGGGTGCGCGCGGTCTGCAGTGCCTCGCGTACGCCGTGCAGCCGGGCCGCGGTCCGCAGCAGCGGCAACGGGGCGCCGACCGGGCCGAGCATCGCGGCGAACAGCGGCTCGCCGAGCCGCTGCCACCAGCCGAGCAGGTCCAGCCAGGCCGGCCCGTCGACGCCGAGGCCGGCGGCGGTGTCGACTGCGTGGCGGCGCAGCACCGCAGCGGGCGTGTGCGGATTCCACACCGCGGACACCGGCGTGCCGGTGTGCCTCCAGTCGACGCGGCGGTCGAGACCGAGCTCGCGCAGCACCGGGCTGGTGTGCAACACGCCGTAGAAGGCCGAGCCCCAGTCGTGCACATAGCCGCGGTCGGTCCTCTCGCTGCCCACCGCCCCGCCGGCCACGCCGCGGCGCTCCAGGACCTCCACGCTCCAGCCGGCGCGTGCGAGCACGGTCGCGGCGACCAGTCCGTTCGGACCGGACCCGATCACCACCGCGTCGACGGTCACGCCCGGCAGGATAGTCCGGTGGGCCTGGCAGCCCCGGTTCGGTGCGGTCGGCCGACGCGCGGCTGACCGTCAGCTGCGCCGCCGCACCTCCAAGCCCCGGCCGGGATGCCAGCAGGCGGGTCGACAGTCGGCGAGTGCAGCGCCAGCCGCCCGTCGCGCTGCAGGGCGCGGGCCTTCACCGCACCGGGGATGCTCCCGATCTCCAGCTCGCCGTCGCACCACTGCACCTCGGTACCGCTGATCCGCGGCGCGCCGTCGAGGCGCAGCGTGGCCATCGTGCAGTGCTTGCGAACCGCGAAGCAGGCGCGCACGGCGATCGCCAGCTCCGGCGCCTCCTGCTCGACCTGTGTCCAGGACGCTGTGCGGTCGTGGCTCATGCGCCGCACCCTGCCCTCGCCATCCGACAACATCAGCTGGGTGGGGCCGCAGCACCTGCTGAGGCGCACCGATTCCCCCAGCCGATCAAAGCGCCCCCAGTAAGATCGGCTGGGGGACGCAGCCGGTACCGACGGGCCGCACCGGCTCCGGGCGCGCGGCGGCACGGCCTCCCCCGGACACGCGACGGCCCGGACACGCGACGGCCCGGCCCCGACGAGGGGACCGGGCCGTCGTACGACGTGCGTCTCGGCGAGAGCCGAGCGCAGAGGGGCTAGTGCGAGTGCCCGTGACCGCCGGAGCCGGCGCCTGAGGGCTCCTCCTCGCGCTTGTCCGCGACGAGTGTCTCGGTCGTCAGCAGCATGCTGGCGATCGAAGCGGCGTTGCGGACGGCGGAACGGGTCACCTTGACCGGGTCGACGATCCCTTGCTTGACCAGGTCGCCGTACTCCCCGGTGGCCGCGTTCAGGCCGTGACCGGCGCCGAGCTCGCGAACCCGGTTCACCGCGACGCGACCCTCCAGGCCCGCGTTGGCGGCGATCCAGTAGGCGGGCTCGTCCAGTGCCCGGCGCACGATGCGTACGCCGGTGCGCTCGTCACCCTCCTTGCCCAGATCGCCCTCGAGCACCTTAGCGGCGTGGATCAGCGCGGCGCCGCCGCCGGGGACGATGCCCTCCTCGACCGCGGCCTTGGTCGCCGAGATGGCGTCCTCGAGGCGGTGCTTGCGCTCCTTGAGCTCGGTCTCGGTGTGGGCGCCGACCTTGATGACGCCGATGCCGCCGGAGAGCTTGGCCAGGCGCTCCTGAAGCTTCTCCTTGTCCCACTCCGAGTCGCTGTTCTCGATCTCGGCCTTGATCTGGGCGACCCGACCGGCGACCTCCTCGGAGGAACCGACGCCGTCGACGATCGTCGTCAGCTCCTTGGTCACCGTGATGATCCTGGCCTTGCCGAGCACGTCCAGACCGACGGTCTCGAGCTTCAGGCCCACCTCGGCGGAGATGACCTGGGCACCGGTCAGCACCGCCATGTCCTGGAGCATCGCCTTGCGGCGGTCCCCGAACCCCGGCGCCTTCACGGCGGCGACCTTGATCGTCTTACGGATCGAGTTGACGACCAGCGTCGAGAGTGCCTCGCCGTCCACGTCCTCGGCGATGATGATCAGCGGCTTCTGGGCTGCGACGACCTTCTCCAGCAACGGCAGCAGCTCGGCCAGCGCGCTGACCTTGCCGTTGACGAGCAGGATGTAGGTGTCCTCCAGCACGGACTCCATGCGCTCGGGGTCGGTGACGAAGTAGGGGCTGATGTAGCCCTTGTCGAACTGCATGCCCTCGGTCAGCTCGAGCTCCAGACCGGTGGTCTGGCTCTCCTCGACGGTGATGACGCCGTCCTTGCCGACCTTGTCGATGGCCTCGGCGACGAGCTCGCCGACCAGGGTGTCCTGGGCGGACAGTCCGGCGACGGCCGCGACCTCCTCGTGGGTCTGGACCTCGGTAGCGGCGGCGATGAGGGCGTCGTTGACGGCCTCGACGGCAGCGTCGATGCCGATCTTCAGGCTCATCGGGTTGGCGCCGGCGGCGACCGCCCGCAGGCCCTCGTGCACCATCGACTGGCCGAGCACGGTGGCGGTGGTGGTGCCGTCACCCGCGACGTCGTTGGTCTTGGTGGCCACCTCCTTGGCGAGCTGGGCGCCCATGTTCTCGTGCGGGTCGGCGAGCTCGACCTCACGGGCGATGGTGACGCCGTCGTTGGTGATGGTCGGGCCGCCGTACGCCTTGGCGATGACGACGTTGCGGCCCTTCGGACCGAGCGTCACCTTGACGGCGTTGGCGAGTGCGTCGACGCCGCGCTCGAGCGAGCGGCGGGCATCCTCGGAGAAGCTGAGAGTCTTTGCCATGCGAGTCCTTTCACGTAAGACGCCCCGGGTCCCCGTAGGGACTCCGGGGCGTCGCTTGCTGACGTGCAGTGGGGGGTGGAGCGGATCAGACCTCGATGACGGCGAGCACGTCGCGGGCGGAAAGCACGAGATACTCCTCGCCGGCGTACTTGACGTCGGTGCCGCCGTACTTGCTGTAGAGCACCTTGTCGCCGACGCTGACGTCGAGCGGGACACGGACGCCGTCCTCGAACCGGCCGGGGCCGACCGCTAGGACGATGCCCTCCTGGGGCTTCTCCTTGGCGGTGTCGGGGATGACGAGGCCCGACGCGGTGGTGCTCTCTGCGTCGACGGCCTGGACCACGATGCGGTCCTCGAGCGGCTTGATGGCGACCTTGGTCTTGGTGGTGGTCACGGAACCTCCTGAAGTGCTGCGAGAGTGCAGTCGTTGGGGCGGACCGAGCGCCTGCCGTCGCGGGGATCAGGTGCCTGGCTGCTGGTTGGCACTCTAGCCCGCCGAGTGCCAGAAGGACAAACGCCGACGGCGGGTGGGGCCGTGGGCCCCTGCCTGCTCATCCGGCGTGACGGCCCCGCCAGCTCGCCAGTGGATCAGGGACGGCCTCAGCAGCAGACGACGTCGCGTACGTCCATCGCGCTGTCGGCCGGCAGGTCCAGCGGGCTCGGAGCGATCCCGGCGGCGACGAGGCGCGCGCCGAGTGCGGCCACCATGGCGCCGTTGTCGGTGCACAGGCCAGGCCGCGGGACGCGCAGGATGATCCCGGCGGTTGCGCAGCGCTGGGCGGCGAGCTCACGCAGGCGGGAGTTGGCGGCGACCCCTCCGCCGAGCAGCAGGTGCCCGACGCCGCGTTCCCGGCAGGCCCGGACCGCCTTGGCGGTGAGCACGTCGACGACCGCCTCCTGGAAGCCGGCGCAGACATCCGCGACCGGAACCGCCTCACCCGCAGCCTGTCTCGCCTCGACCCACCGAGCCACCGCACTCTTCACACCGCTGAACGAGACGTCGTAGGAGGCATCGCGGGACATCGACCGGGGAAAGGCGATCGCGTCGCGGTCCCCCTCGCGGGCCAAGCGGTCCACCACCGGGCCACCGGGGAAGCCCAGCCCCAGCAGCCGAGCGACCTTGTCGAAGGCCTCCCCCGCAGCGTCGTCGAGCGTGGCGCCCAGCGGCTCCATCGCCCGCGTCACGTCCTCGACCAGGAGCAGGCTGGAGTGCCCGCCGGAGACCAGCATCGCCAGGCACGGCTCGGGCAGCGGCCCGTGCTCCAGGACGTCGACGGCGATGTGCGCGGCGAGGTGGTTGACGCCGTAGAGCGGCAAGTCGAGCCCGACCGCGTACGCCTTCGCAGCGGCGACCCCGACCAGCAGCGCACCGGCCAGCCCAGGGCCGGCCGTGACGGCGACGGCGTCGAGGTCGGCGAGGCTCACGCCGGCGGTCCGCAGGGCCCGGTGGACGGTCGGGACCATCGCCTCCAGGTGGGCGCGGCTGGCGACCTCCGGCACCACCCCGCCGAACCGGGCGTGCTCGGTGACGCTGCTGGCGACCTCGTCGGCGAGCAGCGTCGTCCCGCGGACGATGCCGATGCCGGTCTCGTCGCAGGAGGTCTCGATCCCGAGGACCAAGGGCTCGTCGGTCACGCCCGCGAGCGTAGGCGGACTGTCGAGTGCGACAGAATCCCTCCACCTCGGGGCCGGGCGCGGCCGGCTGAGCCCGCGCCCGACCCGCAACCGCCGAGGTGGAGGGTCCGCGTCGCCCGACCCGGGGGAGCCGGCAGCCGAGGTCCGCCACGCACCGATCCCCGGCCCGTCCAGTTCAGCTGCGGCGGGTCAACACCAGCGCGTCGACGCCGCCGGGGTAGTAGCCGCGGCGCACCGCAGCGCGCCGGAACCCGTGCCGGGTGTAGAGCCGCTGAGCGGCCTCGTTGTCGGCCCGCACCTCCAGGCTCACGCACCGCTGCCCGCGCCGGACCGCCTCGTTCAACAGCGCCGTGAGCAGCCGCGATCCCAGCCCGGCGCCCTGCGCCGCCGGTGCGACCGCAAGGGTCTGCACGAACGCCTCGTCGGGGTAGTCGCACAGCCCGGCGTAGCCGACGACGTCGTCGCCGTCCAGAGCGACCAGGTAGTGACGCGTGTCGAGTTGGCCGAGCTCGGACCAGAACAGCCGCTCGCTCCATCCGGCCGGTCCGAACAGCACCCGCTCGACCGGGAGCAGCCGTTCGACGTGCCACCAGCGCATCCGCTCCAGGACAGGAGCATTCACGCAGTAGCCCGCTTGGCCGCCCCCGGCTCGACCGCATCGGGACGGCGCAGGTAGAGCGGCGTCAGCGGGTCGGACGGCTCGCCGCGCAGGGCGCGAGCCGCGGCCACCAGCACGAGCCCGTACGGATCGGGATGGAGCACCTCGTCCGACACCGCCAGCCCCCGGAACGTCGCCTCGTGCAGGACCGCACCGGCGCCGACCAACTCCATGTCGTCGCCCGGTCCGATCTGCGCGAGCAACCGGGCAGCGAGCACCTCGGGACGGTCCACTGCCGGTCCGGCCACGAGCCGGCGGGCGAAGTCGTACTGCGCCCAGTAGACCTCTCCGCGCCGCGCATCGGTGACCACCACGACCCCGTCCAGCGCCGAGCCGGTGAACGCCATCGCCTCCAGCGAGCAGACCCCGTAGGCCGGGATGCCCAGCGCGTCCGCCAGCGCAGCGGCGGTCATGAGCCCGACCCGCAGACCGGTGAAGGGGCCCGGACCGGTCCCGACGACCACCGCGCCGAGCTCGCGCCGGTCGGCGCCGGCCTCCGACAGGACCGTTCGGATCCCGGGCGCCAGCAGCTCGCCGTGCCGCCGGCCGTCGACGACCACCGAATCGGCGAGCCGGTCAACCTCCGGCGGGACGCAGGGCAGCCCCGGCAGGTCGCGGCCGGACTCGAGCCGGTACAGCCCGACCGACACCGCCGGACAGGAGGTGTCCAGGGCGAGGGCGAGCACACCGACGAGCGTACGGCCGGCCAGGCCCAGGGCGCGGGGGGGCCGGCTACTCGGCCTTGTACTGCGCCACGAGCTCGCGCTTGAGCACCTTGCCGGACGGGCCGAGCGGGAAACTGTCGGCAAAGATCACCCGGCGCGGGTACTTGTACGCCGCGAGCCGCTCCTTCGCCCATGCCGACAGCTCGGCCTCGCTGACCTCGCCACCGCCGGCGTCCTTCACCACGACGGCGCAGACCTCCTCGCCGTACTGCGGGTCGGGCAGCCCGATCACCGCGACCTGCGCCACCGCCGGGTGCCGCAGCAGGGCGTCCTCGACCTCGCGCGGATAGACGTTGTAGCCGCCGCGGATGACCATGTCCTTCTTGCGGTCCACGATAGAGACGTAGCCCTCGTCGTCCTTGGTGCCGAGGTCGCCGGTCCGGAACCACCCGTCCACGATCGCCGCCTCGGTCGCCTCGGGCTTGTTCAGATAGCCCTTGAAGACGTTGTGACCGCGTACGACGATCTCGCCGAGCTCACCGGTCGGGAGCAGCTCGATGCGCTCCTCCACCTCGGCCGCCGCAACCTCGACCTCCACCCCCCAGATGGCCTTGCCGACCGTACCGGGCCTGGGGTCGAAGCCGACCTGGTTGAACGTGGCCACCGGCGAGGTCTCGGTCAGTCCGTAGCCCTCGAGCACCTGCGTGCCGAACACCTCCGCGAACTTCTCCAGCACCGGCACCGGAAGGGCGGCGCCGCCCGACAGCGCCGACTTCAGCGTCGGGCGCAGCTCGGAGGTCTTGGCCGCCTCGAGCAGCCCCACGTACATCGTGGGCACCCCCATGAAGATCGTGCACTTCTCCTTCACCAGCAGCTCCAGCGCCTGCTCACCGTCGAACCGCGGCAGCAGCACCACGGACGCGCCGACGTAGAAGGAGGTGTTCATGCAGCAGGTCTGACCGAAGGTGTGGAACAGCGGCAGGCAGCCCAGCACGACGTCGTCGCAGTCGATGTCGAACGACTGCATCGCCGAGGCCACGACGTTCAGGACGACGTTGAGGTGGGTGATCTCGGCGCCCTTGGGGGTGCCCGTCGTGCCGCTGGTGTAGAGGATGACGGCGGTGTCCTCGGGCGCCGGCGCAGCGACCGCCTCGATCGGGGTCGCCGACAGCGCCAGCGTGTCGATCCGCTCCAGCGTGGCGTCCCCCCCGTCCATCACGGCGAGCACCGTCGCGCCGGCCAGCTCCGCTCCCTTGGCCCCCTCCCCGAGCAGCGGGGCCGCGCAGACCAGGACCTTCGCGCCGGAGTCCTGCAGCACGTACTGGATCTCCTCCGCCTTGAGCAAGGCGTGCACGGGCACGACGACCGCGCCCAGCGCGAGCGCGCCGTAGTACGCCAGCGGGAAGTGCGGGGTGTTCGGCAGCAGGAGCGCGACCCTGTCCCCCGGCCCGACTCCCTTCTCGCGCAGCACGGCGGCGTACTGCAGGCTGTGTCCCCACAACTGCGCGTAGGTCAGGCGCAGGTCGCCAAGAACGACGGCGGTCCGGTCGGCGAATCGGACGGCGGAGTCGGCGAGGATGCTGGCGATGGTGAGGGACATGTCACTCCTGGGTCGAGGGCGGGCGGCTCGGGTCGGCGGGCAGATCGGTCAGGCACATCGGTCAGGCACATCGGTCAGGCACATCGGTCAGGCCACCCCGAGATAGGCCTGCTTGACGTACGGGTCAGCAGCAATCGACGCGGTGGGTCCCTCCCGGGCCACTTGCCCGTGCTCGAGGACGACGACACGGTCGGCGCAGCGAAAGGCGAAGCCGACGTCCTGCTCGACGAGCAGCAGCGTGGTGCCGGCGTCCTTGATGCTCTGGATCCCGGTGATGATGGCCTCCTTCACCCCGACCGACAGCCCCAGCGTGGGCTCGTCGAGCAGCATCAGCACCGGACGGGCCATCAGCGCGCGGCCGATCGCGCACTGCTGCTGCTCGCCACCGGACAGCGTTCCGGCGGACTGGCCGAGCCGCTCCTTCAGCGTGGGGAACAACGCGTAGACCCGTTCAAGGTCCTCGGCGGTGTCCGAGGACTGCTTGCGCAGCCGGCGCGCCCCGAGCTCGAGGTTGTCCCGCACGGACAGCCCGGGGAACAGCCGGCGCCGTTCGGGGCAGTGCACGAGCCCGGCCATGACCACGGCGTACGGCGTGGCCGGCAGCGGCTGGCCGGCGAAGTGCAGCTCGCCGGTCGCGGCGGTCAACCGCGAGAGCGCCCGCAGCAGCGTGGTCTTGCCGGCCCCGTTCGGGCCGACCACGGCCAGGGTCTCGCCGCGGTCGACGTGCAGGTCGATGCCGTCCAGGATCTGCGCCTTCGCGAAGCTGACCCTCAGCCCGCGCACCGTGAGGACCCGCTCAGCGTTGGGTGGTTGGTTGCTCACCGGAGGCACCTCCCCCCAGGTAGGCGGTCACGACCGCCGGGTTGCGCATGACCTCGCGCGGCGCCCCGTCGGCGATGACCGCGCCCTGGTCCATGGCGATCACCCGTTCCACCAGTGGGAGCAGGGACCCGATCTTGTGCTCCACCACGATCAGCGTCGTACCGTCGGCGTGCAGCTGCCGGATCGTGTCGGACAGCACGCCGATCTCGCTCTGCGACAGTCCGGCGAACGGCTCGTCGAGCAACAGCAGCATCGGCGCGGTGGCCAGCGCCCGGGCCATCTCCAGCCGCTTGAGGTCGCCCTCGGACAGCTGAGCGCTCGGCAGGGCCGCCCGCTGCGCCAGCCCGACCCGATCCAGGACCGCCATCGCCTGGGCTTTGAGGTCGCCCTTGTGGCCCGCGGCGATAAGCGGGACGAGGACGTTGGCCAGCACCGGCAGGTCCGGAAAGGGCTTGACGATCTGGAAGGTGCGGGCGAGCCCGGCCCGGACGACCTGGTGGCGGGCGAGTTTGAGCAGGCTCTTGCCGCGGAGCCGCACGTCACCGCTGCTGGGCTTGTCGAAGCCGGTCAGGCAGTTGAACAGCGTCGTCTTGCCCGCGCCGTTCGCGCCGATCAGCCCTACCGCGGCGCCCTGCTCAACGGTGAAGCTGACCGACGCGACGGCGACCAGTCCGCCGAACCGCCGGGTGACCTGGTCGACCTCCAACAGGACGCTCACGGCGTCTCCGTCAGCGTCGTGCCCGCGGCGCGGGACCCGCTGGCCTGTCCGGACAGGCGTTGCAGCAGCGGCGGGACGAGCCCGCGCGGCTGCACGATCAGCACGATGATGAGCAGCAGCGCGAAGGTGCCGAGCTTGAGCTCGGGGTGCTCGACGTAGACGTCGGAGATCCTTTCCAGGTAGTAGCTCTGCAGCAGCACGACGAGGTAGGCACCGATCGCCGGGCCGATGATCGATCCGACGCCGCCGAAGGCCGCGATGATGATGACCAGCAGGCTGAGGTCGACGGCCAGCAGGTCGAGCGCGACCGTCCCGCGGATCTGCGCGTAGAGGCCACCGGCGAGGCCGGCGCAGGCGGCCGACAGCACGAAGGCCCCCAGCTTGTAGCGGGTCAGCGGCACACCGGCCGCTTCGGCGGCGAGCTCATCCTGCTGAATGGAGCGCAACACCAGTCCCCGCCGCCCGTAGCCCAGCGCCATCAGGGCGCCGACCATCGCCACCATCACCACGAGCGAGACGAAATAGCTGACGTAGATGTACTGGTCGAACCCGCCGAGCCCGTCGAAGGTGAGCGGCCCGAGGACGAGGCGGCCGAGGAACTCGCCGACCGGTCCAGTGACCGCGCCTTCGGTGACCGCCTTGACGTTGGCGATCCCGTCCTCGCCACCGGTCTGGCGCTTGAAGATGAAGGTGAGCTGCACCAGTGCCGCGGCCACCGCCAGGGTGGCCAGCGCCAGGTAGGGACCCTTGAGCCGCAGGCACGGCACGCCGATCGCCACCCCGAGCAGGGCCGCGGTCGAGGTCCCGACCAGCAGCGCCAGCTCGTTGGACACCTCCGGGGAGTACTTCGACAGCAGGGCGACGGTGTAGGCGCCGGTGCCGATGAACGCCGCGTGGCCGAAGCTCACCTGGCCGGTGTAGCCGGACAGGATGTCCCACGACGCCGCGAACATGACGAAGATGTTGGCCGTCGCGACCACCTGCAGCAGCGTGGTGTTGTCGACGAACCGCGGGAAGTAGAGCAGCGCGATCGGCAGGGCGAGCAGCAGCAGCAGGTTGACCTGCAGCAGCCGGCGCCCGAGGCGGCCTGCCGCCGACCGGCTCACCGGACCGCCTTGCCCAGCAGCCCCTGCGGTCGCAACACCAGGGTCGCGAGGATGACCGCGACGGTGACCAGCCCGACCTTGATGTCGCCGTCGCGCACGTTGAAGGCGACGAAGCGGTCCAGGAACCCGACGATCACCGAGGCCAGCACCGTTCCCTGGATGCTGCCGAGCCCGCCGAGGATCACGATCGCGAACGCCTGCGTGAGCGGGAGCAGCCACATCGTCGGGGTGAGCACCCCGTACGGCGCCGTCAGCACGCCGGCCAGGCCGGCCAGCCCGGCACCGATCGCCAGGACGTACAGGGTCACCCGCTCGGGCCGTACCCCGACCAGCTGCGCGGCTTCGGAGTCCTGGGCGACGGCGCGGACCATGCGGCCGGCCGGCGACCTGGTGAGCACCAGCAGGACCGCGACGATGGCGACCAGCGCCACGCCGCCGGCGAGCAGCCGGGCCTGCTGGAGGCCGACCCCGAACACGTCGACCGCTCCGTCGACGAAGCCCGGCAGCTGGCGCTCGAGGCCGCCGTAGAAGAAGCGGACCCCGGACTCGACGAGGATCGCCACCGCGAGGGTGGCGATGAGCACGGCCACGTCCTGATGTCGGATCGGCGCGATGACGAGCCGCTCGAGCAGCACGCCGGCGAGCATCGCCGCCGCGACACCGCCGGCTGCGGCCAGCACCAGCGGCACGTCCGCCTCGGTCAGGGCATAAGCGGCGTAGGCACCGATCATGAAGAACGAGCCGTGGGCCAGGTTGACGATGCCACCGACTCCGTAGACCAGGGAGAAGCCGATCGCGACGAGCGCGATGACCGCACTGGTGAGCGCACCCTGGACGAGAACGTCCAACGAAGCTCCTTCAGGTCTGCACGGTCAGGCTCGCAGGACGGTCGTGGGCGGCAGTGACCCGGGCCCGGCGGCGGGGGGACACCGACGAGCCCGGGAGCCCGTCAGCTGACGCCTGGCGGCTTCTGGTAGGTGTTGCCTTCGGCGAGGGTAGCCGGGTAGACGATCTTCTTGCTGCCGTCCGCCTGGTACTGGAAGTACAGCAGGGACAGCCCGGCCTTCGGATCGGTCGGGCTGTAGATGACGTCGTGGCTCTCGTTGAACTTCTCGACACCCTGCGCGCCGACCCGGTCGGTCTTCTCCAACTCGGTGACCAGCTCGTCGGCGTCGAGCGAGCCGGCTCGCACCGCCGCTTCGTGCAGCGTGTAGATGCCGTCGTAGGTCGACACCCCGTTGTAGAGCGGCTCGCGGGCGTACTTGGCGGTGAAGGCGTCGAAGAACGGGATGGTCTTGGGCGACACCGGCGCCCGCAGCGTGCCGGCCGGGCCGTTCAGCTCACCGACAGCCTGGGTGACGCCGAAGTAGGCCGACGACTGGCCGGCGACGTTGATCCCGCCGAGCGCGAAGCCGGGCTTCAGGGTCGCCCACTGCTTGCCCAGCGCGATGCCGACCTGGGTGGAGTTGACTTCGATGACGAACTGCGCGCCCTTGTCCTTGAGCGACTTGAACTGCGCCGAGAAGTCGGTGGCGGCCGGGGTGTGCTTCTCGGTCCCGACGACCGTGACGCCCTTCTCGACCGGGATCTTCCCGCCGGTGGCCGCGCTCGGGGCGACGAGGCACTTGTTGAGGAACTCGACCAGTGGCAGGGCGAAGGCGGCGTCCTCGTGCAGGATGCCGAACCTAGTGAAGCCCTCCTTGGACAGCTTGGTCGTGTAGGTCAGGCACATGTCCGCGGCGAGGTTCAGCGAGTTCACCGGGCCGATCCGGAAGATGTACTTGCCCGGACCGGTCGAGTCGACGCCCTTCAGCACGTCCGGCGCCGCGGCGCCGGCCGAGACGTAGGGGATCTTGGCGCGCTTGACGGTGTCCAGCACGGCGAGCGTCTCCGCCGAGGAGAAGCCGCCGGAGATGGCCTGGACCTTGTCCTCCTGCGCGAAGCGGGTGATGCAGGCGATCGCCTTCTCCGGCTTGGCCTCGGAGTCGCAGAACACGATCTCGACCTCGGGGCCCTCGCCCGCCTCGTTGAGCTCCTCGGCGGCCAGCAGGGCACCGTCGCGGACGTCCTCACCCTGGGGAATCTGCTCCGGACCGAAGACGCCGATCTTGAACGTCTCCCGCGCCGGGCTGGCCGAGGGGCCGCTGGTCACGCCGGCGCTCGGGGACTCGGTCGCCGAGGTGCTGCCGCTCTCACCGCAGGCGGCCACCGCACCCATCGCAAGGACGGTGCAGGCGACGGCCCACCGCTGGTTCACCATGTGCTTCTCCCTAGTCGGTCACTCGAGGTCGTCCTGACCCGGTCCGACAAGCCAACCGCAACACACCGGCAATGGATAGAGAACCTGCGCAGCGTGTCCGAACCGTTGCCTAGGCCGACGTTACGAGGCTATGGCACAGTGCGCCACCGCGGCCCGATGGCGCGCACCCGCGCAATGCGCCCTTTGTCCCGGTTGTTGGCGGTGCGACCGCCCAGTGACAGGCGTACGTCCAACCGCGACGCAGCCAGCTCCTCGACCAGGCCCTCGCCCCACTCCACGACGACCACGCCGTCCTCCAGTGCCCCCTCCAGCTCCAGGTCGGCCAGCGCCTGCGCCGGCGCACCGGCATCGAGCAGGCGGTAGAGGTCTGCGTGCAGCATCGGCACCGCCCCACGGTGAGCCCTAGCCAGGACGAAGGTGGGGCTGGTGACCGGCCCCGACACCCCGAGCCCGGCCGCGATCCCCTGCGTCAGCGAGGTCTTACCGGCCCCCAACGGACCGGACAGGACGACCAGGTCGCCCTCGCGCAGGCAGCGGCCGAGCCGCGCCCCCAACGCCCCGGTGGCCGCGGGGTCCTCCAGCGCCACGTCCAGCGGTCGGCTCAGCTCACCTGGCGCGAGCTCGGCGAAGCCGAGTGCGGCCCAGTCGCCGTCGAGCTCGGCAGCGGCGCGCAGGTCGATCCAGTGACCGGGGTCGGCGATGCGCGACCGGGCCTGCGCCGAGTCGTGCACCACCAGCGACCAGGACCGGTCCCCGGTCACGGCAGGCGGACGGCCGAACGCAGCGCCCGCCCGAGCAGCGCCCTCAGCTGCAGCGTCACCAGCGGCGGCTGCTCGAGCTGCACCATGTGCCCGGCACCCTCCACGATGACCAACGTCGCTGCGGGCAGGCAGTCCCCGATCGCCTTGCTGTGCTCCAGCGGGGTGAGCCGGTCCTCGCTGCCGACCAGCACCAGCGTCTCGACCGCGTGGAGCACCTCGATGGCGGCCAGCTTGTCGTGGGTGGTGAAGGTGTCGTAGAACTCCGCGATCACATCGACCGGGGTATGCGCGGTCATCTGTTCGACGAACTCCACGATGGCCGGGCTCACGTCCCTGTGGCCGAAGGTGAGCCAGCGCGCGGCCAGGAAGGCCAGGTCGGTGCCGGCTCGCCGGCCGCGCTCGAACGGCGCCGGCCGGTGGCGCATCCCACGGGTCAGCCAGGTCAGGCCGAACGTGGCCAGCGGCCGGGCCAGCGTCGGCAGGCCGAAGCTGAGCTCGGCGAGCTTGCCGGTCGAGGTCGACAGCAGCGCCACCGCGATGACCCGGCTGCCGAACAGCTCGGGGTGGGCGTCGGCGAGCGCCATGATGGTCATCCCGCCCATCGAGTGCCCGACCAGCATGATCGGGCCAGTCGGGACGACGACGTCGAGCACGGTGGCCAGGTCGCGTCCGAGCTGGTCGATGGTGGCCCGCTCCGGCCGGCTGCGTCCGCTGCGGCCGTGCGAGCGGTGGTCGTAGAAGACCAGCCGGCCCGGGTTGTTCTTCGCCAGCTCCTGTCGTTGGTAGTGCCAGACGGCCATCTCCTGGGTGTAACCGTGCAGGAACACCACGGTCAGCGCCGCATCGCAGGGGCCGACCTCCTCCACGTGCAGCGCGACCCCGTCCTCGGCGGCTACCTTTCGGGTCCGGTCGGCGGGCAGATGGAAGAACGGCTCGCGCGCATCAGGGTCCGGGCGCAGCCGGGTCCGCCCGATGGCCCGGCGTTCGGCGGCCATCCCGACCGCCGCCCCGACGGCGACGACGCTGACCGCCGCCCCGATCAGCCCGCTGTTCTTCGGTGCTCTCACTGTTCTCCCACCAATAGGTCTCCTACCAGTATTCGCGGCACTCTGGCGCCGACCCGCGTGACGATCTCGTAGTTGATGGTGCCGAGGACCTCGGCCCACTCCTGCGCCGTGGGCTCACCGTCGTCCCCCGGGCCGAACACCAGCACCTCGTCGCCGGCAGCCACCGGGTCGTCGCCGACGTCGAGCACGAACTGGTCCATGCACACGGTTCCGGCGATCATCCGACGTCGGCCGCCCACCTGGACCGGGCCGAGGCCGCCCGCGGCACGGGGCACTCCGTCGGCGTAGCCCAGCGGGACCAGCGCCAGCGTCGTCTCGCCGCTGGTCACATGGCGGTGCAGGTAGCTCACCCCCGTACCTGCCGGGACCCGCTTCGTCAGCGCCACGGTGCTGGCCAAGGTCATGGCCGGCCGCAGACCGAAGTGGGCCGGTCCGCCCCGCTGCGGCACCGGCGACAGCCCATAGACCGCGAGCCCGGGGCGGACCAGGTCGTAGTGGGTCGCCGGTGCGGTCAGGGTCGCGGCCGAGTTGGCCAGGTGGCGCACCTCGGGCCGCAAGCCGGCGCGGTCGGCGATCGCCAAGGCCTCGGCGAAGACGTGCGCCTGCCGGCTGTTCGTCGGGTGTTCCGGACCGCCGTCGGCAAAGGCGAAGTGGCTCCACAGGCCGGTCACCCGGACCTCCCCGCCGACTTCGGCCTTCGCCGCCGCCGCGCACAGCTCGGGCCATGCGGCGAGCGTCGCCCCGCCCCGGGACAGCCCGCTGTCGAGCTTGAGCTGCAGTCGGGCCGTGACGCCGGCGGTCCTCGCGGCGGTGACGGCCGCGGTGAGTTGCGCGACGTCGTACGTGCCGAGATCGATCCCGACCGCGATGGCGGCGGCGAGGTCCTCGCCCGGCGTCGTCAGCCAGGCCAGGATCGGACCGTCCAGGCCGGCGGCGCGCAGAGCCAGCGCCTCCTCGACGAACGCCACCCCCAGCCAGGTCGCGCCGCCCTGCACCGCAGCCCGGGCGCTGGGCACGAGCCCGTGCCCGTAGCCGTCAGCCTTGACCACCGCCATGACGTGCGCCGACCCCGAGATGCACCGGAGGAGTGCCGCCACGTTGCCACGGATGGCACCGAGATCGATGCGCGCCTCGGTTCTCACCGACTCATTCTGCACACCTCGCGGACCGCGTCGGGCCAGGAACGGAGCACAGCGTACGCCGAGGTGCTCGCCCCGTCGGCCGACAGCGCGCCGGCGCGGCCGTGCAGGTAGGCGCCGACCGAGCCGGCGTCCAGCGTCGACAGCCCTTGCGCGAGCAGGGCGCCGCACCCGCCGGACAGCACGTCGCCCGTACCGGCGGTGGCGAGGACCGGCGAGCCGGTGGGGTTGACCCGGGCCGGACCGGTCGCGTCGGTGACGACGGTCGCGTCGCCCTTGAGCAGGACGGTGACGCCAAGGTCCCGGGCGAGCCGCCGGGCCGCGCCGACCCGGTCGGCTCCGACCTGGTCGTGGTCCGCGGGGGCGTCGAAGCGGGCGAACTCGCGGTCGTGCGGGGTCAGCAGCGTCGGCGCGGTCCGGCGTCGCAGCCAGTCGGGGTGGCGGGCACAGACCGTGAGCGCGTCGGCGTCGATGAGCACCGGCACGTCCTGCGCCAGTACCGCCTCGACGGTGGCTGCCGCCCGGTCGTCGGTGCCGAGCCCGGGCCCGACCACCCAGGCCTGCACCCGGCCGGCGTCGACGACGTCCGCCCCCTCCTGCTCGGTGACGACGACCTCCGGCCACCGCCAGCGCACCTGCTCGGCGGCGTGGCGGGCGCCGGCGAAGCGGACCATGCCGGCTCCGGCGCGGACCGCCGCGCCGACACAGAGCACGGCGGCGCCGGTGTACTGCTGGGAGCCGGCCGCGACCCCGACCACGCCACGGCTGTACTTGTCCGACACCTGCTGCGCGACCGGCAGCAACCGGACCACGTCGGCGGGCTCGAGGGCCTCGACCGGAGCCGGCTCCAGCCACCGGTCCAGGCCGAGGTCCACCCGCTCGACCCTTCCGGCGTACGCGCGGCCGGCCCCGATCAGCAGCCCGGGCTTGTAGGTGCCGAAGGTCACTGTGAGGGCGGCCCGCACGGCCGCGCCCTCGACGGCGCCGGTGTCGGCGTCGACGCCGCTCGGCAGGTCGACCGCCACCACGTCGCGTCCGTGGGCGTGCACGGCGGCGGCTAGGTCGGCGGCCATGGGGCGGAGCGGGCCCCGTCCGCCGACCCCGACCAGCCCGTCGATGACCAGCCCGTCGGCGGGCAGCGCATCCAGGGCACCGGCGTCCCCGACCCGGCCCCCGGCGGCGAGCAGCGCAGCGAGCGCGGCCTGGGAGGGGGTGCGGTCTCGGCCGGAGTTGGCCGTCAGGCCGGGGTCGGCGGT
>JBBSUR010000030.1:0-19814 GCA_038234255.1 Mycobacteriales bacterium | reverse complement strand
GGCGGGCGGCACCTACCTCTCGGTGATCCCCTCGGTGGAGTCCTACAGCCCGGCCGGCGAGAGGCTGGTACGCGACGTCCGCGCCCTACGATCGCCGTTCGGCGAGGTGCTCGTCGACGGACAGGCCGCTGGTCTGGTGGACACCAAAGCAGCCCTCGCACAGGATCTTCCGCTGGCCCTCGGGCTGATCGTCAGCGCCACGTTCGTGCTGCTGTTCCTGTTCACGGGCAGTGTGGTCATCCCGCTCAAGGCCCTGACGCTCAACCTGTTGTCGCTGTGCGCCACGTTCGGCGCGATGGTGTGGGTCTTCCAACAGGGACATCTGACCTGGCTGCTCGGCGACCCCGTCGTGACCGGCACGCTGGACACGACCATCCCGATCCTGATGTTCTGCGTGCTGTTCGGCTTGTCGATGGACTACGAACTGTTCCTGCTGTCGCGGATCCGCGAGGTCTACCTCGCCACCGGCGACAACACCCGCGCGGTCGCCGTCGGGCTACAGCGCACCGGGCGCATCGTCACCGCTGCGGCAGCTCTGCTGGCCATCGTCTTCCTCGCCTTCGTGTCCAGCGACATCTCGTTCATCAAGTTGCTGGGATTCGGGACCGCGCTGGCCATCGTGGTGGACGCGACACTGATCCGGGGAGCACTGGTCCCCGCTTTCATGCGCCTGGCCGGCAACGCCAACTGGTGGGCGCCGCCGCCGCTGCGCCGCCTGCACGACCGGATCGGACTGAGCGAGATCGACCTGACCGACGAACCCCCCCGCCGTGACGCCCGCGAGTCCACGCGTGTCTGACGCCACTGCACCCACCCGACGCCGGGCCGCTCGCGGTCGCGGCGCGGAGCTGCGCACCGAGGTCCTGACCGCAGCGATGGAGCTGCTCTCCGAGACCGGGAACGAGCAGGAGGTGTCCGTACGCGCCGTAGCCCAGCGGGTCGGTGTCAGCGTGCCCAGCATCTACCTGCACTTCGCCGACAAGTCGGCTCTGCTCGATGCCGTCTGCGACCAGGTCTTCGAGGCGCTGCACGGGCGGATGCGAGCCGCCGGGGAAGCAGCGAGCGACCCCTTCGAGGGGCTCCGGGCGCAGGGCAACGCCTACGTCCACTTCGCGCTGGAGAACTCCGAGCAGTACCGGCTGGTGATGATGAGCCCACACCACTCCCCGGCGGAGTCGGCCGAGCAGATGGTGGCGGTCGGCGCCTTCGGCTACCTCGTGGACTCGGTGCGCCAGTGCTCGGTGCAGGGCGTCTACCGCGGCGACCCGATCGAGCTCGCTTTGAGTCTGTGGGCAGCGGCGCACGGCGTCGCCGCGCTTCTGATCGCCAAGCCGCATTTCCCGTGGCCGGACGTGGACGCGTTCATCGACACCACGATCTGCATGGCCGGTCTCGGGTTGGCGGTCACCGAGCGGCTGGACTGCGACGGCTCGGTGCCGCTGCCGACGCTGGTCGCCGCGCTGGACTGCCTACGCGGTGAATCCGCCGGCTCAGAAGGACGGTAGCCGCTGCTCGGCCTGGTGCGCAGCCTTGGCCGCCTTCTTGGCGGCGCGCGAGGAAATACGGCCGGCCGCGTGCGGCAGGGACTCGCGGCCACCGGTGTCGGCGAACGCGAGCAGCAGGCCGCCGAGCATGCTGAGGTTCTTGAGGAACTGCATCTGCTGGCCCTTCTTGGCCTCCATGTCGGTCTCGGACCAGAACGCATGGCCCACATAGGTCGTCGGGACCAGCGTCGCAGCCAGCGCCAAGGCGGACAGCCGCGGCAGCCGACCGGTGGCCAGCGTCAGGCCACCCACCAGCATCGTCGCGGCGTTGACCTGCACGAGCTTCTCGGGCTCGGACAGCCCCGCCGCCTGCACGGCATCCACGCGAGGACCCGGCGAGCGCAGGGTCGATGCTCCTTCGAACACGAACATCCCGGCGAGCAGCGGACGGGCGAGGCTTCGGATGGGACTCACAGTTGCACTCCTTGGAAACTGCCGACGGGACGAGCCTGGCCTACCCCATCGTCGGCTCAGGACGCCTCGAGCGCCGCGCGCATGCCGTCGAGGTCCAGAACCGGTCTGGGCCACTGCAGACCCATCCCCTGCAGTGCCTCCAACAGCAGTTGCGACACCGCCCAGTTCCGATACCACTTGCGATCGCCCGGCACGACGCACCACGGAGCAGCGGGCGTCGAGCACCGCTCCAGCGCCGCCTCGTACGCACGCTCGTACGCCGCCCAGTGGGCCCGCTCGTCGATGTCGCCGGGGTTGACCTTCCAGTGCTTGGTCGGATCGTCCAGCCGGGCGAGCAAGCGCTCCTTCTGCTCGTCGGCGGACAGGTGCAGCATCACCTTGAGCAGGACGACGCCCTGTTCGACAAGCCCCGCTTCCCAGTCGTTGATCCGGTCGTAGTGGGCTTCCCACTGCGCCGGTGGCACGAGGTCGTGCACCCGCACGATGAGCACGTCCTCGTAGTGACTGCGGTCGAAGACCCCGATGAATCCTTCCGGTGGGAGGGCCTTCTCGATCCGCCACAGGAAGTCGTGCGCCCGCTCCTGCTCCGTCGGTGCTCCGAATCCGGTGATGCGCAGTCCGGCCGGGTTCATGGCTCCTGCGACGTGCTTGACGACGCCGCCCTTGCCGCTGGTGTCCATTCCCTGCAGGACCAGGAGCACCCGGCGGGTCCCGCCCGTGCGCCCCTCGGCGTAGAGCCGCTCCTGCAGGTCGGCGAGCTCCTGCCCGAGCTGCTCGGAGGCCGCGCGCGCAGCGGACTTGCCGCCGCCCGATCCACCACCGATCCCCGGGGTCGAGCGGGGATCGCGTGCGGACAGGTCGACCGGACCGCTCCCCGGCTCGATCCGGAACAGGTCCCCTACCGAGGTTGGCACGATCACCCGGGCGGAACGGGAGCAGGCGGGACAGGGGCCGGCGGAACGGGAGCCGGCGGGACGGGATCCGGCGGGACGGGGGCCGGTACGGCGGGGCTGGATGCGGGACTCCTGGCCGGTGAGGCCGACGCGACGTCCCGGAGCGCGGCGAGGAGCGGGGCGCCGTCCTTGACCTCCTCCGCGGGAGGCGCGGTGACAGCGACGGCGGTGCCGAAGTCGAACAACTCGAGCGTGAACGTCGAGACCACCGGTTGGTTGGCCGTCTGCGCCGAAGCGGGGAGCTCGAGCCGCTGGACGAACTTGACCATCCGCCCCTGCTCGTCGAGGTATGCCTCGAAGGGCACCCGTTTCAGCGAGAGTTTGCCGAGCGTCGTCTCCAAGATGAGCTTGGCGGTGCCCTGCGCCTGCGCCAATGCCTGCGCCACGTCGTACTCGCCCGCGTAGTGCGTCGTCTGGACGTCGCGCACCGCCTCGGTGCCGACCTCGTGCACCTCGCCGACACCGGCGAGGGCCTGCAGCGAGGCGATCGGGTCGGTGCTGTTGCCCAGCGACGTGCCGGCGACGTCACTTATCGAGAGCTTGTAGAAAGCGTTGGGCTCCTGCGGCAGGCTCAGGTACAGGTCGTTGCCGATCAGGCGCTGCTCGATCCGCCCGCCACCCGCCCGGCCGCCGGGCCCGGGGATGTCGAAGGTGAGCCGGCCGACCTTCTTGGCGTAGTCGTAGGCACCTTCGCCGGCAAGGGTGACATTTTGCTTGCCGATGGCCGTCGTGGTCGTGAGGACGAAACGGGAGCTGCCGGCCCCGGTCGTCTGCTCCGCAGCAGCGCGGATAAGCGCGTCCGGTGCGGGCCCAGCCGGTGCGGTCGGCGCCGCGTCGGCGCAACCGACGAGCAGGATCAGCCCCAGAACTGCCAGGAGCAGGCGGCGCACGCTGTTCGGCGACACGGTGTTCAGCGACACGGTGGTTAGGGACATGAATCCAGTGTCCCATCCGGGACCGTGGGCGAAGGTGGCCGTGTCCGGCTCGAACGGACGACCGACGAATAAGAAATGGTTCGCTGCTGTCCGCATGATCTTGAGCGCGATCTCGCTGGTGAGCTCCGCGAGCCGGTCGACGTACGGTGAACGTCGCCGGGTACAGGTGGCCGTACCTGTCCCGCCGGCGCGCCATCCCCGCGTGGTGGCCTCGTCACCTAGCCGCGCAGGAGCAGGGAGTCGCCGCCCGCGAGCGTCGAGGGGCTCCGCCGAGTGTGCGACCAAGCGTTCGAGCGCAGGTGGAACTGCCGTCGGGGTGCCGCCGCTACGGTTCGTAGGCGAGCAGGTCCCCGGGCTGGCAGTCGAGCTCCCGGCACAGCGCGGCCAGCGTGGAGAAGCGGATCGCCCTGCCTCGGCCGTTCTTGAGCACGGACAGGTTGACCAGGGTGATGCCGATGCGGGCGGCGAGCTCCGTGAGAGTAATGCCCTTGGCAGCGACGAGTTGGTCGAGGCGGACGCGGATCGCGTCACTCTCGGCGGTTTTGACGGGGCTCACACCAGGCCCTCGACATCCTCGCGCAGCGCCGCGCCCTGGCGGAACACCTCGGCCAGCACAGCGACGCCGAGCGCGGCGAGCAACGGGAGGAAGGAGAACCCGAAAACTGGGATAGCTTTGCCGGGGACAAAGTCGGCGTCGAGCACGCGGACGGTTCCGAAGGCGGTCAGCAACTGCGCGGCCATCCCGCCCACACCGAGCACGACGGCCAGCACGCCGAGACGGCGGGCGTTGACCCGGGCGAACACCTCGTCGCGCTGCAGGCTGCGGACGATCTGCAGGAGCAGCCCAAGCACCCCGAGGGCGGTCAGGCCGCCGACGAGGCGGCCGCCCAGCAGCCCCAGCCGCTGGTCAGCGGACGGCTCAAGCAGGGTCGCCTCAACCAGGGGCAGTCCGCTGAGCTGGACGGTGTCCCGCGCCCCCTCCTGCAGGCGTGAGGTGTCGGTGACCGGCGGGACCAGGGTCGCCTTGACGGACAGGCGCGGACCTGCGGTGACGCCGAGTCCGCCCGGGCCAAGTAGCGGTAGGACGACGAAAGCGACGAGGACCAGCGCCATCGCGGCAGCGAGCACGGTCTCGAGCAGAGCGGTCGAGCGCTTCACGGTTCCTCCGAGGACTTGTCGTTCTTCGATGTTGTCGATAAACAACAAGTTCGTCAAGGGGCATGCGCCCCCGTCGTCACGAGCCGCTCCTCGCAGGAGGTGGACCGCCTCCCGAGCGCCTCACCGGGCGGAAGGCGGGGCGCCTCCCAAGGAGCAAGACCAGTCCGTTTTCAGTCCGCAGGACAACGAGAAACAGTGCGGAATGGCGCGGGTCTGGTGAGTAGTCGGAGGGACGCAGGTCAGACGAAGGTGGGCCGTGTCCGGCTCGAACGGACGACCGACGAATTAAAAGTTCGCTGCTCTACCAACTGAGCTAACGGCCCGACGCCGCCAGCCTACTAACGTCGGCCCGTGCGCATCCTCGTCACCGGCGGCGCCGGCTTCATCGGCGGGCACGTCGTGTCCGCGCTGCTCCACCGGGGCCATACGGTTCGCGTCCTGGATGCGCTCCTGCCCGCCGTCCACGCCGGGGGCTGGCCGACCTCGCTCGACCCCCGGGCGGAACGGCGTCACGCCGATGTTCGCCGGCTGCCCGACGACGCGCTCGATGGCATCGACGCGGTCTGCCACCAGGCAGCGATGGTGGGCCTGGGCGTCGACCTGCAGGACCTGCCGGACTACGTGGGGCACAACGACCTCGGCACCGCGGTGCTGCTGGCGGCGATGGACCGGGGCGGGATCGGCCGGCTGGTACTGGCCAGCTCGATGGTGGTGTACGGGGAGGGCCGGTATGTGTGCGCCGAGCACGGGGTGGTGCGGCCGGGACCGCGTACGCAGGAGGACCTCGAGCTCGGCCGGTTCGAGCCACCTTGCCCGGAGTGCGGTCGCCCCCTCGAGCCCGGGACCGTCCCGGAGGACGCCCCGTTGGACCCGCGCAACGTCTACGCCGCAACCAAGACCGCGCAGGAGCACCTCGCCGCGAGCTGGGCCCGCAGCACCGGCGGCACGGCGATCGCCCTGCGCTACCACAACGTCTACGGGCCGCACATGCCCAAGGACACGCCGTACGCCGGAGTCGCCAGCCTGTTCCGCAGCGCCCTCGCCCGCGGCGAGGCGCCGCGGGTGTTCGAGGACGGCGGCCAGCGCCGCGACTTCGTCCACGTGCGCGACGTCGCACAGGCCAACCTGCTGGCCCTGGAGTCGCTGGAGGCGCTGGAGAATCGGCAGGCTCAGCCACCGGCCGGGCAGCTGACTGCGTACAACGTCGCGAGCGGGGTCCCGCACACGGTCGGGGACCTGGCCGCCGAGCTGGCCCGCAGCTGCGCCGGGCCGCCGCCGGTGGTCACCGGGCAGTACCGGCTCGGCGACGTCCGCCACATCGTCGCGTCGGCCGAGCGCGCCCGCAGCGAGCTCGGCTTCTCGGCCCGGATCGGCTTCGCGGACGGCGTGCGCGAGTTCGCCGATGCGCCCCTGCGCGGTTGACGGCCTCATGTACTGCGCCGTCTGACAGGCTCGCCCGGTGCCCGACGTCGTCCTGCCGTGCCTCGACGAGGCCCAGGCGCTGCCGTGGGTGCTGGGCCGCATGCCCGCGGGGTACCGGCCGATCGTGGCCGACAACGACTCGACCGACGGCTCGGCGGCCGTCGCGCAGGCGCACGGCGCGCGCGTCGTGCAGGCCCGACCACGCGGGTTCGGGGCCGCTTGCCATGCCGGCCTGGCCGCCGCCGACCACGAGGACGGGATCGTCTGCTTCCTCGACGCCGACGGCTCGTTCGACCCTCAGCAGCTGTCCCGAGTCGTCGACCCGCTGCTCGCCGGGAGCGCCGACCTCGTCCTGGGCCGGCGGCGCTCGACCCAGTCCGGTGCCTGGCCGCTGCACGCCCGGCTCGGCAACGCCGAGGTGGCGCGGCAGCTGCGGCGGCGTACCGGCCTGCGCATCCACGACCTCGGACCGATGCGGGCCTGCCGCCGGGAGGCCCTGCGCGAGCTCGACCTGCAGGACCGGCGGTTCGGCTACCCGCTGGAGATGGTCACGAAGGCGGTACGCGCCGGCTGGCGCGTCATCGAGGTCGACGTCGACTACCTGCCCCGCACCGGTCGGTCCAAGGTGACCGGCACGATCGGGGGAACCGTCAAGGCCGTACTCGACATGTCCCGCGTGCTGCGGGCGATCGAGTGACCGCAGGCCGCGCGCAGATCGCGCAGATCCTCGTCCTCGCCAAGCAGCCGGTCGCCGGGCGGGTCAAGACCCGGCTGTGCCCACCGCTCAACCCCGAAGGGGCCGCCCGCGTGGCCGCCGCGGCGATCGAGGACACCCTGGATGCGGTACGCCAGGTGGCCCACGTCCGGCGGGTACTCGTGCTGGATGGGTCCTATCCGGCAGAGGGGTTCGTCGTACAGCCGCAGGGCAGCGGGCCGATGTCGGAACGGCTGGGAGCGGCGTTCGACGACGCCGCGCACTCCCCCTTGCCCGCGCTGCTGATCGGCATGGACACCCCGCAGGTGTCGGCTGAGCTGCTGACCAGTGCGGTCGAGGCGCTGCTGAGCGCCCCCGCCGTCCTCGGGCTGGCGCCGGACGGCGGCTGGTGGGCGCTGGGGCTGCAGCAGCCGGACGGATCGCTGCTGCGGGGCATCCCGACTTCACAGGACGACACCGGCGGCCGCCAGCTCGCCCGGCTGCAGGACCGCGGCCTGCAGGTGCAGCTCCTGCCGCAGCTGCGCGACGTCGACACCATTGCCGACGCCCGGGCCGTTGCCGAACTCTCGGTGGACGGCCGCTTCGCCCGGGAGCTGCGTCGGCAGCTCGGCCCCTGAGGTGGTCGGCTATGCTTTCCCGGTCCCCGACGGCCACACGGCGGTGGCAAGACCTGTTCGCCGGCAGCCATCCGGTCGACAGGAACGTCCCCATCGTCCAGCGGCCCAGGACTCCACCCTTTCAAGGTGGCTACGCGGGTTCGAATCCCGTTGGGGGCACAGCACAGCAGGAAGGCCTGATTCTCTCAGGCCCCGTAGCGCAGTTGGTTAGCGCGCCGCCCTGTCACGGCGGAGGTCGCGGGTTCGAGTCCCGTCGGGGTCGCAGCGTCACTGGTCAGGTAGCTCAGCTGGTAGAGCACACGCCTGAAAAGCGTGGGGTCGGCGGTTCGAGCCCGCCCCTGACCACCTCCTCATACCCCTCCTGACCTGCGCTTTTAGGCCTCGAGGCGCGGTTGCCGTCCCTCGTGCGGCGCCGGTTGGCAGCCAAGTTGGCAGCCAAATGGCAGCCAACTCGCGGCGCACAACGCCGGACGGCAGCGCGTGCGGGCGCACTCCCGCGTCGTCACCGTCAGTCCCCCGACCGGCGCCGGGGCGCGCCCTCGTCATGTGCCTCGTCGTCCCACAGCGCCCCGGCCATCAGCCTTGCCGCCTCGCTGTTGAGCTCCGGTGCGACGTGGCTGTAGGTGTTCATGGTCAGCTGGTCCGCCTGGACGAGGACTTCTTCGAGCAGCTGTAGTGATCCACACGGCGTGTTCGCCGTCCAGAACCCGGATCACGTTCTGCGGCCGGCTCTCGCGGCAAAGGCGTCCAAGGCCGTGAGCACCTCCGTGGCCTGCCACAGGCGGTTGCGCTTGAAGCCGGTGAACTCCGTGAGGACGCCGGCGTCGACGAGTGGCGCGATGGCGCGCGGAGCATTGTTCGGGGTGACGTGCAGCTCGCGGACGACGGTCGCGGTGTCCACGACCGGCTGACGGAGCAGCAGGTCGGCGAGACGCCACGCTGTCGCGTCTCGGCGGGCCACGACGACCTCCGACCAGCGCTCGCGCGCCTGCTGCAGATCGCCGACCAGCTGCCGTCCGTTGACCAAGGCGCGCTCCGTGGCGTGGCAGACCTCTCGAATGATGGCCAGTGGGTCGCCCCGGCGGTAGGCGGCGAGCGTCGCGAAGTACGCCGCGGTGTCGGTGAGCAGGCCCGCGGAGACGGGGACGGTGACCGAGCGGGTCAGTCCGCGCGCTCTCAGGATCGAGTGGATCAACGCTCGGCCGGTGCGCCCGTTGCCGTCGGGGAACGGGTGGATGGTCTCGAACTGGGCGTGCGCGACCGCAGCCAGGACGAGGGGTGAGAGGTCGTCCCGCGCGATGAAGGCGACCAGGTCGTCGATCAGCTCTGGCACGTGGCTGTGGTGCGGCGCGACGTACTCCGCCTGGTGCGGGCCGACCGACGAGCCGCCGATCCACACCTGCTGGTCCCGCCACCTTCCGGCGATCTCCGACTCGACGTGCTGAAGCAGTGCCCGGTGCATGGCGAGGACGGCATCGGCGTCCAGGCGGTCCGCAAGCTCGATCGCGGCTCGCATCGCCGTGAAGTTCCCTACGATCTCGGTCGCGTTGCGCTTGCTGGTGTCACCGAGCTCTGCAACAGCGATGGCCTTGGCGCCGCTGCTCAGGTTCTCGATGAGTGACGACGAGGCCGACTCGGATCGAAGCAGGATGCTCGAGAAGGGCGCGAGCTCTGCGCCGAACTCGGTGTCGAACCTGGCGATCTCCGATGAGGCCTCCGCTGCCAGCGCTGCGACGTCGGAGGGCAGCGCCAGCGGCACGCCGGCGATGCGGGGCACGAGTGCTGCGCGGTACGGCCCGGCGTGCGCTCGGCGGGCCGAGTTCGACAGCATGTTTCGGGGGATGCTGGAGGCCCAGGGGTGCTCTTCGCCGCCGACGACCGGCCAACCCCGATCCGAGAACATGGACCCACTCTATTCTCGTTTATGCCGAAGACGAGAGCAGGCCGTCCTCGTGTTCTCGGTCGCCTGCCCGGCTCACTACGGTTCCCGGGTGACTGAAGCACGCAAGCTGGTCGACAAGCTCTGGTCGTTCTGCAACGTGCTGCGCGACGACGGCGTGTCCACGATCGAGTACACCGAGCAGCTGACCTACCTGCTGTTCCTCAAGATGGCACACGAGCGAGCCACCGGAAGATCAAGCCAGAGCGGATCCTTCCCGGCTCGTGCTCTTGGCAGCGGCTGCTCGACACCGACGGCGACGAGCTCGAGGTCACCTACCGCCACATGCTGGAGGAGCTGGCCCGCCAGCCCGGCACCCTGGGTGTCGTCTTCCGCAAGGCGCAGAACCGCATTCAGGACCCCGCCAAGCTCAAGCGCCTGATCGTCGACCTCATCGACCTCATCGAACTGGTCCGCGACCGGCGTCGACATCAAGGGCGACGCCTACGAGGAGCTGCTCGCCAAGGGCGCCGAGGACGTCAAGTCTGGTGCGGGGCAGTACTTCACGCCCCGCGCCCTGATCGACGCAATGGTGGACTGCATCCGCCCTCAGCCCGGCGACACTGTCGTCGACCCAGCCTGCGGCACAGGCGGTTTCCTGCTCGCTGCGCACACCTTCGCCAGCAGTGGGGCGGAGCACCTGGACCCGAAGTCTCGAGAGCACCTGCGCGACGCCTTCGTCAGCGGCACCGAGCTCGTCGACGGCACCGCCCGCCTGGCCGCCATGAACCTGCTGCTGCACGGCATTGGCAAGCCCAACGGTGACTCGCTGGTGGCCGTCGGCGACGCCCTGAGCAGCGACCCGGGGCGACGCTGGTCCGTCGTGCTCGCCAATCCCCCCCTTCGGGCGCAAGTCCTCGGTGACGATGGTCGGGGCGGACGGGCGGGAGTGCCGCGACGACCTCGAGATTGTGCGGGACGACTTCTGGGTGACGACGTCAAACAAGCAGCTGAACTTCGTCCAGCACATCAAGACGATCCTGGAGATCAACGGCCGGGCCGCCGTCGTCCTGCCGGACAACGTGCTGTTCGAAGGCGGCGCCGGCGAGATGATCCGGCGCCGGCTGCTCAAGGAGTTCGACGTCCACACGCTGCTGCGCCTACCGACCGGCATCTTCTACGCCGGCGGGGTCAAGGCCAACGTGCTGTTCTTCGACAAGCGACCCGCGGGTGAGCGGCCGTGGACCGAGCGGCTCTGGGTCTACGACTTCCGCACCAACCAACACTTCACGCTCAAGCAGAGCCAACTGCGCCGCGAGAAGCTGCAGGACTTCGTCGACTGCTACCTGCCCGTCAAGGCCCGCGCCGAGCGGGTCGAGACCGAGCGCTTCCGGGCGTTCTCCTACGACGAGCTCGTCGCGCGTGACAAGGCCAACCTCGACCTGTTGTGGCTCAAGGACGACAGCCTCGAGGACCTCGACAACCTCCCGGCCCCCCAGGTGATCGCCCGCGAGATCGTCGAGGACCTGACGGCAGCCCTGGTCGAGTTCGAGTCCGTCGCGGCAGCGCTCGAGGCCAGCGCCCAGTCCGAGCCCCCGATCTGACGATGACCGGACGCCCACAGCTCTCAGCGGTCCGTCGCGGCCTCGCCGGACGTCCGCGGTCGGGCGCTCGCCAGCGGCAAGCCGGACTTGACGCCAGGAGCGGCTGCGGCAGTGTCGCCCGCTCCGGCGGCGAACGCCTTGTTACGCGTCCACGGCAACATCCCCATCTGTCGCCTGGGCTTATTCGACCTCGAATCCAACGTCACAGGAAGTCCGCTCAAGCACCCAGTTCTGAATCCTTGACCCCACGGCCCCCGCCCAGCCGACCGGCCTCAGCACCCCGTCAAGCAGTGAGCAGGTCGATCCCGTCGGTGCTGTAGAAGCTGCGGCTATCCAGCCGACACCTGCAACGCGCAGGCGTTGCGTGTGCGTAGATTGGCGTTGTGGAGGCGAGTCGCGTGGCCGATCGGGGTCGTTCGCTGGTGGCGCTGTCAACGCCGGTGCCGGGTGCGCCGGACGTGTCGCTGGCGACGGACTCGCCCGTGTTCAGCCCGGCGCAGGTCGCGGAGTTGTGCGCGGACCTCGACGCGATCGAAGCGGCCCGGGGGGAGTGGTCGTTAACGACGCGGACGGCACGGGCGGGGACACGCCGGCGGTAGGCGTCCTGCGGGGCGAGGGGGCGGTCGCGGGCTAGCCTGGCCGATCCCAGCATGCGCCGGCGTCGAGCCGCGAGGAGCGGCCCGTGTTCGAGAAGTGGTCGGCCGAGGGCAACCCTGTACTCCTGATCGACCTGAACGCCGCGGACGCGTTCGTCGAGCTGCGGGACTTTTACGGCAAGGTCGCGCCGTCGGTCCTGTCCGACGTGCTGGGGCAGGCACTTCGGCTCGGGGCGTCGTCGGCGGTGATCGAGCCGCGGTACGTCGACGCGGACTACCGCAACGAGCACAGCCGGTTCTACTCGACGACGTTCCGGCGGTACCCGTCGGTGGCGCACCGGATGCATCTGTTCCCAGACCCGGTCGGGGCGTTCGTGGCCGCGGGCGCGAGGCCATTCGTGTTTCGGAACCGGCGGTACCTCGGGTACACGGTGCTGCGTCCGGTGCCGGCGGCGCCGGTCGGCCGTACTGTCCTGCGGGCCCCGGCCGGCGTCGAGCGACGGGCTGTGGCGTGCCTGGCGCGTGACCGGGTCAACCTGTTCGGGAGCGACCTGGAGATCGTCGGGATCCCGTTCTACGCGCAGGACGCCCAGCTCAGCCGGTGCGGGCAGGCGACGATGCTGACGACGGCCTACTACCACCATCTGGTGTTCGGTAGGCCCCGCTTTCTGCCGGGGGACCTCGCGGACGCTGTGTCGTCCAGCGGCGGGGAGCTGGGCCGGCTCGTCCCGTCTCCGGGCGTGAACATCGACCAACTGGTCGACGCGACGTCTGCGATCGGGCTGCCGCCGGTCGTGTACCCGCTTGACCGGCTCGCCGCGGCCGGGACCGACGTCGAGGCAACGATCTGCCGGTACCTGAACTCGCGGCTGCCGGTGACGGTCGCGACGAAGGAGCACGCGTTCCTGGTCGTCGGGTACGAACGGCCGCAGCACTCCGGCGACGGGAGCATCCGGTTCCTGCGCCAGGACGACGAGGCGGGCCCATACCAGTGGGTCGACCAGTGGCGGCTCGACGAGAAGTACGGGCCGTGGCAGTACGTCATCGCGCCGCTGCCGCCGAAGGTCTACCTGAACGGGGAGCAGGCCGAGGCGATCGGGAAGCGGACTGTCTTGAACAGCCTCCGGGCGAGCAGCGGCCCGGACGACAGGGCTCTGCTCGCGCGGTGCGAGCAGCCGGACAGGCCGCTTTCGTGGCGCAGCGCGGTGATCCCGTCGAACGACTTCAAGCGGTCGGTGACGGAGCGGCGGCTGCCGGACGACATCGCCGCTACGTACCAGTTCGCGCACCTGTCCCGGTACGTCTGGGTGATCGAGCTGACGGACCGGGCGCTGCGCGACGCCGCCAGCCGTGCGTGGTGGCGGAGGCCGTCATCGACGCCACCGACCACGACCGGGACCCCCGGCCGTTGGCGTGGCGGCTGCCCGGCGGCGTCGGCCTGTACCTGCCCGACGTCGACAAGACCGTCCCCGGGCGGTGCGGCGGCACGACCGCCCCGGCGGTCTCCGTCGTCGACGCGTTCCAGCCGCACGTGCGCCGCACCCCCTAATGGGGAGGGCGTGTCACGCCGTTCCGTATAGGTGACGGAGGCCCGCGGCACCGCGGGCCCGGACACCGGGGAGCCGCCGTGGACTGGGACCAGCTCGTCGCGCAGATCCGCGCGGGCGACCCTGCCGCCGCGCCGGTCCTGATCAGCAGCCTGACCGGCAGGCTCGACCGGTACGCCGAGCTCCGCGCGGGGGACCTGTCGCAGGCCGACCGGGAGGACGCCGTCGAACGGGCCCTCGCCAAGGCCGTGAAGAACGTCGACCGGTACGACCCGGCGAAGGGCTCGTTCCTGACGTGGACCCGCGCGATCGTCCGCCGGGAACTCGCCGAGACCCGCCGGTCCGCCGGCCGCGCCGACCCGGTCGACCCGGCCCTGCTGGCCGGGAGGCTCGACGAGCAGAGCACCGGGCCGGACCCGACCGGCGACGCCGCCGTCGACGCTGCCGACCCGCCCGACCCGGACGCGCCGGTCAGGGCTGACCACATTGCCGTCACCGCGCTGCTGCTCCAGCTCCTCAACCACGACGACACGGCGCTGGTCCGCGCCCACGTCCACGAAGGCCTGACGTTCCCCCAGATCGCGGAGCAACTGGGGCCTCCCGCGAGCGCCGACAACCTCCGCAAGCGGTTCAGCCGGATCCGCCGCCGAGCCGCCGACGCCGCCCGCAACGACCCCGACCTCGCGCACCTCATCCAGGAGAAGCCATGAACGACATCAACACCCCCGACCCTTGGGAGGCTGTTCTGGACGACCTCCGGAGCACCCCCGACGCTCCCGAGGCGCCGCCGTCTCCCGACGACGCCGCAGCGGACCGGCTCCTGGCGCTGCTTCCGGCGCCCGCCGCCGGGACCGCAGCCGCCGCTGCGGTCGACGTGCTGACGTCCGAGCCGCCGCTGCCTTCCGCGGCCCCGCGCCGTGCGCGGCTGCTGGAGACGGTCGACCGGGAGCTCGCCGCGCGGCGCCGCGACACCGGCCCGGTCCAGGCCGTCCTGCGCCGCCGCAGGCAGGAGAACGGGACGACCCTTGGGGACGCCGCCGCGCAGATCGGCGAGCGGACGGGCCGGCCCGGGCCCGCCCCCGACGACCTCAACGGGATCGAGACCGGCAGGACCGACCTGCGCCTGAGCCCTGAGGCGGTGCGGACCGCCGCGGACTGGGCCGTCACCGCCGGCCTCGGCCGGGACCGGGCCGTCGACGCCCTGCGCACATCCCTGCGGACGTCGAGCCCGGAGCCGTTCCTCGCAGCCGCAGGAACCACCGGCCAGGCGCCGCTGAGCGAGGACGACGACGAGATCGTCCGCGCGTTCACGGCTCAGTACGACACGACCGCCGCTCAGGAAGGAACGCGATGACCGCCGACCCCAAGATCAAGGTCCACATCGACCGGGAGCTGTTCGACGCCCCCGGCCCGGAGACCACCGGCGCGGGGCTGCGGGCCCTGCCGACCCCGCCGATCGGACCCGAGCGCGACCTTACGAGATCCGGCCCGGCCAGGACGACAACCTCGTCGAGGACGGCGACACGGTGCGGCTCCGCCCCGGGCAGCGATTCTTCACCGCCCCCGGGCGGATCAATCCCGGGCAGCGGCGACCGTGACCGTGCTGCCGCCGGACGACGCAGCGTTCCTCACGGAGCGGTACCCCGACCACCGGGTCGTCGTCGAGGGCGGCATGGTCTGCGTCGTTATCCCCCGTTGGGCGGTGCCGCCCGGGTACAGCCACCCGCACGTCGATCTGCTGCTCCGGCTCGTCCCCGGCTTTCCTGACGTCCCGCCGGACATGTGGTGGACCGCCCCGACCGTCTCGCTCATCTCCGGCTGGGCGATCCCCGCCGCCGACCTGCAGGAGACCCACCTCGGACGGGTCTGGCAGCGGTGGTCGCGGCACCTCCCCGCTGGGGCGTGGGCGAACGGCAGCGACACGCTTCAGGGCTACCTCGCTCAAATCCGGACCGAGTTCGCGCGGACCGCCATGGCGGCCGCGTGACCGGCGCGACCCTCGTCCTGACCGAGTCGGTCGCCGCCCTGGCCGCCCTCGCCGACGGCGGCCTCGAGGCCGCCGCCGTCCTCGTCGTCGGTGTGCACCGCGCTGCCGGGCGGCTCCGGCTGCTTGCCCGCGAGCTCCACCCCGTCGCTGACGCCCACTGCGACCGGCTGCCCGACGAGATGACCGTGTCATCGGCGGGCTGGGTCGGGGCAGTCGGCCGGGCGGCGGAGCTCGGGGCGGTGGCGCTGTGGGTCCACACCCACCCCGGCGGCGACCCGACGCCCAGCCGACGCGACGCTATCGTCGACCGGCAGCTCGAAGGCCCGTTCACGGTTCGGACCGGCTCGGAGGTCTACGGCAGCGTCGTCCTGTCGCCCTCGGGTACTCCCGCCGGCTTCGCGTTCACGGGCGCCGGACGGGACGGCCGGGAGTCGTTCAGGGTCACCCGGGCGTTCGTCGTCGGCGCGCACCTGAGGCTGCTTCAGGCGCACGGAACCGTGCCGGAGGCCGGAGACGCCGGCCTGTACGACCGGCAGGTCCGGGCGTTCGGCGGCGGCCTTCAAACCGCGCTCGGCGGCTTGCGCGTCGGCCTGGCGGGGGCCGGCGGAACCGGGTCTGCCGTCGCCGAGCAGCTCGCCCGCCTCGGCGTCGCCGACGTGACCGTGTTCGACCCCGACGTCTTGTCCGCGAGCAACACGACCCGCGTCTACGGCTCCGCCCCGACCAGGTCGGCAAGCCGAAGGTCGCGGTCCTGTCCGACCACCTCGCCCGGATCGCGCCGAAATGCCACGTCACAGCCGTTCCCGGGAAGATCACCGAGGAGGGGAACGCCCGACTCATCGCAGGCTGCGACGTCGTGTTCGGCTGCACCGACGACGAGGCCGGCCGGATGGTCCTGTCACGGCTCGCGACCTATCAGCTCATCCCCGTGATTGACTGTGGCGTCCTCATCGACTCCGCTGGCGGGACCGTCCGGGGGATCCATGCCCGGGTCACGGTGCTGCACCCCGGGGCGGCGTGCCTGCTGTGCCGCGGAAGGGTCGACCCCGCGCGGGCCGCCGCGGAGCTCGCGCCGCCCGACGAGCACGCTCGCCTCGTTCGGGAGGGGTACGCCCCCGAGCTGCCCGGCGTCGAGCCCGCCGTGGTCGCCTACACCACGCTCGCCGCCGCGCTCGCGGTCGGCGAACTCCTCGAACGGCTCGTCGGCTACGGCCAGGATCCTGCGCCGTCCGAGGTCCTGGCGCGGGTCCACGAGCGGGAAATAAGGACGAACACACGGCAGCCCAGGGCCGGGCACTACTGCGATCCGAACGCCGGCAGGCTCGGGACAGGCGACAGCGAGCCGTTCCTCGGTCAGGCCTGGGCGGCGTGACCCCGCCCGTCTGGTGGCCCGCCTGGCTGCCCCCGCGTCCCTGGCGCGTGGGCGGCACCGCCCCCGACCCGGACCTCGTCCCCGAGCGCCTTCCCAGCCGCACCGCGTTCCTCGTCGACCGGCCCTCAGGGCAGGCCTGGCTCGTCCTGGACTGCCCGTGCCGGACCAGCCACCGGCTCATGCTCAGCCTGTCCCAGTCGCGCAAGCCGAGGTGGACCGTCAACGCGAAGCGTCCGCGCCTAGACGTCACCCCCAGCGTCGACGCGTTCCACGAGGGCCGGCGGTGCCACTTCTGGCTCCGCGCAGGTCGGGTCAGGTGGGTTCCCGACCCGCAGGCCCGCTGACGGCGCGGACCTCCTAGCCTAGCCAGGTTCGGCGAGACACGTCGCGCCTGCGCCATCCCAAGGCCGACGCCCGGACGGTCTCGGCGGCGAGGGTCGCCGACGAGGACGAAGACGTGACCCGTCGCAGCCATGGTCGTGTCCGCAACGGCCACGGAACTCATCGTCGTTCCTCCCAAATCGCGCATGCACTCGATAGCCGCTCACGGGGGCCGGGCAGGACTCTCAACAGATGCACGTCCGAGACGAGCTAGGCGCTCTCGAACGATCAGACAGCGGCACCCGCTCATACCGCGGAGCGAGCGCTCGCCGGGAGCCGGCACGCACGCCGGCTAATTCGGCTCGCCGAGTCGACTCTCACCCAGCCGCTGCTGAAGAGGTCCAGTTTCTCGCTCGCGTCACTGACTTCAGCAGCCCCGCGCGCAGAGGTGCTGATGACCTGCACGACCTTGTTGATCTGCAACCCGTCGGCGACGTTGTTGTGCACGCGAGGACGGGCGAGTGCTTGCTTTAGTGCGCTCACCAGACGACCTCGCCACCACGTGATCAGCCGTGCGGTCTGTCCTCTGCTGTCACCACAAACCCAGCCTTCACGCCGCGGGAGTAGGGACGGGCGTCTTGGGCCTCGTTGATCGGGACCGACAGCGTCCCGCGCAGTCGGTTGCCCCAGTGCGCCACGAAGGCTATTTCGACAATCTGTGACGTACACCTTGCCGCCAATAGACGTCGTTCAGGGCGCGGGGGCCGACGGCTGAGGCGGGGCCCGATCAGGGGCCGGTGGTGTGAAGGAGTCAGCCATGCTTCCAGCCATACGCTCCGCGAGCGGTTGGAGCACGTAGTCCTGCAGGACGGGCAGGGTCGCCGGCAGGGTGAACACGACGGCGGCGGCCACTCCCATCTTGATCAGCCCGCGGCGCAGGTCGCGTCCGGCCTCGACCCGGCGCCGCGGCGAGGAGGACCGCTGCTTCCCTTGCGGTCGGGTCTGCTGGGCCGTTGCGGAGGATGGCGTCGGTGTGGCGCGACGGCTGGGGCTGTGTCTCGGCGGCAGCTCTCGGTCCAACAATCGGCCCAATGTGTCCACCTGCTCGCGAGTCAGGACCTGCGGTCGCCCCGTCAGCCACGCCAGCAGGTGCTGCTCCTGCGCCAGCAGGACGTCCCGGTGCTCGCGGGCTCCCGTCAGCCCGACGTCCTGCACGAACGCGAGGACCCCGAAAGCGTGGACGTCCGGAACTGCCCGCCGAGCTATCCCCTGTACTAGTTCGGCATCAACCTTGGCGGCGTGCAGGGCGTCGTCCTTGCGCCAGGAGCCGAGCTTCATCCCTCGCTCGTCGGGGCGCAGGAGCCCACCGGACCAGTTCTTGGTGTCGATGACGAAGACGCCGGGCGGGCCAACAACGACATGGTCGAGGTTCGCTGGCGAGGTCGCGCTCTTGCGGCGGTCATGCAGCACGCGCCAACCTGCGCCGTCGAGCAGGTCGAGGCGTTCGCCGACCAGGAGCTCCCCCTCGTTGCCCTTGCGGACGCTGTCGGCAGCGCCTCGAAGGGCCGCTGCCTTCTGCGCGAGCTGCAGCGCCTCCCGCTCGAGGTCGTCCGCCCGCGCGGCCATGGCCTCCTGCCGGTGCCGTCCAGAGGATGCCGCTGCCATGGTTCTCCCTTCGACCACCACCACCCGCGACCTTGAGGTTCTCATCGCCGAGCAGCGTTGTCGCCCAATTGCTCCAGCCGCCCCAAGCATCTGGGCTCCGCGATCGGCACGTCTGACCGGCCACCCATCCCGTCCGGCCTCGGCCCACCGGGGCCACCCTACGAACAGTTGTGTCACAACGCGCTACATTGGCCTCGTGGCCGACAGCCTCTGGTGGGACGGCGAGGACGCGATGCACATCCGGACTCGGTCGGCCCGCTACCCCGGCGCGGTCGATCTCGAGCCTGCGTGGACTTTGGAGGCGGCGGCGGACCCGTACAGCCTCCGTCACCAGCCTGACCCCAAGAGTCGCGCCGGTTACACGCGGCTGATCGGACATTCACCAAGCGCAGGCGCGGTGCTCACGGTGATCATCGACCCGTACGACCGGTCCGGCGTCACGGCCTGGATAGCGCGCGGGGCCGATCTGCGTCACTACCTCGACAGCAAGGAGTCCCGTGATGACTGAGACCACCGACGGCGTCCGAGAAGCGCGACGGGCTCGACATCACGCGATCCGCGCGGAGGTTGCGCAGGAAGAGGCCCAGGCCACCCAGGCCGAGGTCGCGGAGAAGGCTGCGGCGCTCGATGTGCCCCTGCACCTGCGTATCGACCATGAGCTCGACGCGCAGCTGCGCCGGCGGGCCGCAGAGGCCCACGTCCCGACCTCGGCGCTTGTCCGCCGACTGTTGCGGCAGGCAGTCCAGGAGCCCTGTGAGCCGCTCACCACCGCCGACGTGGAGGGCATCGCTCGTCGTATAGCGCGCGAGGAGCTGCACCGTGCGTGAGAGCCGAAGAGCACCGCCGTGGACGCGCCGCAGCCTGGCAGCCAAGTTGGCAGCCAACGGGACGAAAATGAGTGAATTCCAGCACATGCCACCGGAAGCGAATCACGACCTTGACCTACGCCCCAGTCCCCGGCCAGCCGGCTGGTGCAGAAGGCGTCCGCGACGTAGGACGGCGCGTGCCGCACCAGCAGCGACGCCTGCAGCGCGAGCGCGAGCCGCTCGACGAGCCGACGGGCACCCATCTCGTCCGCCTCACCG
>JBBSUR010000029.1:0-19871 GCA_038234255.1 Mycobacteriales bacterium | reverse complement strand
GGCTTGCCGTAGCGAAGGTTGCTCGCCACGGTGCCGGCGAACAGGTAGCCCTGCTGAGGAACAAAGCCGATCTTGGCGCACAGCAGGTCGGGCTCCAGCCGCCGTACGTCCACGCCGTCCACCAGCACCGCACCTGCGGTGACGTCGAGCAGTCGCGGCACGAGACTGACCAGGGTGCTCTTGCCCGAACCGGTAGAGCCGATGATCGCGGTGGTCTGGCCGGGGCGGGTGCGGAAGGTGATGTCGCGCAGCACCGGATCGCTGGCGCCGGGGTAGCGAAACGACACGTGGTCGAAGCGAAGCTCGCCGGATCCGGTCACCTCGGTGACCGGATCCGCGGGCGGCACGACGGAGGAGGCCGTGTCGAGCACGTCGACGATCCGGTCCGCGCAGACGGCGGCCCGCGGGATCATGACGAGCATGAAGGTGGCCATCATGACCGCCATGAGGATCTGCACCAGGTAGGCGAGGAACGCGGTAAGCGACCCGATCTGCATGGTGCCTTCGTCGATGCGATGCGCGCCGAACCAGAGTACCGCCACGCTCGACACGTTCAGAATCAACATCACCGCGGGGAACATCGTGGCCATCCACCGCCCCACCCGCACGGCGACGTCGCTCAGCTCGGTGTTGACGTGGCGGAAGCGCTCGGCCTCGTACGGTTCCCGGGCGAATGCCCGGACCACCCGGATGCCGGTGACCTGTTCGCGCAGGACGCGGTTGACGGCGTCGATCAGCGTCTGCATGAGCCGAAAGCCGGGGACCATCCGGGAGACGATCAGCCCTATCGTGACGAAAAGCGCCGGCACGGACACCGCCAACAACCAGGACAGACCGAGGTTCTCCCGCATGGCCATGAACACGCCGCCCACCATCATGATCGGCGCGGCGACCAGCATGGTGCACGACATCAGCACCAGCATCTGCACCTGCTGAACATCGTTGGTGTTGCGGGTGATCAGCGACGGTGCACCGAAGGCGTTGACCTCGCGGCTGGAGAACGACCCGACCCGGCGGAAGATCCCGGCCCGCAGGTCCCGGCCGAAGCCCATCGCCGTGCGCGCGCCGAACCACACCGCGGTGACCGAGGCCAGGATCTGCCCGACCGAGACGGCCAACATCGTGGCCCCGGTGCGCACGATGTAGTCGGTATCTCCGGTCACCACTCCGTTGTCGATGATGTCGGCGTTCAACCGCGGGAGGTACAGCGCCGCCATCGTGCCGACGAACTGCAGCGCCACCACCGCCCGCAGCGCCCCCTTGTACGGGGTGAGGAACTCTCTCAACAAGCGGATCAGCATGGCGCTATCGGCTCTGCGCTTCGACGGCGACACCGGTGAGCAACACGGACGCAATCTCCTGGCCGGTCAAGGCGAGGGACTGGTCCGTCCACGGCTGACGCGAGCCGAACAGCAGCGCCCGCATCAGCAGGGCGGCGCGTTCGGGCTCGACCCGCAGCTCGGCGCGGTAGCGGCCGAACAGCTCGGTCAGTCCGTCCGACAACCCCTGGTGCCAGGCCCGGACGAACTCCGGAGGCCCGTGTCGATGGGGTTTGCCGGGCTGCGCGGAAGCCGACGATCCGCGCAGGGCCATGAGGATGGACATGACCTGCCCGACGCTGTGCAGCAGCTGGTCCGCCACGGTGGACACCATGGCGTCCAACGGGAGTTCGGTGTCGATCTCCGACAGCGCTCGCCGGCTCCGGTCAGGATCGAGCAGGGTCTGGGCGGCGGCGCGCAGCAGGGCCGCCTTGTCCTCGAAGACCCGGAACAGCGTGCCCTCCGCCACCCCGACCGCGGAGGCGATCTCGCGGGTGGTCAGGTCGGCGCCGCGCTCCACCAGCAAAGGGAGCACGGCGTTGATGATCGTCTGCCGGCGTTCCTCGGCGGGCAGCGCCGCGGCGCGACGAGGTCGCGCTGAGGATGCGGAGGTCATGCCTCGCACACTATCTGAGTGAGCGCTCACTCACAAGCGATTATTCGGCCGGTCTTGCGCCAGAGCGCTCTACCAGGCGTAGGCCTCCGGAGCAGTGCCCCCGGGACCCGGAAAGATCGTGTCCAGTTGGGCCAGCACGTCCTCGTCGAGCGCGATCTCGGTCGCCCGCACGGAGCCGGTGAGCTGCTCCAGGGTTCGTGGCCCGATGATCGGCGCCGTGACCGCCGGCTGGTGCAGCAGCCAGGCCAGCCCGACGTTCGCAGGGTCCTCTCCGAGCTCGTCGCACAGCGTCTCGTAGGCCTCGATCGCCGGACGGTGCTCGGCCAGCCGCTGCTGGGTCTGCTCGCTGGCCGAGCGTCCCTCCCGCTGCTTGCGCAGGATCCCGCCCAGCACCCCGCTGTTGAGCGGTGACCAGGGAATCAGCCCTAGCCCGTACGCCTGACACGCGGGGATCACTTCGAGCTCCACGGTGCGCTGCATCAGGTTGTAGTAGCTCTGCTCGCTGCACAGCCCCGGCCGTCCCCGCCGGGCGGCCTGCTCGTTGGCCCTCGCGATGGCCCAGCCGGGAAAGTTGCTCGACCCCACGTACAAGATCTTGCCCTGGGTCTTGAGGACGTCGAAGGCCTCCCACAACTCCTCCCAGGGCGCATCGCGGTCGATGTGGTGCATCTGGTAGACGTCGATGTAGTCGGTCTGCAGCCGTCTCAGCGACGCGTCGCACTGCTGACGGATGGCCAGCGCCGACAGGAAGGTCTGGTTGGGCCAGTCACCCATCCCGCCGTAGAGCTTGGTGGCGAGCACGGTCTTCTCGCGCCGGCCGCCGCCGCCCGCGAACCAGGTGCCGAGAATCTTCTCGGTGACCCCCTCGCCCTTCTTCCAGCCGTACACGTTCGCGGTGTCGAAGAAGTTCAGCCCGGCCTCGAGCGCCGCGTCCATGATGGCGTGGCTGTCGGGCTCGCTGGTCTGCGGGCCGAAGTTCATCGTCCCCAGGCACAGCGGGGAGACGCGCAGACCGGTTCGACCAAGGTGGCGGTGGTCCATGCGCTCACGGTACGACGGGCTCACTGGGTCAGAGACTCGGGTGGGTGGCCCGCTCTTCGGTGTTCAGCGTCACGTCGCCGGTCGGGTGGCTGGTGCGCAACCGCGCGAAGTACTGCGCTATGGGCACGTCGCTCGAGGAGTGGGCCAGGATCGACAGCACGACGGCCAGCGCGATGAGGTGGAACATCTCGTCGGCGCGCTCCGCGCCGCTGTCCAGGACGAGCAGCCCGTACACCACCGAGGCGAAGCCCTTGGGCCCGAACCACGCCACGGCCGCCTGCTCCTGCCACGGCAGCCGGCTCCCGAGGAAGGACACCGCGATGGCGACGGGCCGCGCGAGCACGATCGCGAGCACCGCAAACACGTAGCCCGCCAGGTCCACCTCGCTCAGGAAGGCAGGCGAGATCAGCGCCCCGAACACCAGAATCGCGGCCAGTTTGAGCAGCTCGGTGACGAGCTCGCCGAACTGGTGGAAGGAGTCGCGCAGTTGCGGCGCCACCGTGGCCATCGTGATGCCCGCAGCGAAGGCCGCCAGGAACAGGTTGGCGTGCGTCACCTCGGCCAGGGAGAGCACGAGCAGCCCCACCGACACTGAGGACAGCGACTCGTAGGTCGAGGTCGTGTCGGTGAACCTGCTGCGCAGCAGCAGCACGGCGACCAGTGGCACCGCGATGCCGATAACCACGCCGAGCCCGAGCTCGCCGGCCAGCTCGATAGAGCGGACCTCCGGACCGCCGACGGAGACCAGGAGGATGAGCACCACCGGCAGGGCCAGCCCGTCATTGAGGCCGGACTCGACGTTGAGCAGGTGGCGCAGCCGGCCGGGGACCTCCTCGCGTCCGACGATCGCGGCCGCGAAGACCGGATCGGTCGGGGCCAGCACGGCGGCGACGATCAGCGCCTCGGACCAGGGCAGCCCGGCGACCGCCACGCCGAGCACGGCCGTGAGGGCGAAGGTCAGGGGCATCCCGAGCAGCAGGGCCCGTCCGGGCAGCCGCCAGGCCGACCGCAGGTCGCCCAGGCCGACCCGCTGCCCGTCGGTGAACAGCACCGAGAACAGCGCCAACTCGGCGAGCCCGGACACCAGTTCGTCGCCCGGCCGCAGGTCGACCACACCGAGCACGCCGTCACCGAGAACGAAGCCGGCGAGCAGGAACAGCACCGCGGTGGATAGCACGCTGCGGTGCGCCAGCCCGGAGATCAGCACCGCCAGCAGCAGGACGGCCGAGAAGGCCAGCAGCAGCGTCATTCCGACATTGTGTCCGCCGCCGGCGCGTCACGCGCTCGCGGGCTGCTCACGGCGGGGCGGGAGGTCAGGGCGCGACCAGGACCTGCGTGCGCATCCTGGCCGCGTCATGACCCGGCACGCTGCACCACAGGTCCAGTAACTTCCCCCGGAACGGTGCGGATCCGCAGCACCTGCCGCTCGGCCGCCGCCGCGGGGGACGCCGGCGGCGCGGTGCCCGCTTCCCGGTGATCAGCAGGGCAAGTCCGCACAGGGCAACCCTCACCGCAGGAGCAGCTCTTGCACCGTCGCAGCGGCCGGATCCTGCGGAGCGAGGGCAAGGAAGCGCTGCAGGGTCGGCGTGGCGGCCGGGTCGCCGGTGGCGCGCTGCGCAAGGCCGAGCACGAGCACGGCCTGCGCGAGATCGGGGGCGCGCTGTAGAACGGGGCGGACGGCGGCCGCGGCGCCGTCGGCGTCACCACTGCGGAGTAGGTCGAACCCCAGGCGGACCGACAATGTCGGGTCGCCGGGTGCGGCCTCGAGTGCGGACCGATAGGCCTGCGCCGCTTCGGTCAGCCGGCCGGCGTCCTCCAGCGCCACCGCTGTCCGCGCGGCGTCAGCACCCGGAGCATTTGAAGAGGGAGCGCTCGCGGACGCCGCAGCGGCGACCACCGGAACGGCCGCGCCGGCACGCGTACGGTCGGCCGGCGATGTGGTGGCGACGCTCGCCAGGCCGAGTACCCCTGCCGCCGCGACGCACAGCGCCACCGCCGCGCGCGACCGGTGCCGGCGGGGCGCGAGCAGCAGCGCGCCGCCGCCGACGACCGCGACCACGGGGAGCACGTTCAGCGGCAGGCCAGCACCGCGCGCCGGCGGGTCGAGCAGCACCCAGACGCCGTACCGCTCGGCGAACCATGCACGGACCTGCGAGGCGGAGCGCCCAGCCTCCAACTGGTCCTGCACCTCGGCGCGCGCGGCGCGCGCGGACGCCGCCTGCGAGACGGCCACGGACTCGCCGGCGCAGGTGGGACAGCGCAGGCCGGCGGACACCTGCTCGACGCGCGCCTGCAGGGACAATGGCGCGGACGGGGTGGTCGACCGCCACAGCCCGAGCAGCGCGGCGCCGCCGAGCAGCAGCGCCGCCACCACGGCGGTCGCGCGCTTCACGGCGCGAGCAGCGGGACGACGTTGTCGTCCACCCACTGCGCCGTCACCGGGCCGATGCGGCGGGCGCGCACGGTCCCGGCCGCGTCGAGCAGGAACGTCTCGGGAACGCCGATGGCTCCCCACTGGACCGCGAGCCGCCCCTGTGGGTCGACGAGTGAACTGGCGGGGTCGCCGCCGAACTCGGCCAGCAGCTCGCGAGCCTGACGCTCGCCGTCGCGGGTGTCGATGCCGACGACGCGCAACCCGCGGTCGCCTAGTCCGCGCTGCGCGGCGACCAGCACGGGCAGTTCCTCGCGGCACGGCGCGCACCACGCGGCCCACACGTTGACCAGCACCACCGAGCCGCGCAGATCAACAAGGTCGAGCGAGTCGCCGGACAGCGTGCGGCCGGCCAGCGCAGGAGCCGGCTGGCCGACCAGGCCGGACGGCAGGTCGCGCAGGTCGCGGCCCAGACCAGTGGACAGGGCCAGCCACGCCGCGACGCCGACGAGCCCGGCCAGCGCGAGTGCGGACACGAGCCGACGTCGCGACCGGGGCGGCGGCGCCGGCGCCTGCGGCGGAGTGCACACGGCGGTCACGGTGCAGCCACCAGATCGGGGCGGTCCTGCGGCGACCCAGCGGCGGGCACAGCGGCGGACACGGCGGCGGGCGACGTGGCTGCGACCAACGGTGTCGGGGTGCGCCCCGTTCGTCGGCGGCTCGGCCAGGCGGCGACCAGCCCGCCGAGTGCGATGACAGCGCCGGCCACCCAGAGCCAGGGCACCAGCGGGGACACGGTCAGCCGGACCCGTGCCGAGCGGCCGTCCTCGGCCGCCTCGACAAGGGTGAGGTAGAGGTCGCCGCGGGCGCTGCTGGCGATGGCGGGGCTGCTCACCAACACGGCGCGCTTCGGAAAGAAGCGCAACTCCGGCGCCAGCCGGCCACGGGAGGTCTCCAGGACCGCACGCGTACTCATGCCGGCGGAGCTGCCCTGCCGGTCGAGCGAGACCAGGCGCGCGGACGCATCGCCCGCAGCCACCGTGTCGCCCACCCGCAGGGTGCCCTCGGCCGTGACCGACCAGCTCGAGGAGGCGGCGACAGCAACCGCCGCGAGGGCGATGCCGACGTGGGCGAGCAGCCCACCGTACAGCCGGCGACGGCGGTGCAGCACGCCGGCCGCCGTCCGAAGCCGACCGGCCGTCCGGTCGCGCTGCGCCGTTCGCAGGTGGCCGGTGACCTGGACGACAACGCTGGCAACGACGAAGGCGCCGAGCCCGCAGGCCAGGATCGCGGTAGGGCCGCGCGCGCCCCCGAGTCCGAGAACGGCGACGACGGCCAGTGCCACGGCTCCGGGAAGGGCCATGCGCCGCAGCAGCGCCGACGGTCGCTCGCCATCCGTGGCCGCCAGTGGGCCGACGGCCATGAGCAGGACAAGGGCGAGGGCGAACGGTGGGGCGCTGCGGTTGAAGTACGGCGCGCCGACCGACAGGCGGGCGCCGCTGACCGCCTCGGCGAGCAGCGGATAGACGGTGCCGAGCAGGACAGTGAAGGCCAGCGACACGAGTAGCAAGTTGTTGGCCACGACGGCGGCGCCGCGCGACACCGGCGGTCCGACCGGCACCTGCGCGCCGAGGCGGTCGGCCCGCCAGACCAGCAGTCCGGTGAAACCGGCCAGCACGCCGACGGCGATGGCCAGCAGGGCCGGTCCGAGCGGGCTCTGGGTGAACGAGTGCACGCTGGCGAGCACACCGGAGCGGGTCAGGAACGTGCCGACCAGCACGAGTACGAACGTCGCCCCCGCCAGGCTCAGGCTCCACAGCCGCAGGGCGGGTCGGCGGGTGGAGATCAGGGCCGAGTGCAGCAGCGCCGTCGCGGTGAGCCAGGGCAGCAGGGAGGCGTTCTCGACCGGATCCCAAGCCCAGTAGCCGCCCCAGCCGAGTACCGCGTAGGCCCACCAACTGCCGAGCACGATCCCGGCGGTGAGTGCGCTCCACGCGACGAGCGTCCAGCGGCGCGAGGCGGCGAGCCAGGCCGGACCGGTGTCCCCGGTGACGAGTGCGGCGGTGGCGTAGGCGAAGGGGACGAGCAGGCCGAGGAAGCCGACGTAGAGCAGCGGCGGGTGGATCCCCATCGCGGGGTGGTCCTGCAGCAGCGGGTTGGGTCCCGGCCCGTCGGCGGGCACCGGCCAGACGCGGGAGAAGGCGTTGCCGGCCAGCAACGCGAGCGCGAAGAAGGCTGCGGCGACGGCGGACACGACCGCCATCGCGACCGGGTGCAGGTGGCGTGCCTGCTCCGGCACCCGCCGAGCAAGCAGCACGGCGTAGCCACACAGGACCAGCAGCCACAGCAGCAGCGAGCCCTCCAGCGCCGACCACAGGCCGGTCACGGTGAACAGCAGCGGGACGTCCCGTCCGCCGTTCTCGGCGACGTAGCGGACGGAAAAGTCGTGCGTGAGCAGCGCCACCTCCAGCGCGCCGCAGGCGACCAGCGCACCGGCCAGCATGAGCCAGGTGGCCCGGCGGGCGAGCGCCGGAGCCCGCCCCCGGGCGGTCGCGGTCCAAGCCCCGGTCGCCAGCAGTGCCGCCACCATTCCGGCCGCCAGGGCGGTGGACCCGAGCAGCGCCGTCACGGCCCGGCGGCCGGGCCGAGGGTGCGCCTGCACGTCGAGCGTCGGAGCACGACGATCTCCCTCCAGGGGCGTTTTGCCCGGGCCCTGTCCACAGCCACACGGCGCAAACCTCCCTGCGGGCTCCTCCCGACATGGCCTTGCCGAACTCGCGCACCTGTTGCACCTGGAGCGCCGCAGAAGTCTCCGCCGGCCCGATGGTTGCTTCTCGCCCAAGTGGGCAGTTCGGCTCGCGATGGACCGGTTCCCGGCGCGATCGAGGGCGGTCGTCGCCTGTCTGGTGACGGCCGTACTGCTGACGGCCTGTTCCGGTCCACAGTCGGCCCTGGACCCGGCCGGCCCGAGCGCGCGGCGGCTCTCTACGCTGTGGTGGGGACTGTTCGCCGTCGCGGCCGTCGTGTTCGCCGTCGTTCTGTTCATGATCGTGTGGGCGCTTGTCCTGCGCCGCGGGCCATCGGTGCAACCGCGGCGCGGCGGGGAGCGCACCGTCGTGATCGCCGGCATCCTCGTGCCGGCGGTCGTGCTGGTCGCCACCTACGCCGCCACGCTGAGCACGCTCTCCGCCGAGCGGACACCACCCCAGGAGTCCGAGCTCACCATCGAGGCGGTCGGGCACGACTGGTGGTGGGAGGTCCGCTACCCCGACTTCGTGACGGCCAACGAGATCCACATCCCGGTCGGTCGGCCGGTGACCGTCCGGCTCACCACGGCCGACGTCATCCACAGCTTCTGGGTGCCGTCGATCACCAGCAAGACCGACATGATCCCCGGACGCGTCAACGAGTTGTCGCTGCTCGCCGACCGGGCCGGGACGTTCCGCGGGCAGTGCGCCGAGTACTGCGGCACACAGCATGCCGGCATGTCGTTCCTCGTCGTCGCCGAACCGGAGCAGGACTTCGCGCGTTGGCTCGCCGATCAGTCGCGTCCCGCGGACAGCTCCGCCCCCGACGCACTCGCGGCTCTCGGCGAGGAGGTGTTCGAGGCGTCCTCGTGCGCGGCCTGCCACACCGTCCGCGGTACGACGGCGGACGGCGACCTCGGTCCGGACCTGACGCACTTCGGCGGCCGCCGCGAGCTCGGGGCGGGCGTCGCGCCCAACAACCCGGGGTGGCTGGCCGGCTGGATCGCGAATTCCCAGACCGTCAAGCCCGGCAACCTCATGCCTCCGCAGCCTCTGGCGCCGGAGGACCTGCGGGTGCTCGTCCGCTACCTCGAGTCGCTGGAGTGAGGCCGTGACCACGGTCGGGGAGCGGGTGGTCGCCGAGCAGGCCGTCGGCGATCGCCTGGAGCAGATCTGGAGCGAGAGCGGCGGTTTGCGCGGCTGGTTCACCACCGTCGACCACAAGAAGATCGGCCGCCGCTACATGGTCACGGCGGGTCTCTTCTTCGTCGCCGCGGGACTCGAGGCGATGCTCATGCGCACGCAGCTCGCGGGCGCCCAGCTCGATGTCGTCTCACCGCAGCTCTACAACCAGCTGTTCACCATGCACGGCACGACGATGATCTTCCTGTTCTCGACGCCGATGCTGTTCGGCTTCGGCAACTACCTCGTGCCGCTCATGATCGGCGCCCGCGACATGGCCTTCCCGCGGCTGAACGCCTTCGGCTACTGGGTCTTCGCCTCGGCCGGCATCATCATGACCGGCAGCCTGCTGTTCGGCGCGGCCCCCAGCGGTGGCTGGTTCTCCTACGTGCCGCTCACCGAGGAGCAGTACCTCACCGGCGTCGGCATGGACGTCTACTGCCTCGGCCTGCTGCTGCTCGGCGTCTCGACGACCGCAGGCGCCATCAACTTCCTGGTGACCGTGCTCGTGATGCGGGCGCCCGGGATGTCGATCAACCGCATCCCGCTGTTCGTGTGGGGCGTGATCGTCACATCGGGCATGGTCGTGTTCGCCGTGCCCGCGCTCAACGTCGACAACGCGCTGCTGTTCCTCGACCGCCGCTTCGACTTCCACTGGTTCGATCCGGAGCAAGGCGGCGACGTGCTGCTCTGGCAGCACCTGTTCTGGCTGTTCGGCCACCCGGACGTCTACATCATCGTGCTGCCCGCACTCGGCATCGTGTCCGCCATCGTCCCGACCTTCTCCCGTCGACCCGTGGTCGCCTACCCCCTGGTCGTGCTGTCGGCCGTGACCACCGGCGTCATCGGCTTCGGCGTGTGGGTGCACCACATGTTCGCCGTCGGCCTGCCCCAGCTGTCGCTGTCCTTCTTCAGCGCGGCAAGCCTCATCATCACGATCCCGTCCGGTATCCAGATCTTCGCCTGGCTGATGACCATCCTGCTCGGACGTCTCGTCGTCCGCACGCCGATGCTGTGGGTGCTCGGCTTCCTCATCGTCTTCGTGATGGGCGGCCTCACCGGCGTGATGTTCGCGGTCATCCCGTTCGACCGGCAGACCCACGACAGCTACTTCCTCGTCGCCCACTTCCACTACGTGCTGTTCGGCGGCGCCGTCTTCCCCATCCTGGCCGGAATCTACTACTGGTTCGGCAAGTTCACCGGAAGGATGCTCAGTGAGCGGCTCGGCCGGTGGAGTTTCTGGCTGGTGTTCATCGGCTTCAACGTGACGTTCCTACCCATGCACGTGCTCGGTCTGCTCGGCATGCCACGCCGCGTCTACACCTACCAGCCCGGCCTCGGCTGGGCCGGCTGGAACCTACTCGAGACAGCCGGCGCCTGGGTGCTGCTCGTCGGCCTGTCGGTCACGCTGTTCAACATCGTGCGCGCGCGGCGCAGCGGGCCGCTCGCCCCCGACAACCCCTGGGGCGGCGAGACGCTGGAGTGGGCGACGTCCTCGCCGCCGCAGGACTACAACTTCCCAGTCGTGCCGACCGTGTACAGCCTGCACCCGATGTGGGACGAGCGCACGCTCGCCACGATGTCCCGCGACATCGCAGAACCCGACCGCGTCCTCGACGACGGCAAGCAGGCGCTGCGCACCAGCGACCTGGACGGTGTGCCGGAGCATGCGCTCACTCTGCCGGAGGAGACCGTCGTGCCCCTCGTGCTGGCTGTCGGGCTGCTTCTCGTCACGCTCGGCCTGCTCTTCTCCATCGTCGTCGTCACGGTGCTCGGCGTGCTGCTCACTGTGGGCGGTCTCGCCTCCTGGCATTGGCCGCGCCGCGCCCCCGCCCCGGCGGACGCATGACTGCCGCGACGACGGCGACCGCTGCGGCGATGCGCCCGAGCGCGCTACGCCGGGAGGTTCCGGCCGGACGGCGCGCCGGATGGTGGGGCATGGTGCTGTTCCTCGTCACCGACCTGGCGCTGTTCGCCGCGCTGCTGGCGGCGTACTTCTACCTTCGGTTCGTGACCTCGGAGCAGTGGCCGCCGGGGGACATCTCGGAGCCGAAGTTACTCAAGGCGTGGATCATGACGGGCCTCCTCCTTGGCAGCAGCGTGCCGCTGGTGTTCGCCGACCTCGGCATCAAGAAGGGTTCCCGCGCCCGGTTGCTCGCCGGCGGCATTCTCACCGTGCTGCTCGGACTGGCCTTCCTGTACGTCCAGTACCGCGAATTCACCGAGAAGCTCCGGGAGTTCTCCCCGTCGACCAACGCCTACGGGTCGGCGTTCTTCACCATCACCGGTTTCCACGGGCTCCACGTCATCGCGGGCGTGCTCGCGCTGTCGTTCGTGCTGCTCGCAGCGGCGACCGGCCGCATCACCCGATCGCACCACGCCCTGGTGCGCATCGTGGCCCTGTACTGGCACACGGTCGGTGCGGTCTGGGTGGTCATCTTCGCCTCGCTCTACCTGGCGGCGCAGCTGTGACAGCGACCGCCGAGCGACTCGGGCTGCGAGCCGCGCCGTGGCTGTTGTGGTTCGGTGTGGTCGGGTCGGGCATCGCCTGGTCGCTGCACACCCTCGTCAACTGGGGGCTGGCGGAGACGGTCTGCCGGTCCGGCCACGACGCCGTGCTCGGCGTGCCGCTGCGGCCGTTGCTCGGCGTGTTCGTCGGGGTCTTCCTGACGGTGTCGGTGGCCTCGACGCTCGTCGCCTGGCGCGCCTGGCGCTCGCTGGACACCGGGACCGCTGGGGACGGCGGGGTCGACGGGGACGACCTCGCCGCTCTGCGGCAGCAGCGAGCGGCGGTCATGGCGCTCGTCGGGTTCGGTTCCGGGCTGCTCTTCAGCACGATGATCCTCTTCGGTGGCATCGCCGTGCTCGTCCTGCCTGCGTGCGCCGGCTCGTCCGGCGTGGTGTCGTCGTGAGCGCAGACGCACTGCCGATCGTGCTCGGCGCCGTCTTCATCGGTCTCTACCTGGTCGGCGCACGTCGCCTCCCCGGTGTCGCGTGGCGACGGCGCAGCGTGGCGTTCTGCCTCGGTGTGGTGACGGCGGCGCTCGCGGTCCTACCCCCGCTGGACGCCGTCGGCGAGCGCAGCTTCCCGGTCCACATGGGCCAGCACATGGTGCTGCTGTTCGTGGCCGGACCGCTGCTCGCACTCGGCGGCGCCGGGCTCCCGCTGCTGCTCGGGTCCCCGCGGGCGGTGCGCCGCCGGCTCGCCGGCTGGCGCGGTTCGGCGTTGGGTCGCCGGGCGCGCGCCTCGGCGGTGCTGCCGGTGCTTGCCGTCGCCGCGCATACCGCCGTGCTGTGGGGCTGGCACCTGCCTTCCGCCTACACCGCCGCGCTCCAGGTACCCCTGCTGCACGCGCTCGAGCACGCATCGTTTCTGGCGATCGCCATCTGGTTCTGGATGCACCTCTGCACGCCCGGACGCCACCGGCTCCACGGCGGCGTGGCCGTCGGCTACGTCTTCGTCACGGCGCTGCCCACGGCGGCGCTCGGCGCATTCCTCACCCTGGCTTCCTCGCCGATCTACCCGGCGCAGACCGGTCTCGGTGCAGGAGCTCTCGCCGAGCAGCAGTTGGCCGGCCTGGTGATGTGGGTGCCGGCCGACGTGCTCTACCTCGCCGTCTGCGCGGCGCTCGTCCTGCTGGAGCTGGGTGGGCTGCACGGCGCGGAGCGCGACGAGGTTCCGCTCCCGCCCGTCGACCTGGTGCCGGTGCAACTTTCTGACGCCCGTCTGCAAGCGGTAGCCGGCCGGGAGTCGCGATGAGCGGGATGCGCGGGTGGCTGTTGGCCGGTGCAGCTCTGAGCCTGACGGGGCTGCTCGTGGGTTGCTCGCTCGAACAGCGGCTACCCCCGGCCGAGTCGACGTTCGGTGACCCTCAGCGCGGGCGGGCGCTGGTGTCGACCTACGGCTGCGGCTCCTGCCACATCGTGCCCGGCGTACGCAACGCCGACGGGCTGGTCGGCCCACCCCTGATCAAGTTCGGCAAGCGCTCGTACATCGCCGGTCAACTTCCCAACAACGCCGAGAACCTGCAGCGCTGGATCCGGGACCCGGTCGGAGTCGAGCCGGGCACCGCGATGCCCGACCTCGGCGTCCCGCCGCTGGACGCCCGCGACCTCGCCGCCTACCTGCTGTCGCTAGAATGAGGGCGGCGACCTCGGCCCGCCGCCTCCCGACGTCGCTGCTGCTGGCGTTCGGCGTCGCAGCGTCGGGCGCAGTGCTCGCACAGGTCGCGGCTGCGGCGCCGACGCCCAACCCCCCGCCCACCGCTGTGCCTGCGGGCCAAGGTCCGGGAAACCCGCCTGCGGCGATCCGCGAGGGCCGGTACGCCGAGGGCCGGCTGCTCTACCAGAGCAGCTGCGCCAGCTGCCACGGCCAGCAGGGCACCGGGAGCTTCCGCGGTCCGACCCTGATCGGCGTCGGTGCGGCCAGCACCGACTTCCAGCTGACCACCGGGCGCATGCCCGTGGACGAGGAGCGCGCCAGCCCGTCGCGAGGAGCGCCCGCCTTCACCCCGGACGACATCGATGCGCTCGTCGACTACGTGTCCGCCCTGGGTGCCGGCCAGGGGCCGGACATCCCGACGGTCCGTCCCGGGGACCTGTCCGAGGGGCGCGAGCTCTACCTGCTCAACTGCGCGGCCTGCCACTCGGCCTCAGGCACGGGCTACGCCCAGGTCGGCGGACGCATCGCGCCGTCGGTGCTGGAGGCCGACCCGGTGCAGGTCGCCGAGGCGGTCCGGGTCGGCCCGAACCTCATGCCGCCGTTCCCGGCGAGCCTGCTCGACCAGCAGGAGTTGGATGCCGTCGTAAGTTATGTCCAGGACCTGCAGCGGCAGGACGGCGCGGGCGGTGCCGACCTCGGCCAGGTCGGTCCGGTGACCGAGACGCTCGCCGGCTTCGCCGGGCTGGCCCTGCTGCTGCTCGTGATCCGGCTGATCGGCAAACGGGCCGGCGCATGACCCCCCGCCCCTCCGCCGCCGCCGAGCGCGCCGTCGCCGCCTGCTTCCTCATTGCCACCGGCGGGTCCGTGGCCTTCGTCGTGGCCTACGTCGTCAATGCGGGTCCGCAGTGGTTCGGCGGTCTGCTGGCCATGGCCTTCGCCGGACTGGCCCTCGGCCTGATCCTGTGGGCCGGTCACCTGCTCCCGACCGGGACCTACGTCGAGCAGCGCCCGCCGATGGCGCCACCCCGGCGGGAGCAGACCGCCTTCCTCGACGGCCTGGACCGGGGCGGCGACCGGACTCCGGGCTTGCTGCGGCGCACCCTCGTGCTGGCCATGCTCGCTCTCGGTGCCGCCGCGGTGGTCCCGCTGCGCAGCCTGTTCCCGCTGCGGATCGACCCGCGCGAGGAGTTGCGTCGGACGCCGTGGCGCGACGGCAGCCGGGTCGTCACCAAGGACGGCCAGCCGGTCCGCGCCGACGATGTCGAGGTGGGCGCGTTCCTGACCGTCTTCCCGGAGGGGCACACCACGGCGGACGACGCCACGGCGGTGCTGCTCCGGCTCGAGCCCGGCGACCTCGACCGGGCCTCCGGTGAGCCGACGGTCGGGGGCGGCCTGATCGCCTTCTCGAAGCTGTGCACGCACGCGGGCTGCCCCGTCGGGCTCTACGAGCAGACCACGCGCGTGCTGCTCTGCCCCTGCCACCAGTCGGTGTTCGACGTCCTGCAGGGTGCGCGGCCGGTCTCCGGCCCGGCGGCCCGGCCCCTGCCGCGCCTGCCGCTGAGCATCGACGGCGACGGCGACGTGCGCGCCGCGGGGGACTTCCGCGGACAGGTCGGACCGACGTTCTGGAGGAGCGTGTGATCACGCGGTGGGTGGTGCGGCGCCTGGACGATCGGCTCGGCTTCTCACCCCTGGCGCGGTCGGGGCTGAACAAGGTGTTCCCCGACCACTGGTCGTTCATGATGGGCGAGATCGCGCTGTACGCGTTCGTCTACCTCGTCGTGTCGGGGACGTTTCTGGCGCTGTTCTTCGACGCCTCGCTGGCGGAAACGGTCTATGAGGGCTCGTTCCAGCCGATGCGCGGCACGACGGTGTCCGCGGCGTACGCGTCGACGGTCTCGCTCAGCTTCGACGTCCGGCTCGGCCTGGTCATGCGGCAGTCCCACCATTGGGCCGCGCTGCTGTTCATCGGTGCGATCGTCGTGCACCTGGCCCGCATCTTCTTCACCGGCGCCTTCCGCCGGCCGCGGGGGATCAACTGGCTCGTCGGCGTCACGCTGCTGCTGCTCGCCATAGTCAACGGCTTCGCCGGCTACTCGCTGCCCGACGACCTGCTGTCGGGCACCGGCCTGCGGGTCGCGAACGCGGTGCTGCTGTCGATCCCCGTCGTCGGGTCCTGGCTGGCCTTCGCCGTGTTCGGCGGGGAGTTCCCCGGCGAGCAGGTCGTGGGCCGGCTCTTCATCGTGCACGTGCTGTTCGTCCCGGCGCTCATCACCGCGCTGATCACCGCGCACATGGCGATCCTGACCAGGCAGAAGCACTCGCAGTTCCCCGGCCCCGGCCGGACCGACACCAACGTGGTCGGATCGCGGCTGTGGCCGGGCTACGCGGTGCGCAGCCTGGGCCTGCTGTGCGCCGTGTTCGCGGCCTGCCTGCTGCTCGGCGGCGCCGTGCAGATCAACCCGGTGTGGGTCTGGGGGGCGTTCGAGTCCGGCTACACGACCGGACCGGCTCAGCCCGACTTCTACGTCGGCTGGGTCGACGGGGCACTGCGGCTGTTCCCGGCCTACGAACCGGTCGTGTTCGGACACGTTCTGCCCAGCGTCTTCCTGCCCGCGGTCGTGCTGCCCGGCGTGACGTTCCTGGCGCTCTACCTGTGGCCGTTCCTGGAACGGCTCGTCACCCACGACAGCAACGAGCACCAGGTCCTGGAGCGGCCCCGGGAGCGCCCCGTGCGCGTCGCGATCGGGGTCGCGGCGCTCACCTTCTACGGTCTGCTGTTGGTCTCGTTCGGCCTGGACGTCGTCACCCGCTACACCGGGATCCCGGTGTTCACCTTGCTCGCCGTGGCGCGCATCGCCGTCCTGGTGCTGCCGTTCGTCACCGGCGCCATCGCGTTCGTGCTCGCCCGGGCCCTGCGTGACAGCGGCGCCGACGGCGTCCTGGCCCTACGCGCGAGCGACCTCCGCGCAGCGCTGCGCCGGCAGTCGCGCCCGGCGGCGCGGCCGGCCGCGCAGTCCGCCGTCCCGGAGCCGCTGCCGGACCACATTCCCGTCGAGGCGGGGCCCGTCCCGTGACCGGCGACCGGGTGGAGATCTCGTGCTACGACGACGGCTGGCGGTGGCGCTTCGTCGGGCAGGACGCGTCGGGCGCTGCTGTCGAGCTCCCCGCCAACGAGCCGGCGTCCTCGCTCGCGGAGGCGGTGAAGGCGGCGCGGACGGCCTACCCTGACCTGCCGCTGGACGTGCCCGACGACGCCGACGGATCGGGGCGCACCGGTGCCGGCGAACCGCAGCCCGCCGGGCGGGACCTGCGGCTGCTGCTGGCCGCCGTGGTCGTGATGGCTGCCGTCACCCTCCTGATGGTCCGGCGTCGAGGCCGAGCCTGCGGCGAATGCGAAGCCAGGTGACCTCCTGGAGCTCCTCACCGGGTGCCAGCGCAGGGCCCACCATCGGCGCACCGGGAACGGCTTCGCCATCGTGCCGGGGCCGGCCGCCCGCCTGCGCACCCTCGGACCGCAGCCGCAGCAGGCCGGCCACGGTGAGTCCCGCGAGCAGCGCCCATTCCACCGCGTAGCTGTAGTTGAGCAGCGCGCCGCGCGCCTGCCCGCGGTCCCACTGCCACAGCGCAAGGCGCAGCATGACGCCGACCGCGGTGGCGCCGCCAGCCGCAGCGAGCCCACGCCGGAGCAGCGACGGCCGCGCCGCCGCGCCGCCGCGCTGCGCGCCCGGCACCGGCTCCACGCGCCTCGCCTTCCCCGTCCCGCCGCCCGTCAACCCCCTCACGTCGTCGCCCACGGACGCGTGCTGTACGACTCCCTCGCCTCGCAGGGCGGCAGGGGCCAGGCTGGAGTGAACATCGCCGGATAGTTCGACCCGCCATGTTTGCCCTACGCGAGAGACGGGAGACCCTCGAAGTACAGACCGCGTCGACGAGCGGAGCGACAATGAGCCAGACGGTGGGCGACTACGTCCTGCAGCGGTTGCGCGAGTGGGGGGTCGACAAGGTCTTCGGCTATCCCGGTGACGGGATCAACGGACTGCTCGCCGCCTGGGGCCGGGCCGACAACGACCCCACCTTCATCCAGGCCCGGCACGAGGAGATGGCCGCCTTCGAGGCCGTGGGCTACGCCAAGTTCACCGGCAAGCTCGGCGTGTGCGTCGCCACGTCCGGGCCCGGCGCCATCCACCTGCTGAACGGCCTCTACGACGCCAAGCTCGATCACGTCCCGGTCGTCGCCATCATCGGGCAGACCGCGCGAAGCGCGATGGGTGGTTACTACCAGCAGGAGGTCGATCTGATCTCCCTGTTCAAAGACGTGGCGCACGACTACGTGCACATGGTGACCGTCCCCGAGCAGTTGCCCAACGTGCTGGACACCGCGATCCGGACGGCACTTGCGCGCAGGTCCGTCACCTGCGTGATCCTCCCGTCGGACGTGCAGGAGCTGGACTACTCGCCGCCAACGCACGCCTTCAAGATGGTGCCGTCGAGCGTCGGGTCCAGCGGGACGGAGGTGGTCGCCGACGCGGCTGCCGTCCGCCGGGCCGCCGACCTGCTCAACGCCGGCAACAAGGTCGCCATGCTCATCGGACAGGGTGCCCGCGAGGCAAGGGCCGAGGTCGAGGAGGTCGCAGACCTGCTCGGCGCCGGCGTGGCCAAGGCGCTGCTCGGCAAGGACGTCCTGCCCGACGACCTGCCCTACGTCACCGGCTCGATCGGGCTGCTGGGCACCCGGCCGTCGTACGAGCTGATGATGGACTGCGACGCGCTGCTGACCGTCGGCTCGAACTTCCCCTACACGCAGTTCATGCCGCCGTTCGGGCAGGCCCGCGCCGTGCAGCTCGACATCGACGCCACCCGCATCGGCCAGCGCTACCCCTACGACGAGAACCTCGTCGGCGACGCTCGGGCGACGCTGCGCCGGCTGATCCCGCTGCTGCAGCGCAAGACCGACCGCTCCTGGCAGGAGAAAGTCGAAGCCGACGTCGTGCGCTGGTGGGAGGTCATGGAGCGCCGCGCCAACACCAGCGCCGACCCGATCAACCCCCAGCAGGTGTTCGCGGAGCTGTCGCCGCGCTTGCCCGACGACGCCATCCTCGCCTGCGACTCCGGCTCCGCCGCCAACTGGTACGCCCGGCACATCAAGATGCGGGGCAACATCCGCGGCTCGCTTTCCGGGACGCTGGCGACGATGGGTCCCGGCGTGCCCTACGCGATCGGTGCCAAGTTCGCCCATCCCGACCGACCGACCATCGCGCTGGTCGGTGACGGCGCCATGCAAATGAACGGCAATGGCGAGCTCATCACCATCAGCAAGTACTGGCGTGATTGGGCCGACCCCCGGCTCATCGTGGCGGTCCTGCACAACGACGACCTCAACCAGGTGACGTGGGAGATGCGCGCCATGGCGGGCGCTCCGCAGTTCCTCGAGAGCCAACACCTGCCGGACTTTCCCTACGCCGGATATGCGCAGAGCCTGGGCCTGCAAGGCATCCGGATCGAGAAGCCCGACGACGTAGGACCAGCCTGGGACGCCGCCCTGCGCGCCGACCGCCCGACCGTGCTCGAGTTCATCACCGACGCCTCGGTCCCGCCCATCCCGCCGCACGCGACGTGGGAGCAGATCGAGAACACCGCCTCCGCGCTGCTGCACGGCGACTCCGACACCTGGGGGATCGTCAAGGAAGGCGTGAAGACCAAGGTCCAGGAGTTCCTGCCCGGGACCAAGCAGTGACGGCCGGCGCGATCGGCCCCGGCTGCGGCAGGGGGCTGCGATGAAGTGGAGCAGACGGCGTCGGGCGGGCCCCTTCGAAGAGGCGCGGCACGGCATTGACAGAGTGCTCCATGACGTCGAGACCGGCCGGTTCGAGCGGTCGCTGTCCGCGCTGACCGGAATCGGCGCCATCATCACGGCCGCCGAGATCTGGTTCGAGCACGACAAGGCCAGCTTCGGCAACCGGATGATGTACCTGCCGGTCGCCCTAGGCCCGCTCGGTCTGGTCGCCGGCGTCGCCGGGGCCGTGAACAAGCGGGCGGCCAAGACGGTCCTGCCGCTCACGTCGGCGGCCATCGTGGCGAACGGGCTGCAGGGCACCTACCTGCACGCACGCGGCATCGCGCAGAAGCCGGGTGGCTGGCGCATGGCGCTCTACAACATGGAGATGGGCCCGCCGCTGCTCGCCCCCCTGCTGGTCACCATGGTCGGCGGGATGGGCCTGCTGGCAGCGGTGCTCCGCCGGGAGGGCAGCTGACGTGCTGTGGCGTCGCCCCTTGGGAAGCGAGCCGGCGGTGCGATCCGAGCGGCTGCCGGCACCCGGTGCCCGCGAAACCGAGCGGTTTCCGGGCTTCGACGTGCTGCAGGAGCTGCCGCGGTGGGACGCCGTCACGGCCGGAGTCGTGCTCCGCCGGCTGGCGCCCCCTCCCGACCTGG
>JBBSUR010000028.1:0-20527 GCA_038234255.1 Mycobacteriales bacterium | reverse complement strand
GCCCGTGCGCTCTCGACCGCCTCCGAGGACATTCGGGCCGCCGTGCGACGGATGGCCGCTGAGGCCGACCAGCCCTACCGCACCGACGACGGCTTCGCCTTCCCCGGACTGGCTCTGGTGGTGTCCGGCGTACGTCCTGATGTTCCGAGGGCGTCATGACCTGTGCATCGATGCACTCGTGCCGCATGCCGACGTAGGTGCCGCTGACGTCGTACCTGCAGTTGAACGCCTGCGCCGGCAGCGTGGGACGGGGGTGAGCGCGGTGGTGAACGAGCCGTCGCGGACTGGCGCGGCCGACCTCTGTCCGGCGTTCCAACATTGCTGCCGGCTTCGGCATCTTCGAGGCGTGGAAGTTCGCCAGGGCCGCCGAGGTGATCATCACAGCGATGGACCTCTCCATGTGCTTCGCCGACGTCCCGACCGAGCCGATCGGGGAGACGACCCGCGCCGGTACACCCATCCTCGGGGGTCGACCTGCTTGCCGGCGGAGGCCGCCGGCACGGTGTCCGCCCCGCCGAGGTCACACCGCGGAGAGCTCGACGGGCAGTCCGGGTCTGCCGCCGGGGGCTTTCGGCTGGTTGCGCTGCCGTTCGAGCCCTTCGGGCAGGAGCAGGTCCATGACGGTCGTCCCGCGGGCGTAGCGGTAGCCGAAGCCGTCGGAGGTGTCGACGGCGGCGAAGTCGCGGTCGAGTAGGAGCCGGGCGGCCGTCGACAGGGCGTCCCGGCCGGTCAGACACCGAGGACGATGTCGCCATCGTCGGTGGCGCGGTAGCCGTCGACTCCGTGCTCCAGGCAGTGGATCATCGTCATCTGCCCGCCGACGAGGACCCAGGACTCGTCCAGGTCGCGGTCGAAATCCATCAGCGCGTGCCAGGCCGCTTCCTGCGGCTCGTCCATCACGGGGAGCGCGACCGGGGGCCGCTCGAGCGTGCGGATCTCTTGCGGATGGTGCCGGGACCAGGCGCCGCCACGCGTCGACCTGGGCGTTGCTGTGGTCCGGCGGGTCGGTCAGCATCGCGGTGAGCGTGTCCAGCAGCCCGGCCTTACGGTCCCACGGCAGCGCAGGGGCGTTCCGGACGCGGTTGATCAACGACCGCAGGACCTGCTCGACGTCGGCGGGGTCGGCGCGGGTCCTGTCGCCTCCCGAGCACTCAGAGTGAAACTCGTCGGTGATGTCGGAGCGGGACCGCCCGGTGAGCGCCGAGATCGCGTCGAGGGCCTCCCTATTGCCGGGCAGGCGGTCACACGACACGGCTGCTCTCCTTCACCGTGCGGCGGGAGGCGGCGTGGTCGGACAGGAGCCGTGCGAGCAGGTTCTCGCCGGCGGCCCGGGATCGGGCGTCGTCGGCGTCGAGCAGGTCGACCGCGACCATCAGCCTGGCCGCCACGGCCCTGCCGTCGACGACGGAGCCGGTGCGGCGGTGCCAGTCGTCATGCACGGCGCGCACCAGCAGGTTGCCGGTGTCGCTGCGGATGAGGAACCAGTCCTCGACGAGCCGGCGCTCGGTCGCGGAGTCGGCGTAGACCTCGGCCTGCCCGGCGGACCCGAGCCCGAGCGGGTGGGCGGCGGCGGCGCTGGCGCCGGTCGCGACGATCCCGTCGTCGGCCAGCAGCCCCGCCACGTCGCGGTCCGCGATCCGGTAGCGCGTCGCGGCGGTCTGCCGGGACGACAACCACCGGGCGTACGTCTGCCAGCCGCCAGCGGCATGGGAGGCGAGGCGGGCCCGCAGTCGTGCCCGCTCGCTCGTTGTCAGCCATGCCGCCTTTCCACCGTCGAGAAGATCGGCAGCGGCCCAGGCCGTCCGCGCGGACATCGCGCGGGACCTGGCGCCCGCGCCGACCAGCTCGGCGCGGCGCTCGACAGCGTCCTGCCGCACCATCCACTGCGACCCGAAGCGCCGGCCCGCGAGCGCGCCGGACCCCACCAGGGCGCGCACCCGGGACGGGTCCACCCCGAGCAGCTCTGCGGCATCTCGCACAGTCATCTCCGACACGTCCACAACCGTAGCGCGGACGCGATAGAAGTGCTAGTACAGGATCAGGCACCCGTGTCCCAAGAGATGTCGGCCGCAACCGACATCAGTGGCGGTAGGCCGTGATGTTGGCATCTGGCAACATTGGGCCTAGCATCACCTGATGTCGGCTTCCTCCGACATCAGGAGGTGCGTGGTGTGGCTTCGTCTCAGAGGCAGCGATGCCTTGGCGCAGGCGATCTCGACGTGTCGGCAGGCGGCCGGCCTCACGCAGGAGCAGCTCGGACGCCGTCTGCAGGTCAACCGAACCACCGTGATCGACATGGAGGCCGGTCGCAACCGGGCCCTGACGCGCGCTGCTGAGGCGTTGAGCGTGCTCGGCTACGACCTGCTCGTCGTGCCCCGTGGCGCGAAGGTGACCGTCACCGAGGCGCCCAGCCACGAGAACGCAGCATCCGCTTCTCAGCAGCGTTGATGGCACGCGCCCGACCCGCTCTGCAGGTCCTGCTCCATGGGGAGGCCGTCGCGGAGCTGCGCGCGGGACCGGCCCTGGAGCTGGAGTACGCCCCGGAGGTTGTCAGCGCTCTCGGCATCGGCGCGCTGTGCCTGTCCGTCTCGCTGCCGGTCGCGGCCAAGCCGTACCGGGACACTCGGCCCGGCGCACCTCGTCCGCGGCGTGCGGTGGAGTTCTGGTGCGAGGGCCTGCTGCCTGAGGGCGAGACCCGCACGATGCTGGAGAACCGCTTCGCGGTCCGGCGTGGTGACACGGTCGGGCTGCTGGCCGAGATCGGGTCGGACTGCGCCGGCGCCGTCACCTTCGTGAGCGACGACCGACCGCGACCGGCCGCGGGCGTCGCCGCGCAGCCGCTCAGCGAGGAGCAGCTCGCCGCGGCGGTCGAGGCCTTGCCGAGCCACCCGCTTGGCGTCGACGAGGACGTGCGCGCGTCTCTCGGCGGACTGCAGGCCAAGCTGCTGCTCACCAGGACCGAGAACGGCTGGACCCGGCCGGTCGGCGGGCAGCCGAGCACGCACATCCTCAAGCCCGACCCTCCTCGCTACTGGACCCAGCCGTCGGCGTTCAGGCGGCGGCCGTCCTTGAGGGTGATCGTGTCCCCGCGGTGCAGTGCGGCATGGTCGCTCTCGCAGAACAGGACCGTCTCCTGCAGGCTGGTGCTGCCGCATCGGGCCCAGGCGTCGACGTGGTGCGGGATGAGGGGGTGTCCGGGTCCGCGGCAGCAGCCGGCGCCTTGGCAGTGCCCGCCGGTCTCGACGTGCTTGATCCGGCGCTCGTGCGGTTTCAGGGTCCGGCTGGTGTGGCTGCTCTCCACGACCCGGTGCCCCAGGCCCAGGACGTACCGAGTGACGTAGGAGTCGCACCACCACTTCTTCACCAGGCTCAGCGGAAGGGCCAGCCCGGATCCGGCGGTGGCGGGTGTCGACCCGGCTTCGCGATGCAGCGTGTCGCGGCCGACGGTGACCCCGATGTGTGGGGCGACCTTGTCCCGCAGGCCGAGCTCGCCGCTGTCCAGGATCGCGCGCAGCGCCAGTCGCAGGGCGTCGTGCAGGCGCCGGCCGCGGGAGCGCGGCCGGTCCCACGGCCGGCCCGCGGGGTCGATCCCGTCGGGGAACGGGTCGCCGGACTCCCAGCCGGCGTGCCGCAGCCGCTGTTCGGCGGTGGTGTCGGTCGGGTTGTCGGGGTCGACGGCCTGCATGGCGGTCAGGACGGTGTGCAACAGCTCGCCGGTCTCCAGGTCGAGCTCGCCGCGCAGCAGCCAACCCGACCCGTCGGTGTTCGGCCGCAGGGTGAGCTGGGCGTCGTCGGCGCCGCGGGCGGCGCGCTTCTCCAGCTCGTTGGGTAGCAGCGCGTCGGCCAGCAGACCCAGCGCGGCGGGCAGGTGGGTGGCGGAGAGGTGCTGGGCGAGCAGCACGAAGGCCGCTTCGAGTCGGGCGAGCTGGCTGGTCGGCCAGCAGGAGATCTCCGACAGCTGCGCGGTCACCTCGTCCACGCGGGGGTCGTCGTCGGCCAGCCCGCCCAGCGCCTGGCAGACCGCGGACCGGACGCCGTCCAGGACGACAGCGGCCACTGCCGGCTCCCCGGCCTGGCCGTCGATCAGCCCGTCCGCACGATCGACGTACCGCCGGAGCTTCTCGATCGCTGTCCCGACCCGCGCTGCGGCGGACGGGGTCAGTGTGCCGGCGCGGACCGCCTCCTCCAGCTTGGGCAGCTTCGCCAGCCGCCGGGCCAACGTGATCGTCGATGAGTCGACGGTCGCGTTCTGCGCTCGCACCCACGACGTCGTCGTCGGGCTGGCGTCCAGGCGGTGCAGCTTGCGGGTCTCGACATCGCCGAGCCGGCGCAGCAGCACCGCATCCAGCCTCGCCCGCAACGCCAGCAGCTCCCGGGTGTCGGCCAGCGCCTGCGCCCCCGGCAGCTCGACCGGGTCGACGGACGACACCTCGTCCAGCACAGCGTGCAGCTGCGCCACCTCCGACGACGGCGGCACTGTCCGCGTCTCGGTGAAGGGCGACCGGAACACCGCCTCATCGGGGCGCACGGGAGCGTCGGCGGCCCGGCTCATGCTGTCGAACATAGGTTCGATATTATCTCGAACTGCGACAGGACGCAAGCGGATCGTGACAGGAAAAGTGCTCTGTGGACAGCCTTTCGGCCTGTGGACGACCGCGGAAACTGTCGGACACGTCCAGCACCGTGCGAGGCCCCGACAAGGAGGCCCCCATGTGCCAGCTGTGCGACCAGCCCGACCTGACCCCCGAGGAGTACGACGATCACATCCGCGCGCTGGTCGACCAGCACCGGTTCGCGATCCAGTCCGTCGGCGGCTCCCGCTGCCGCGCGGAGTTCAGCTACACCGTCGGCCTGACGGCGCACGGGCTGCCCGAGCTCGTCGTGACCGGTGTGCGTGTGGCCGACGCCAGCCGGCTGCTCCGGCACTGGGGCGACTACCTGCTCGACACGAGCCTGGTGCTTCCCGGCGAGACCCTCGAGTCCGGGCCCTGGTTGATGGAGGCCGTCGAGGTCGAGCGGCCGCAGGAGCACCTGCTCACCGCGGTCCGGATCTTCGGCGAGCGGGTTCGCGGGCTGCAGCTCGCCTGGGCCGACGGGCGGGGCGTCTGGCCGTGGGAACCCGGACATCGGGCCCGGCGCGCCGGTCAGCCGTTGCTCGGTCGGCGGGCTCCCTTCTTCTGCGACGAGCACCGGCCCGACCGGCTCGACGTCCCGCCGTCGTTGCCGTGAGCTCTGCACCTATGTCGGCTCGTCGCGGCTCGCTCGGTATCATCAGCGATACCATGAGTTCATGGCGATGACGTTGCGGTTGGACGAGCAGGAGACAGCGGCCTTGCGCGAGCGGGCGGAACGCGAGGGTCGGTCCATGCAGGACGTCGCGCGCCAGGCCGTCCGGGACTACATCGAGCGGACCAGCAAGCGCGAACTGCTCGATGCCGTGCTGGATCGCGAGCTGCCTCGGTACGCGGAGGCGCTCGAGCGTCTCGGGCAGTGATCTTCCTCGACCTCGAGGACCTCCTGCACGTCGCCGAACGGGCCACCGGCGGTCCGGTGGAGGTGCGTGACATCGGGCTGCTGGAGTCGGCAGCTGGCCGCCCGCGTGCGTCGGCGTTCGGCGCGGACGCCTATCCGACGCTGCCCGACAAAGCCGCGGCGCTGCTGCACTCGATCGCCTGCAACCACGCACTGGTCGACGGGAACAAGCGACTGGGGCTGGCTTCGGTCATCGCGTTCTACGGCCTGAACGGGCGTCGGTTGACGATGACCAACGATCAGGCGTACGACCTGGTCATCGCGGTCGCGGTCGGGGAGCTCGATGACGTCGCCCAGATCGCCGAGCTGCTGGCAGCGGCCAGCGAGAGCACCTGACGGCCGCGACGTACGGTGCGTCCATGCCGCGCCGCCCACCCGAACAGCCGTCCGACCAACCCCCCGAGGTGTCCGAGGCGAACGCCGCGATGGACCCCGACCAGCTGCGCGAGACCACCTTCCAGCTGCTCGACCTGGCCGGTGCCCGAGCGCGCAAGCCGGTCGCGCCAGTGCAGAAGCGTCGGCGCCGGGCCAAGGAGCCGTTCGGCGTGACCGTCCGCGTCGACCTCGTCGGCGCGAAGCCGCCGGTCTGGCGCCGCCTCGTCCTGCCGTCGACCCTGCGGCTGGACCAGCTGCACGGCGTGCTGCAGGCCGTCTTCGACTGGACGGACAGCCACCTGCACCGCTTCACCCTCGACGACGAGGCGTGGGGCGACGGCGAGAAGTACCTGTGCCCGTACGACGTCGAGCAGGGCGAGGACGACGGCGTCCCGGCGAGCGACGTGCGGCTGGACGAGGTGCTCGCCGCACCGGGGGACGTGCTGTCCTACCTCTACGACTACGGCGACGACTGGCACCACCGGTTGGTCGTCGAGCAGGTCGGGCCGGCGGTCTACGACGTACGGCTGCTCGCCGGGCACGGGGCCGCGCCGCCGGAGGACAGCGGTGGTGTCTGGGACTGGGACGCGGGCGTGGCGCCGCCGTGGGACCTCGCCGAGGCGCAGGCCGCGCTCGCCATCTGGAGCGCCACCCGGTCGATGCCGCCGGAGCTGCGCACGCTGCAGCAGCACCTGTACGGAACGCCGCACGAGGCCGCGCTGCTCGAGCTGCTCGACGCCGCCGCGCTCGATCAGCCGATGGTGGTGGACGACGACGTCGCGGAGACGGCCACCGCGAGGTACCGCTGGCTGCTGCACCGGGTCGGTGCGGGCGTGAAGCTCACCGCCGCCGGGTGGCTGCCGCCCGCCCTCGTGACCGAGGCCATGGACGCGCTGTGGCCTGAGGAGCGCTGGATCGGCAAGCGCAACCGCGAGGACCTGACCGAGCCGGTACGTCGGCTGCGCGCCTCGGCGCAGCGCACCGGCCTGCTGCGGGTCTCCCGCGGGCAGCTGCTGGTGACGAAGACGGGTAGGGCGCTCCGCGACGATCCGCACGGGCTGTTCCTGCACCTGGCCGAGCGGCTGCCCGGCCGGCCCCGCGACGCGTTCGCTCGTACGGCGACCCCGCTGGTGCTGGTCGCCGTCGCCGGCGGAGGTAGCCATCGCGAGCCGGTGGCCGAGCTGCTGACCGCAGGCGGCTGGGTCACGAGCGGCGGCGGGGAGGTGAGCCCCTACGCGCCGGCCCACGGCGCGAGTGACGCGCTGGAGGTGCTCGACGTGGCGGGTGCCTGGCGCGACATCGACTGGCGCAACCGGGTGGTCACCCCCGTCGGGCAGGCGCTCGCGCACGCCGCGCTGATCTCGGCGCGCTGACGGGCCGGAGCGCTCAGCCGCGCTCGACCTGCAGTGCGGGTTGTAGCTCTTGGAGGACGGCGAAGTCGCTGTCCTGGGTCCAGATCGTCAGGTCGTGGGCAAGCGCGGTCGCGGCGATGATGACGTCCATCGCGCCGGCCTTCCTCTGCCGGTCCCGAGCGGCGGCGAGGAGCCGCGCCACCTGCTCTGCGACCACCTCGTCGTACGGCAGCGGGAGGAACTTGCGTGCGCGCGAGTACGTGAGCGCCCGAAGCTGACGCAAGGGCTCACTGGCCGCTCGGAGCACGCCCACCCGAAGTTCGGTCAGCGTGGCGACCGAGATCCGGCCCTCACCCGCGGGGGGCCCGCTCATCGCGCGCCGCTGCTCCGCGGCCACGAAGATGCTGGTGTCGATCAGGTAGCCACTCACATGTCGTCCGTGGTCAGTCCGACGTCGAAGTCCTCAGTCGGCGAGACGACGTCGAGCAGTTCGGCCAGTGCGCTCACCTCCGACAGGTCGGCCAGCAACTGCGGGCTCGGCCGCCGCTCACTTCGGCTCTGCCGCGGCGTGATGTCGGCGACGGGGCGGCCATGAACAGTCAGTACGACGGGCTCGCCACTCTCCACGGCGGCGATGACGCGCGCCGTGTGGTTGCGGAGCTCGCGCACGGAGACGTCCATGTGGCACAGCGTAGCACGCCTGGGCTACCCGGCGATCTGGCGCCGTCACCCTCAAGATCGGTACGCGCCGCGTCTGTGGTCGATGTCCAACACCACCACCTCGTGCGTGGTCTCGATGGTCGCCTCAAGCGACCCGAGGTCCTGCTGGCCGACTGGAGCGGCGAGTAGCCGGCGCCGTCAGGCAGTCTTTGCAGGTTTCTTGCGCCTGGCCGCAGGTGGGGGAGGAACGGCAGTTCGCTTGGCCGGGGCTGCCTTGTGAGGTCCGACAAGGGCAAGCTTCCTGGAACCCGTGCGGACGGTGACCTCGAGTTGGCCACCCACGGCGGTCACGTACTGCTCGAGGACATCCAGGGTGAGGTTCCGGGAGCGTTCGATCGCGGCAATGCGTGGCTGGCTGATTCCGATTCGCTTGGCCAGCTCCCGTTGAGACAGCCCGGCGCCTTCGCGCAGCGCGGTCAGCCCGACAGCCATGCGCAGCTCATCCTCGATGACGGTCACACGTTCTGCCGCCCCCGGGGCGGCCAGGACCTTCTGCTCCCAATCCTTGATGCTCACCGCTTCGACCTGCCCTTCTGAATCTGTTGTTTGTCCGCGGGCTTGGCCTGCTTGGCTAGCTTCGCTTGGTGATCATCGAACCGGTCGTCCGCGATGGGGATGTTGTTGTCGTACCAGCCTCGCCAGTCGTCGCTCTTGTCACCACCGACGAGAAGAATTGCTTGCCGCTTTTTGTCGAACGCGAACAGCGCTCTGATTTCGGTTCGGCCGGTGGATCCCGGCCGTAGTTCCTTCATGTTGCTGTGGCGGCTACCCACGACCGAGTCGACAAGTGGTCGACCCAGTCGGACCTTCGTCACGTACGACGCGAAGCGCCGCGAGCAGTGCTTCGGCATCTCGTTGTTCGAGAGAATCAGCCCATGTCGCGAACGCTGGATGGAACTGGACATCCCACGAGCCTCGCGACACGCTGATAACGGTAACGTAATCAAGAGCCGGAGGCAACCTCATGCGCTTTCCGGTGTGCAAAGCCGGCCGCTGGTCGGTGACATGCCGCTCGTCCTCGCCGATGTGTCGGCGAACTTGGAGCAAAGGGCCGAGCTGACACGGCGGTGACAGGTGATGCCCACGCTCTGGACGAGGGTCGTGCGCTGGCGGCTGTGGTCTTGCGCAGCTTGGCCGGCGGAGCGCGGAGCGCTGAGGCGCCGGATCGCGTAGGTTACGGCGGGTCAAGCACTGCGGCCCGACGAGCGAGTCAGCGCCACCCGACGAGCCCCCACCCGCAGGTAGGTCTCTCCGCTCTACCGTGCCGCTGTGGCGCAGTTCCGCGTGCAGATGCTCGACGGCAGCCTGGTGCCCAGGCTCGTCGAGCAGTACCGGCATCGCCTGGCCCGTTCGCCCGCGCCGGCCGAGATCCGGTCCTGGGAGCGCAGCTTGCACACGCTGTCCGCCGACCTGGTGCAGGCCGGCCTCGACGACGTCGAGGTGCTGGTCGAATACCAGCTGCCGCTGACCAGCAAGCGTGCTGACGTCGTGCTGTGCGGCGTGCACCCGAGGACCCGGCAGCCGTCGTACGTCGTGATCGAGCTCAAGCAGTGGAGCTCGGCCTCGCTGCTCGAGGACTCGATCGATCTGTGTGTGGTGCCGGCCTACGGCGGGGCCCGGCTGCACCCCGGTGAGCAGGTACGGCGCTACTGCGGCCACCTGGGCGACTTCCTCGCGACGCTGGCCGATCTGGACGAGCCGCTGACCGGGAGCTGTGGTTCGCACAGACTGAACTCTCAGTGTCGGCGTCGTTCAGGCGACCCGCTGGCCGGGAAGCGCGAGCGGCAGGCACGGTCCTGACCACGACGCCTACTGAAAGGATCGGTCCGTGGCGAGGACCCGCACGATTCGCGACGAACCGGCCCCACCGGACGACGCGTGCGTGCTGCGTGCCCTGACGGTCGGCATCGAACTGACTCGGGGCGAGCTCGAGGCGAACGCCCGGGCCAACCAGGAGGTCTACGGCTTCTGGGGCATCTCGGTGTTCCTGGCCGTGGACGGCACCGATGTCGCGGCTCTGCACGGGGGCAGGCTCTCGGCGTTCGAACTCATCGCCCACCTCGTGGTCGGCGACCTGCGCGCGGCCGGACTGGCGTTGCTGCCGACCGGAGCCGTGCCGCATCAGGACATCGTCACCACCAGCGACGCACCCTATGGCCAGACTGAGGCCGACCTCGAACTGCTGCTCGACGCCGTCATGTCCGTCCCGCACAATGTGAGGGAGAATCCGCTCTGGGGCCCGGAAGGAGGAAGCTGATGATCACTATCGACGTACCCGCTGACCTGCACTTCGAAGACGACGAGGGCTTCATCCTGGCCCGCGTTCCCAAGACCGGATCGCCCCTCCCGGGACAGGCTCTCGTCGCCGGTACCCCCCGCGGCTGGACCTGGGCGGTCGTGCACGACGTTGATGACGGCTGGCTGCGGCTGCGCCGGGTCACCGCCCGGGAAGCCGCGAGCCACAACTCGCTCGTCGCCAGCTGAGTCTTTCGGCTCCGCTGCCTGCGCGACCCAGCATCGCCTCAGCCGTCATCGTCAATGGGCTCGATCCACGTTGGCTTTCACGCAGGCAGGTGGGCCAGCGCGGCGCGGATCATCTCGGACCTGCTCATGTCCTTCTTGGCGGCAGCCTTGTCGAGAGCGTCGTGCTCCTCGCCGGTCAGCCGGACGGCCACGACCTGCATCGGTTCAGCGCCACGACCGGGGCGTCCGCGACCTCGAGGCTTGAGGTCGTCGACGTTGTATCCCGCTTCGGCCTCGTCGGCCCATTGCTGGATCTGCTCTTCACTCACCACGTAAATATCGTATGACGAAAATGGCGACCTACCAGAGCCTGATCGACCATGGGCGGGAGCGCCGCTGGGCCGGGCAGGGAGACCTGTTCGACGATGCTGGTATCGACCTCGACCTCAGCGCGCTGCGCAAGGGCACCGCCGAGGTCGCTGACCGCGCGGCGACCGCGACGACCGTCGACGACGTCGCGTGGGCCGCGCAGCGCTACGCCGACCTGCAGACCGACCCTGACACCACCCGCGCCCGGCGGGTCGCCGACGCCTGGTGCGCCGCGTTCCTCGGCCCCAAGACCAGCGGCGCCGACCCGGTCACGCACCGCACCCTGACCGCGCTCGCCGACGGCACCGCCCCCGACCGGGTCGTGGTCGCGGTCGACGCGCTCGCGACCCGGCACCGGCTGTTCCACTGGCACCTGGAGTTCCCCGACATCTTTCCCCTCCCCGACCACGACCAGCTCGACGGCCCCTACGGCTGGACCGGCGGCTTCTCCGCCGTCCTCGGCAACCCGCCGTGGGAGCGGATCAAGCTGCAGGAGCAGGAGTTCTTCGCCGCCCGCGACCCGGTGATCGCGAACGCGAAGAATGCCGCTGCGCGAAAGAAGGCCATCGCGGCGCTCGCCGATGCCCAGCCCGAGCTGCTCGCCGAGTTCAGCGCCGCCCGGCGGCAGAGCGAGGCCGAGAGCCAGTTCCTGCGCGGCAGCGGCCGCTACCCGCTCTGCGGCGTCGGCGACGTCAACACCTACAGCGTGTTCGCCGAGCACTTCCGGTCAACCCTCAACCCGCGCGGCCGCAGCGGCATCATCACGCCGACCGGACTGGCGACCGATGCCACCACGGCGGCGTTCTTCGCCGACACGGTCGCGGCCGGGCGGCTTGCGGCGTTCTACGACTTCGAGAACAGTGCCCCGATCTTCGAGGGCGTGCACCGCAGCTTCCGGTTCGCCGTGTCATCGATGAGTGGTGGTGAGCGGATCACCGACGTGCGGCTTGCCTTCGTCGTCCGCCGTGTCGCTGACGTCCCGGCAAGTGTCTTCCCGCTGTCTTCCGAAGAGATCCTGCTGCTTAACCCCAACACAGGGACGCTGCCCGTCTTCGCCACTCGCCGCGACGCCGAGGTCACTCTCGCCTGCTATCGCCGACACCCAGTGCTTGTCCGCGACGGAGGGCGCAACCCGTGGGGCCTGCGCTTCGGGACCATGTTCCACATGGCCAACGACAGCGGATTGTTTCGCACGGCCGACGACTTGACCGGCCTGGATGCGACCTTCGACAGCTGGTCGTGGTCCGCTGGCAAGCGGCGCTGGCTGCCCCTGTATGAGGCAAAGATGCTTACCCACTGGAACCCACGGTTCAGCACGTATGCCGGGTTGCCCGAGGACAGCGTCAGCACGCAACTGCCACGACTGACCGTCGCGCAGCTCGACGATCCGGCTGTCGAGCCGCTGGCCCGCTACTGGGTCGACGAGGCAGAGGTCGAGAAGGCGGTCCCCGCCGGCTGGGACCGCGGCTGGCTGCTCGGCTGGCGCGACATCGCCCGCGCCAGCGACGTGCGCACCTTCGTCCCGAGCGTGCTGCCGCGCGCCGCCGTCGGTGACGCCTTCCTGCTCGCCTTCCCGGCCGTCCCGGCGGCGGTGCCGATGTTGCAGGCAGTGTGGTCGTCGCTGGCCTTCGACTACATCTCAAGGCAGAAGATGAGCGGCACCCACATGAAGTACTTCACGACCAAGCAGCTGGCCTGCCCGGAGCCGGTCGCGTTCGACGACGTCCCGGCCTGGTCCGACGTGCCGCTGGCCCAGTTCGTCCGGCCCCGAGTGCTCGAGCTCGCCTACACCAGCTACCGGCTCGTCCGTACGCCATCGACGTTCTGCAGGGCGTGCCGGGCGAGACCGACCCGGGCCCGCCGTTCCGCTGGCTGCCCGAGCGCCGCGAGCAGCTGCGCGCCGAGCTCGACGCCGCGATGCTGCACCTCTACGGCCTGTCCCGCGCCGACAGCGAGCACGTTCTCGACTCCTTCATCGTGCTGCGCAAGTACGAGGAGCGCGACCACGGCGAGTTCCGCACCAAGCGTCTCGTCCTGGCCGCCCACGACGCGATGACCGCCGCCGCCGACACCGGCACGCCCCACACCAGCCCGCTCGACCCGCCGCCGGGCTCGGGACCGCGGCACCCTGTGGGCCGGTGACGAGCGGGGCAGCAGGCTATGCGCCAGAGCCGTTCGCTGTCCTGGACGTGACCGGCTGGGAGCTCGAGCGGGTCGAAACCGTCGGTGACAGCGCCGAGGTCTGGCTGTCCGGTGCGGACGGCGCGGCCTGGCTCTACAAGCCGCGCCCGCCCTATGCCCACGCGGGGGCGGACTGGGCGGAACGGGTGACCACCGAGATCGCGGGGATGCTCGACCTGCCTGCGGCGCACGTCGAGTTGGTCCGCCGCGACGCTGAGCGCGGGACCATCTCCCGCAACGTGCGGCCTGATGGCTGGGAGCTGCAGCACGGCGCTCTCTTGCTCGCCGAGCGGGACGAGAGCTTTCAGGTCCAGTCTCCTGACCGCCACGGCCACGACCTGACGGCGATCCAAACCGTGCTGCAGGACGTGCTTTCCCCGCCGAACTCGCTTGACGGGCCGGCATTCGACGTCTTCGCGGGGTACCTGCTGCTGGACGCGCTGGTGGCCAACCCCGACCGGCACGAGATGAACTGGGCCATCCTGCGCCCACCTGCCGGACACGGTCCGATGCGGCTGTCGCCGACCTGGGACCATGGCTCGGCGCTCGGCCACAACCTCACCGATGCCTTCCGCGGACGAGCGCTCGAGCCGGGTCGCGTCGAGCAGTGGGCGAGCAATGGTCGCGCGCGCCGCTTCGACGCCCGTACGGACGGCCAGTTGTCCCTGGTCGAGCTTGCGGTGCGCGGCCTGTCGCTGGCGAGCCCGCAGGCGCAGGTCCGCTGGTGGTCGGCGCTGGAGGGGCTCGAGGAGGCCACAATGGCGTCGAGCGTTGCGCGCGTGCCGGATCTGTCGGACCTGGCCGTTACCTTCACCACGCTGCTGCTGCGCGCCAACCGGAGGAGGTTGCTCGATGCCCGTGACCACGGCGCCTGACGTCGAGACCGGGCGGGCCGGGCTGGCTGGCGCCCGCCTGGCCGTGGCCTGGCAGCATCCCGAGTCGCGGCTGATCGAGCCGGTCGGCCTGCTCACCTGCCACGAGGGCGGCTACCGGTTCGACTACCTGGCCAGGGCGGCCGACGTGGCGGGCTTCCAGGCCTTCCTCGGCTTCCCGGACCTGGAGCGGACCTACCGCTCTGAGCGGCTGTTCCCGCTGTTCTCGCAGCGGATCATGCGCAGTAGCCGTCCCGACTTCGCGCGCTACGTCGGCATGCTCGGACTGGACGGCGCGGCTGAGCCGTGGGAGCTGCTCGCCCGGTCGATGGGCGAACGGCAGGGAGATGCGATCCGGCTCTATGCCGAGCCGGTCGTCGCACCCGACGGAGCGACCGACACCAGCTTCTTCGTCAGCGGCGTGCGGCATCGCCTCATGGAGGATCCCCGGGTCGCTGGTGCTCTCGCCCGACTGACGCCGGGTGACCAGCTGCAGATGGCCGCTCAGCCCGACAACCCGCAGAACCCCCTGGCGCTGCACGTCACCGAGACCGCCGGGTTGCCGCTCGGATGGGTCCCGAATGTGCTCCTCCAGCACGTGCGCAGCGTCCGCGAGCCGGCTGTGCTCGTTCAGCAGGTCGGCGATCACTCGACGGTCCCGGCGTACCGGCTGCTGGTCCGGCTCACCGGGTGGGCCACGGCCGGGCGCCAGCCGTTCGACGGACCCGAGTGGCGTCGAGCCAGCGCGTGACGCCGGTACCGGAGCCGGAAACGACATGACTGCCGACACCGGTCCGCCGTGCAGAGGACCCCTCGACCCGCCGCCCGGTGAAGGGCCCCGACCTGAGGTGACGACGCGATGACTCTCCCGCTCGAGGAGGGGGTGACGGCCCCCGCATACGACCCGAGCCTCTCCTCCGACGAGGGGTGGCCGGCCCGGCGCAAGGCCCGGTTGCGTGCTGCGCTGCAGCACCTTGTCGACGCGGACCGGCCGGTGCCCGTCGCGGAGCTCTACGCCGCCGCCCTTGCCGCCGTACCGCCTCTCGTATGGGACGCTGGCGTGACCAAGTCCGGCAGCCATCGGGGGCGCAACGACCTCGGCTGGTACCTCACCACCAGTTACGAGCACGCTGGGTGGTTGCACGTCACCACCCAGGGCGGCTTCCGCGCAACGCGGGAGGCCGCCACCGCTCTCGCCGAGTACTCCTCGGCTGAGGCGCTTTTCGAGGCCAGCGGCGAGGGCTACCAGCTGTGGAACGCCCGCCGGACCGAGCCTCCGACGCCGGTGCCGGGCGACCCGGACGACGACGTGCTGCATGGCACCAGCGCGGCGACGCAGGCGTTGCGGTGCACCGGCCCCGTGCTCGACGCCTGGCGCTCCGGTGGCTCGGCCTTCACGCCCGGCGCCGCGGCATGGATGCGCGAGCACGCAGCGGCTCTGCGCGACCACCTGCGCGAGGTCGATGCACGCACACCGCTCACCTTGCCCGACCTCGAGAGCGACGGGGCGCGGCTGCTAGCCGCCGAAGCCCTGATCCTGCTGCAGTCCCCTCTGTCCGACATTGTCGGCAGCACCAAGCGGGCTGCCGTGCGTAACCCGCTCATCCGCACCGCCGCACCGCCGCCGGGCCTCCCAGCGCTGCTCTCGGCCGATCTGGAGGCCGGCTTCGTCCCAGCAGGCAAGGCGTTTGCAGGGGCACCCCTGGCACCTCTGCGCTCGTGTGCCGAGGTGCTGGCCCACTGGTTCGAGCAGCCTGCCGATCGGCAGGCGCACTGCTGGACCGACCCCTGGGCCTTCCGTGACCTGCTCGACGACGCCGATAACTGCGACGAACGAGTCCGCGCCCTGCTGTGCCTGGTCGCGCACCCGGCATCGTTCACCGCCGTCCTGCGCCCCGAGGACCGGCAGAAGGTCATCGACGCCTTCCGGAATCACCTGACCGAGCCAACTGGTGACCTCGAGCAGGACCTGCGCGTTGTCGTCCTGGGGCTGCAGGGCGCCAACGGTGGCCACGCGGTCGACCTGTTCGCCTCGCCATGGGTGCATGCCTGGGGAGCGGTCGAGGGGACGTCGGGGGCATGGCTCGTCCGCGGCCAGGTGAACCAGAAGAATCAGGTCCCGCAGTGGCTGAGCCGGGGCATTGTCACCATCCCCGCCGCCTCACTGCGCGAACTTCCGACTCCGGTCGACTCGGCGTCGCTCACCGCACTCGTCGAGCAGCGCTACGCCGACCGTCCGGTGGTCAAGAGAGAGGTCAAGCGACAGGACGTCCTCGCCTTCGCTCTCGGCATCGCGGCTGGCGACCTCGTGGTGGCCGACGACAACGGCTTGTTGCGTCACGGACGGGTGCTCGAAGGCCCGGCGAGCGTTGAAGTCGTCGACGACGCTGCTGTGCTGTCGCGACCCGTCGGCTGGTCGGCAGCAGACCCGCCGCCGGTCGCCTCCCTGCCGCAGGCGGTCAAGGTACGTCTGCGCTTCGCCAAGGGCGAGGACGTTGTCAACCTCGTTGAGAGCGCGCCGCAGCTCGAAGGCCTGTTGGAGACCGACGTCCTCGAGCCGCCGCCCGAAGATCTGGTCGACGATGCCCACTCCGCCGACGCCCCGGCGCCTGCTCCTGACCCGTCGACCGTACAGATCACGTGCGACACCGCGGCTCTGGCTTCGGCGCTGCACCACGCCGACGCGAGCTGGCTCGAAGAGTTGCTGCTGGTGCTCAACGAGCGTCGCCAGGTGATCCTCGAAGGCCCGCCCGGCACCGGCAAGACCTACCTGGTGCAGAAGCTGCTGCAGGCCTGCGGGTTGTCCGCCAACGAGCAAGCGATGGTGCAGTTCCACCCGACGTACGCCTACGAGGACTTCGTCGAGGGGTTCCGCCCGTCGGCGGCGACCGACGCCGTGGGGGCACGGCTCACGCTGACCGACGGGCCGCTCAAGCGGATCGCCGACGAGGCCTCGAAGAACCCCGGCCGCCCGTACGTGCTGCTGATCGACGAGATCAACCGGGCCAACCTGGCGAAGGTGTTCGGTGAGCTGTACTTCCTGCTGGAGTACCGCGAGGAGCAGGTCGAGCTGCTCTACAGCGGCGGCGACCGGTTCAGCCTGCCGGCCAACCTGTTCGTCATCGGCACGATGAACACCGCTGACCGGTCCATCGCCCTGCTCGACACAGCGATGCGTCGACGCTTCGTGTTCCTGTCGATGGACACCGGCGAGCCGGCGCTGGCCGGGGTGCTGCGCCGATGGTGTGCGGCGAACGGCCTGCCGACCGGGCTGGCCGACCTGCGCGACCGGATCAACGCGCACATGGCCGGCCAGCGGCTAGACCCCGCCCTCGCCTTCGGCCCGTCGTACTTCATGCGGCGGTCGCTCGCCGACCCCGTCGCGCTAGATCGGCTCTGGCGACGCGAGCTGCTGCCGATGCTCCGGGAGCACCACTACGGCGACGACCAGGCGCTCGCCGGCTATCAGTTCGCTGCGTGGGTGCAGCAGCTGGTGTTTCCCGAGGCGCTCGCGGACGTCGCAGGTGACGTCGAGAGGTGAGCTCGGGCGCCTGCGCGAGGGACAGGTGCTCGACGGTCTCGACCTGACCCTCGCCGAGGCCTCGGCGCTCAACGCGAGCAAGCTGGTCAGCGTCACTCCGGGCGCCGGCGGTTGGCAGGTCACCGCTGCCTACGCCGTCGGGGTGCTGAACGTCGGCGGTCTGGTCGTGCGGGTGGCTCCCAAGGTCGGGACCGTGCAGGTGCTGCGGCTGCTGGCGCGCGCCCACGGCGTGCGGCACCTCGACCTCGACGACGCCCACGTCGGCCTGCACGACGACCCGGACCTGAGCGTGGTCCTGGCCGTTCTCTTCGCCCAGGAAGCCCGACTGGCGCTGGCGTCCGGGCCGCTGCGGGGATACCGCACCGAGGACCAGACGCTGTCCGTCGTGCGCGGTCGGCTACGAGTTCGAGACCAGGAGCTACGCCGCTTCGGCGCAGTCGTGCCGATCGAGGTCACCGTCGACGAGTGGACGACCGACACCGACGAGAACCGGCGGATCCGCGCCGCGACCCGGCGCCTGCTCAGGCTGCCCGGGCTGCTGGAAGTGACGCGACGACTGCTCCTGCACGTCGACCGGCTGCTCGCCGACGTCCGGCTACCGGCTCCAGGGGAGCCGGTGCCGTCGTGGCGGCCGACCCGGCTGACCGCGCGGCTGCACCGGCTGCTGCGATTGGCCGACCTGGTGCTTTCAACGGCGAGCGTCGAGCATCGGGTCGGCGAGGTCGAGGCCCACGGGTTCGTGGTGCCCATGGAGAAGCTGTTCGAGGATCTGGTCGCCCGGCTGCTTGCCGAACTGGACGATGAAGTGCAGCTCGCGGCTCAGTCGACCTACCCGCTCGACACGTTGGGGCGCATGACGATGCGGCCGGATCTGGTCCTCCGGTCGGGCGGGGTGGACGTCGCGGTCGCCGACACGAAGTACAAGGTGCTCGACGACAAGGGGAAGCTGCGCAACGAAGACGGATACCAGCTGCTGGCCTATTGCATGCGGATGGGACTGGGCGTGGGACACCTGATCTACGCTTCTGGCTCTCTGCCAGCGGAGCCGTATGACTTTATCGCCGCGGGTGTGCGCCTCGAGATCCACAAGGTGGACCTGAGTCAAGCCCTGGCCAAGATCGAGCTGGACGTCGTGCGGCTGCGCCAGTCCCTGATGGGTGTCGAGTGGGTTGACGCGGCCGCCTGCCACGCATCGTGAGCAGTTCACGATTCACCGGTCTGCGTGCGTGTGTGCGCTGCGCTACGACGCGGCGAGGAACAGCTGGTAACGCTCGTCCAATGCCAACGGGTCCGGCTGTGCCGCCGCAGTACGCGGAACTGTGAGACGTGCCCCAGCCATCTCCTGAATCCCGTAGCGCAGCATGGGACCGTCGACCTCGGCAAGGATGTCAGTGCGTACCTGGACCGCAAGGTCGGGTCGCACGCCCAAGATGTTCTGGTCGTACGCCGCGTGATGGATCTTGCAGAGAGCAAGCCCGTTTGGGACGACCGGCAGTCCCCGAGGGTGCGAGTCGGGCAGGATGTGAGCCGCGTCGAGCAACGACGGGTGCCGGAGACGACACATGGCGCATGCGGACTCGTACGCTTGGAGAACGCGGGCCCGAAAGACTGGTTGATGCAGCCGGAGCTTTGTCAGCCGCTCGACGTACCTCTTCTGCTCGACGTCCAGCTGTGCTCCAGGCGGGATGAGCCGCTGCCCCTGGTCCACCGCCACGACGAACTGCAGGTCCCTACGTTCCTCTGCTACCAGCCAGACCGGATAAACGGCTTCGTAGACTCCGGGAGCAACGGCAACGAACCAGATGAGCGGTCGCTGCTGCTGCATCGCGACGCGGAGCGCGACGTTCTCGTGGTGCATCGGGTCGGTGCCCCGGTACTTGTACCGAAGCAGTCCGTCAGGTCCCTCCGTGTCTGCATACGGTGGCATCTGACCCGGTGGCGTGAAGGTCGTGCGCATCGACAGGGCGGCATCCAGGCGGGCAGGCTTGCGGATTCCGCGCTGTCGATCCATCAGTGCGATGCGCTCGCCGTCCAACCGGAAGCCCGCGAGCTCGTCGTACCGGGCGAACGGTGCCTCGCGCTGCTTGCGGTCGTCAAGCCATGCCATGGCGGCGCTGCGAAGCTGGTCGTCGAAGTCCTGCACAGCACCTTCTACACCGAGGAGGGTCATTCTGCCCCGCGAGGAGGCACATTCCTGTAAGCAGGGGGTATCGGCGTGACGAGAGAGTGGGTAGCGGTGTCGTATCTCGTCCCGGGTCAGCTCGTCGGTCTGTTCGACGGCGACGAGGTCGCAGTCGAGGAGGGCGGACAGGTGCACGGGCGCTCCAGGTGTCGGAGATGGGCAGGTCGGCAGCGCACGCGCCGGGACGGCGGTGCGGGAGGCGGTGTGGCGAGGTGGTGCGGTGCGATCAGCAGGCGTAGCGCGAGCGGAGCTGCGCGGGGACGATTACGTCGCGGCTCCCTCTCGTACTTCTGCTGTGGATATCCCTGGTTGTACGACTGACCTCTGACAGTTTCGGCGTGGCGACTTGACGTCCGGCTCCTAGAAGCCCCTGGCGCGCTGCTCGCGGATGATGCGGACGACGTCGAGCGGGTTGGCCTCGCGCCAGGCCTCGAGAGCGGCGTGCTGCTCCGCGCCGGTCTCCGGGTCGACGCCGGTGCGCTGCTGGTGCCAGGTGAGGGCATCGGCGGCGTACCAGATGTTGGCGCACGGCCGGGCGGCGCGGATGGCGGCAATCGCTTCGACGGGGCCCCAGCCCTTGGCGAGCAGGACGGCGTAGCCCAGCGACGGGCCGCGGTTGATGCCCATGTGGCAGTGGGCGAGCACGACCGCCTCGGGCCCCGCCGCCTCGATCCAGCTGACGGCCTGCTCGAACCAGTCGTACGGGACGGCCTGCCCCGCGTCGTCCATGCCGTGGTGCAGGTAGCCGATGTGCGGCGCGGACTGGGCGAAGGCGTCCAGATCGGACCACTCGAGGCGGACGTCGACGATGTGGGTGATGCCGAGCGAGCAGATCTCCGCGAACTGCATAGGGGCGAGCTCGTCGTCGTAGGGGCTGATGTCGCCGCCGACGGCGAGGGTGGGGGTGACGAAGTGGAGGTTGGCGAACTCGGCTGCCGGG
>JBBSUR010000027.1:0-20914 GCA_038234255.1 Mycobacteriales bacterium | reverse complement strand
GGCGAAGTGGAACAGCGACCCCAAGCCCTTCGTCTGGAAAGCCACCGCCGACGACATCATCGAAAAGGTCCAGCGCGGCCGCGCAGCACTGACCCGCCAGACCAATTCAACGACGGACCACTAGCGGGCGACACCCGCGGGGCGGCAGGTCGCTCGCGGGGCGGGTGCGATCACGGCGGCGGGCGTTGAGCAGAGAGGCTTTCTGGATGGAGTCCGTCGATCTCTCATGCCGATGTGCGGACGAGCATCTACAGGCTTTTGCCGACTGGTCGATCGCGGATCTCAGCGGCGTCAACGGAAGGCCACCCAGCAGGTTGCTGTTAAAGCCACCGGCTACCTGTGCCAGCGTGCACCCATGCGTCTACCTCTTGTGCCGGGCCCTGCCGACAACGAGGCCGCTGCTCAGCGCATGCGGCGCGGCCAGGTAGCCCTGGCGAGCGTCCTAGGTGTACTGACCACAGACGTTGGTGACGCGACACGGGCCTCCGGGTTCGTGACGTAGCGAGGACCTCCCGGTGAGGTGTGGGTGCTGCCAAGCATCCGCTCTCGGTCCTGGAGGTCCTCGTCGTTCACGCTAACGCCCTGCTCACCCCTCGCGGCCGGCTGGAGTTGGCCCAGTGCGTCGTTGACGACCGATGGCCGTTGCGCCGCGCTGCCGAACGGTTCCAGGTCTCGGTCCAGACGTCGATGTCAAGAAACTCGGGAAGGTCCCGCCCGGCGGCGGGCACCGCATGGGCGAACATCGTCGCCTCAAGTCAGGTGTCCGGAGAAGCAGGGCCACTCCAGTGGGCGCCGCGAACAACGTCGAACTCGCCTACGTACCGCTCTACGGCTCATGGCTGAACCGGATAATGGCCCAGTTCACCGCACCGCGCTACTTCGCCCTCGACGGCATTTACCACAACAGCCACGCCGAGCAGGCCAGCATGATCCAGCGCTACTCGGCAGGCGGAACCGCCACACAGCTAGTCACCCCAAGCTCCGAGAAGTCGTCGCCAAGGCCGAAACCGTCAAGAGGGCGAAGGTTGCCTGATGCGGCACCAGTCGCTCGAGGGTTCCGGGGCTGGCAGCTGCCGCGTGGGAACGCGCTTGCGCGACCTCAGCGGTGGGAGCACACTCCGTCTCGGCTGACTGTCCGATTTGTTGGTGTCGCAGGGCTAGCACGTGTGGGGCTCGGGGGGGGGTAGGTCGTCATAGCCAACTTGGCGTTGCTCGACCTGGTCCTCCCTTACGTCCTGCGCGGCGAGAACCTCGGCGGCTTCCATGCCCTCGTGTCTGCCCTGCGGGTCACGACGTACGAGCAGGCCAGCGACGGCCTCGGCGTCACGATCCGTGGGCGGGGTGAGTTCAACGGCTGGCTGAGGCTGTTCCCGAACGGGCAGTTCTCTGCGTCGGGCGGGGTCGACGAAGCGGTCCCCGCCTATGACCCCAACAACCGGCAACCGGTGTTCGACCTCGCAGAGACGGCGATCCAGTTCGAGCTCCTCATCCCGCGCGTCCGCTCCGACATCGTCGCGGCCGGCGAGGCGAGCCTGGGGGCCCCGTTGGGGGCGGTAGGAGCAGCGACGCAGGTGCTCGACCAGCTGGTACCTCCGGCGGGCAGTCCTCGACCCACGGACTACCCCGCCACCGGCTTCACCCTGGACCTGATCTTGGACGCCCCGTCGCTGCGTCCGCCGTTCCTGCAGCCGGCGAAGCTCGCCTCCACCGGTCTTCTGGCACCTGATCCCAGCGTCAAGGAGGTCACGCTCACCCTCCCCAAGCTGCGATTCCGTGCCAGTCACGGCAACGCCGTCAACAGCGTCCTGCGGTTCGACCTGGTGTCGCTCGGGGCAACCGGCCTGGACGACCCGTCCGACGTCGGCGTCGCCCAGCTGGTGTCGATGGACCCGCCGTACGCCTACTTCGGCGGCCCAGGCTCGGACCTGTTCGGGATCGGCTTCCGGTCGGCCACCTTGGACCTCTCAGCGGACTCGACCCCGCCGGCCCTGAAGGACAAGGCGGGCGTCGGTGACGACTGGACCGGCCTGTACCTGCCTGAAGCTCGCGCCTTCTTCTCGCCCAACGGCCTGCGCAACATGGCCTTCGAGGTGGGTGCCCACGAGTTCATGCTGGGTATGGGCCACGACAGCGCGGGCATCTGGGGCGACTTCGAGGCGCTCGTCGTCGACCAGGGCGACAACCTCCCGACGCTCGCTCCGCGGTTCGTCGACGAGGGCAACGTCCTGCACGGCGTGGCGCGGACGAGCGCGACCACGGCGACGGTCCAGCTGCCGGCCAAGACCAGGCTGGTCGTGGACGTGACCGGCGGCCGGATGCCCTACACCCGGTCGGTGCGGGTCGGCAGCGCGGCAGCGCAGAACGGCACCGTCTTCACGGTAGATCTGACGGCAACGCCGACGGTCGACATCGCGATCACCGTCACCGACAGCAGCCCCGTTCCCAAAACGGTGAACCTCACCATCAGCGCGCAGCGGGTTACCCCCCTCAAGCAACTGCCCACGCCGGCGCCGGCGGTCCCCGCTGCGAACCCGGCCACCGCGGCGTCACCGGCTGGGGCAGTGCACGTGGTGGTCGACTCCCAGACCGACACGGTCGTCGTCCTCACCACCGTCCCGCCCGACCCAGCAACGCGATGGACCGTCGACGCCGATCCCGAGACCGGGCCGAGCACGTCCATCTCGGTTCCCGTCGCCCCCGGCGCCACCCACTCTGTGCAGGCCCGCAGGCCGGGCTCGGCAGCCACCCAGACCGACGTGCCGTTCCACTTCTTCTTCGACCGGCCGCCGCGCAAGGTCGACAACCCGCCGGACCCGCCTGACCCGGTCGATCCCAGAAACCCGAGCGTCCGGCGGGCGTACTCCCTACAGCGCGCGCTGAGCAAGCTGAGCTTCGACTTCGAGCCGCCCAACGACAACCCTCTGGTCAGCTTCCACGACGCGTTCGCCGCGATGCCGAACGGGCCGCTGACCGTCACCGGCCACGCCAGTTTCGAGGGCATCGATGACAGCTGGCACCGCGAGCACAACTGCGTGCTCGCTGGGCATCGTGCGCAGAAGGCGGCGCTGGAGATCGAGTCGGCCTTCCCCGGCAAGTTCGACATCGTCGCCACTCCCAGCCCGCAGCCGACGAAGGCGCAGATCGACGCCTGGGTGACGGCCACCGGCTGGACGAGCCATGGTGCCCCCAACGACCGGGACTTCTGGTGTGCCACGACCAGGCTCGAGGTGGCGGCCGTTGCGGAGAAGCTCGGCACGGTGACCCTCAACCGCCCCGCGCTGGCGCCCCCGCCCCCGCCGCCGGTCCTACCGGTGGTCCCGACCGACCCCACCCCGAAGGAGCCGTCACCGCCCGACTGGTTCCGGTCGGCCAAGGCCAGCGTGAGGGTCGTCAAGAGCGACATCATCGCGGCCGAGCTCGACGTCCAGCTGTTCCTCGACGCCTTCGTCGAGCAGTCGCTGAAGGCGGCGAACGTCAACGCGTCGACGTCGCCCAGCCGGACGCTGCAGCAGGGCCAGCCGCTGCCGCCGGGAACGCCGGTGGGGCCGGACAACCCGACCGACGGCATCACGAACTTCCGGGTACTGGCGCAGACGGACCCGAGCACCGGTCGCGTCCAGGTCCTCGGCTCGATCGGGGCCGATCCGGCTGACACGTCCGGCTTGCTGGTCTGGGGCTGGATGCCCGGTGAACCGGTCGCCCCCCGCGAGCCGGCCCGCAACCTGGTCGGCAGCTACCTCACGTTCTGGCCGTTGCTAGCGGCGCTCCCCCTGGACGCCGCCGTCCACCGTGCCAAGGACGAGAACAAGCTGGCTGCCATCGCGGACGTCGGGCTCGCCGGTGCTGTGCTCGCCATTCCGGCGGGCATCGCGGCGCTGCCGTTCCTGCAGGTGGAGCGCGTCGTCTGGTACGGCGGCGAGGTCCTCGTGGGCCAGCGCAGTGCCGGCGGTGAGTTCGACGCCTCGATCCTCGCCGACGTCGGCATCGCCTGGTCCACTCCCAGCCCGTTGCTCGGCATCCTGTCGATCAGCCAGCAGTCCCCGCTCGTGGTCCGCTACAAGGCCATCGGGGTGCACACCGCCAACCACGACGCCGACGGCGCGGCCGCGTTCAAGCTGCACCCGGTGTTCGACGCGTCGCGCGGCTACACCATCGACGTGCAGGGCAGCGGCACCCTGAAGATCCGCGACCCGCTCGGGCAGATCCTGAAGATCCTCGCCGCCCGGCTGTCGCGGACCAATCCGCTGACGCTCGAGATCGACATCGGCATGAGCGTCGACCTCGGCGTCGTCACCGTCGAGCGGGCCGCCGTGCGGGTCTACCTCGACGATCCCACCCGGCTGCCTGAGCTGACGGCGCTCGGGGTCCACGTGGACATCGCAGGTGCCCTGGTCGGCTCCGGCTTCATGCAGATCGGGCACGCCAACGACCCCGTCACCGGCGCCGAGATCTCGACCATCGGCGGTCAGCTGGACCTGACGCTGCGCCCCATCAACCTCCGGGTCGCCGCGGCGGTCGAGATCGCCCAGATCCCCGCAGGGGCAGGCGGTCCAGCCACCGGCGTCTACGTCGGACTGGACGTCGTGCTGCCGGTCGGGATCCCGCTGGGGACGTCGGGACTGGGCATCTTCGGCTTCCGCGGCCTGTTCGGGATGCACTACGAGCGCAACCCCGCCATCGGCCAGGGAGCGCCCGCGCCCGCCCTCACGTGGCTCGACGCGGCGGACGGGCAGCCGAACTACTTGGTCAACCCCAAGCACCCCGAGATCAAGCTCTGGACGCCGCACGTCGACCACTGGGCGTTCGGTTTGGGCATGCTGATCGGCACCATGGAGGGTGGCTTCATCCTCAACCTGGACGGCACGCTGATCCTGGAGCTGCCAGGGCCACGGGTGCTGATCGTGATGAACGCCCGGATCCTGTCGCTGCCGCCGGGCCTCGACGAGGTCGGTGGCGCGGGCGGGGTGCTCGCCGTCATCGAGATCACCCCCGACCACTTCCTGGTCGGGGTGCTGATCAAGTGGGAGATCCCCGACCTGATCAAGATCAACATCCCGATCGCGGCCATGTTCCCCTTCGGCTCCGACTCGGGGAAGTGGTACGTCTACCTCGGCGCCCGCCCGGACTACGGCCAGCCTGTCGAGGTCGACGTGCTCGGCATCGTCAAGGGCACCGGCTACGTCATGGCACGCGGTGACGGGCTCATGAAGTACCACGGGGCGCACGGCGATCCGCTGCCCGCGCTGCAGGGCTTCGCGCTCGGCCTGGGAGTGGGCGCCACCTTCACCTGGGGCGACACCGACATCGGCCTGTACCTGCGCATCGGTGGGGGCATGGACGCCGAGCTGGGCTTCCAGCCGTTCACGCTGGCCGGCACCATCTGGGTCGCCGGCGAGCTCCGGCTGTTCATCATCTCGATCGGGGCGGACGCCGCCCTGAGCGTGCTCGTCGCCGAGCACGACGGCAGCTTCGGCCTGCACATCCACGGGGAGGCCTGCGGGCACGTCAGCTTCTTGTTCTTCACGGTCTCGGGGTGCGTCGACATCACCCTGGACGTCGGCGACAGCACGGAGCCGGCCGTCCCCGACCTGGTCGGCAAGGTGTCGCTGCAGAGCCGCTCGCCCGCCCTGGTGGCGGGGACCGGAGTGGACCGCGGGATCGACACCAGCCTGGGCGACGCCTGGCGGGGCGACGGACTCCCGCCGGGGAACGCGAAGCTCCCCGTCGTGCCCATCGACGCGATCCCCATCATCGCGATGGTGGTCCCTCCGGCGGTGGCCCCTGGCGTCCACATCGGCGGTCTGGGGGTCGCACTGGGCTCGGCACCGGGTGCGCCGAACGTCGCCTCCCCCGACACCAAAGCTTCCTACACCGAGCACGGCGCCGACCGGTACCAGTACGTCATCTCGGCCGTGGCGCTGGAGCGCGTCAACCCCGCCAACGGCCAGCCCGCGGGGGCGGCGCTCGCCGGCACGAACGCACCGGCGGTCTGGTGGACGCTGGGCGGTCCGACCGAGCCCAGCCCCCTCGCCCAGCTGGCCCTGCTCACCTGGTCCCCCTCGGCGTCGACCAAGGCGATCGAGAAGACCGACAGGCTGACGTCGTCGCTCGTCGAGCGGTGGAAGACCCTGTGTGCCCCGTCCGCAGCCCCGGCCGAGGTCCTGTGGACCTTCCGCTGGGAGCCGGTCGGCTTCTCGGCAACCGGCTGGGACCTCGACGGGATCGCCTGGCCGGATGACGCCGGTACCGTCCGCAGCACGGCCGTGGACACGACCGTGCACGTCGGTGAGCGCTGGCGCAGCGGGGACACAGCGCTGGACGCCATGCGCGGCATCTTCCCGGCGTTCGTGCTCGGCGGCACCGTCGAGTGCGACCACCCCCGCCGGGTCGATCCCGGCCTGCTACACCGGCTCGGGATCGACGACCCCCACACCCTGCTCGACCGGCTCGTCCCCCGGCTGGTCGTCGGAGGCGCCGGACCGGTCACCCGGACGCCCTCCTCCGGGAGCGCGGTCGCGGAGAGCGACCCGGTCCACCACGCCCTGGTCCACGAGCTCATGGAGGTGCCGGTCCGGATCTCCCCTGCCCTGCACGCCAAGGTCACCGCGGCTACCAGGGCCGACCAGCCGCAACCCGCCGTGGAGCTCGCGCACGCGCTGAAGGCGGGCCTGCCCCTCGACGTCGCGGCCCTGCAGTCTGCGCTGACGCCGGTGGTCACGGTCGGAGAGCGGCATCAGCGGCCGGGCCGGCGGCGCTGCAGCGTGCGCCTGCTCGCGGCGCCGATGCTCGATGACGGGCGTCCCATCGCGATCGGCGACCTCGCCCGGCAGGACGAGGTCGAGCAGCGGCTGGCGCAGCTGGGGGTGAAGCACGGTGACCTCGATGACGTGGTCGTGGTGCGCACCGGCGGCTACGCGTCGTTCGGCGTGCTGCTGTTCGTCCCCCGCGGTCTGCTCGAAGGCGGGCACCTGGTGGTGCGGTCGTTGGACGCGGCGGACAACGAGCACCAGCGGGTCGTGGTCGACGTCAGCAACCTGGTGGGCTCCCAGTCCCTGCCGCCGCGCTGGATCGACAGCCGCGGCCCGTGGGCGGCCCAGATCGCCGACCTGCTCCGGTGGGAGCAGACCAGCAAGACCCTCACGGTGTTCGTGGCCCTCGACAAGGACGAGAACGCGGACCGGGTCGAGATCGGCACCTACGGGCTGCCGCCGACCCGACCGAGGTTCCGCACCGAAGGTCAGGAGCCGGACCAGTCGATCAGCCCGCCGTTCTTCGTCGCTGCCCTGTCGGAGACCAGCTGGTCGGAGGTGGCGCGCAGCGACTGGGACAGCGTTCAGCTCAGCAACGACGAGCAGGTCATCACCCAGGTGTTCGGCCCGGCGAGCGGCAGCAACGCCTTGCTGCACGCCGACTCCCTCTATCGCGTGTCGGTCACGTCGACCGGCCGCAAGCTCGCCGAACCCCAACACCCCCAGCTCCCCCCTGTCACCCAGGAGTTCTGGTTCCGGACCGACCGGATGGAGCCCGACCCGGCCGAGCCCGGCCAGGCAGCGCGGCTGCGCTTCTCCTCCACCCGGCCGGTGCCGGTCCGGCTCGACTCATGGCTGATGATGACCGTGCCCGACGAGGCGGAGAAGGCCTACTTCGGCCTCGAGCACGTCCAGCTGGTCTTCAACACCCTCGACATCGACCGGGTACTGGCTGGCTACGGCAAGAAGATGCAGATCCGCTTCCAGGCCGCCTCTGCGCAGCACCCGATCTCCTCGCCGGGCGCCGCGCACCCGTTCCCGATCGGCCCTGGCGTGCTCCTGCCCGTACCCGGGACGGTGCTGTCGCCCTGGGAGGACGCCATGCTGGCGGCGCTGGGCCAGCTCGAGGCCCCGTGTGTCCCGGTCGACGGGAAGCGGTCTCGGCACAGCACGGTGGACATCCCGATCCCGCTTAACGCCTGCACCGACTATCTGATGGACGTCGAGCTCGTGGACCTCGCGGCCGGCGCCGACGCGACCGGACCGAGCGTGTTCCGCCGGCACTTCAGCACCGGCCTGTACGCCACGTTCGATCAGTTCGCCCAGTCCTTGATCTCGCCGACCCCGTCCGCACGGCACGTGGCCACAGGGGCGTTCGGCGCGGTCGCCGCTGCGTTCGCCGGCCACCGGCCGGCGGGCTCGGAGCTGGACGACCAGCTGCGGGCACACGGCATCGAGCCCTTCGACCTGCCGTCGCTGCCGCGGGTGGTCGTGTTCTGGGAGCAGGACGGGGCCTCGGCGCCGCAACCGGCCGCGGTCATGATCGATGCGGCCGAGCCCCTGGTGCGCTCGCGGCGCTACCCGCGGCAGGTGACGGACGCCACCGGGCCGGTCCCCTCGCAGCGGTGGGTCCTCGACCCACGTGAGTGGCTGCAGCTGCAGGACAAGAGCGCCGCCGGAGTTGTCGCGGCGAACGGCATCGTGTTGGCCCCCGGTGCCCAGCGGGCCTTCATCGTCCTGGCGCCCCATCAGCGCGGGAAGACGCTGCTCGTCGACCTGGTCGCGCCGGTCTTCACCGACCTGCCGTTCCTCAACGCGATCGAGCGCCGCAACACCGTCGTGCACCTGACCTTCGACCGCGCCCCGTGGGATGAGACCTGATGGCCCCGCGCATCGTCGACCCGTCCCGGTTCCTGCTGTTCGCTTCGGTGACGGACTGGAACGTCCTGCACCGGCGCAATGCCCAGCACGACGTCTCTCCCCGCCGGCACTACCAGGAGCGGGGTCTGCGCACCGCCCGGATCGTGCAGCTGCGCTGGGTCCTGGACCCGGCCCTGGGCTACCCCACGCAGCCCTTCACGGTGTGGCGGCGGCGAGCCGGGGCCGCGCCCGAGGAAGAGCCGATCTCCTACTACACGCAGGACTTCCTCGGCCAGACCATGGTCGTGCTCGACCGGCCACGGGTCTTCGTCCGGGCGTGGGTCTCCGGCTCCGGGTCGGTGACGCCGTACGCCGGCGTCCCCTACTCCTCGCCGATGCTCCTGCCGCAGGTCGTGACGGCGGGCCAGTCGCAGTGCACCTTCTCGGGCCCGGCCATCCAGACGCTGCTGCTGTCCACCGGTGTCAGCCTGCAGAAGCTGTCCGGGCTGGACGGGCAGGCGGCGGCCGATTCCGGCTGGGAACCGCTCGAGATCGTCGGCCTGCCGGTCGACTCGACCTTCGACCAGGTACAGCGGCTGGATGCGCCGCAGGGCCTGGTCAGCGCCCTGACCGATCCGGTCAGCGCAGCCCTCGACCGCTTCCGTCGCGGTGCCCCGTTCTTCGGCTGGCCGATGAACCTGGCCCCGGGCGTTGCCGCGCCGGCCTGGCAGCTGGCGGACCCCAAGGCGATGCTGCGGGTCGTCACCGAGAGCATGCTGCCGGAGCTGCGTCAGATGGTGGAGCTCCGGCCTGAGCAGCAAGCCGGGTTCACGACGACGCATGCCCTTCCCGCCGTCGGGGGTGGCAGCAGTGCGGTCGCGACCATCAGCCCACTGCGCACGTTGGCCTACGGCGCCGCGACCGACCCGCTGGCCTCTTTGATCACGGGGTTCGGCACCGCCTATGAGGACACTGATGACGACGACGAGGCCCGGACCGGACAGCACGACTTCATGGTCAGCGCCTGGTTCGAGGACGGGACCAACGGCGTCCCCAGTCCGGTCGACTACGCCGCCATCGTCTTCGCCCCCGGACCGGCCCCGACCCCTCCGACCCCCTCCGGCGTGGCGGCGGCGCTGGACGGGTTGAGGTCCCCGCCCTCGACGGACGACGACTGGATCGGCGTCACCCGGATCAGCTGGGACCGGCTTGGCGACGCCCTCCCCCTGCGGGTGGGCAGCTACGCCCTGGCCCGCGCGCAGGTCGCACCGGCCGGGGCGGTCGAGGCCCTCATGGACCCCCGTCCCTATGACACCGCGCTTCAACCGATCGGTGCCTCGACCAGCGACGCCTTGGCGGGCTCCGGGAAGATGACCGGCCTGGACGACCGCTATCACGTCGCCTCGGACCCGAACCCCAACCAGGTCGACTACGGCGTCGCCCACCAGGACCTGTTCGGGGTGTGGAGCGACTGGGGCACCGCCGGGTTCAGCATCGGTGAACCGCCGGTGGGACTGGCGTCCCTCATCACCGCCCGGTGGGACGCGACCCCCGCTCCGGTACCGGCTGCGTGTGCCGGCGACCTGACGATCGACCTGGCCTGGAACTGGGCGAACCGCAGCCCCGTGACGATCGACATCGTCGGGCGCCTCTACGCGCAGGGATCCATCGGTGCGGCACCTGCGGACCTGTCGGTGCCGGGGACGCTGGCCACGGGCCTGGGCAACGCCGGCACGTCACCAGTGTCCCTGCTGTTCAGCACGAGTGGCGAGGTGTCGGTCCTTGCTCCCGCCGGGATCACCGCCTCAGTGGCCTATTTCTCCGATGACTCCACAACGCTGTGGGCGAACCTGCCCGCCGGGCCGGTCGCCGGGCCGCGCCGGTACCGCCTGCACCTCAGCGGGTTTTCGTTGGACTTCGCCAGCACCGGCGTGATCGGGATGGCGCTGTGGGCGCGCGGCACCGAGGTCCGATCTCCCGGCCGCGTCGGCGACTGGGGCGCGACGCCGCTGGTCGCCTCCGCTCCCGACCCGCGGCCGCCGGTTCTGGACGTCGAGCACGAGGCGGTGCAGCTCACCAGCCTGGCCAACGCGCACGGTGAGTACGACGCGCTGCTGGAGTGGCCGGCTGCGGTGGGTGCCGTGGGCTACTTCGCCTACACGTGCAGCGAAACAGCACTCCGCAACGCCGCCGGACTGGGTGACTGGCCGGCGGGGCTGACGCTGTCCGAGCGGCTCGTGCAGCTGCGTGCAGCCTTCGCCACGCACCCCAACCGACAGACCTTCACCCGCGTCAACGCCACGCCGGTCGCAGGCACCCGGCTGGCGGTGACCCTGCCCCGCGGCACCAAGGACATCCACCTCTACCTCGTCCTGGGGTTGAGCGCCGGCCAGATCGAGTCGGCCTGGCCGACCGCAGCTGATCCGCTGCTGCGCAAGCGGCCCTTCGCCTTTGCCGCTCCCCACATCGTGCGACCGCACCCGCCGACGATCGAGGTCACCCGGCGCACGGTCGGGAGCCCGGCGGCGTTCGAGGCGGCCTTCCGGCTCGGGGTCTCGGCGGGGGTGAGGGTCGGGCGCCTGGACCTGTACCGGGTGCGGGTTCCCGAAGCCGCGATCGACCTCGACTCCATGGGGCCGCCGGTCGCCAGGATCACCGGCCCGTCGGGCTCGGTCGTCGTGACGCCGACCGTCTCAACCCTGCCCGGGCGCGACCAGCCGCTGGCCCAGGTGGAGGGGCTCGACGCTGTCGGCGGCTCCTGGAAGCCGGTGTACTACCGGGCGGTGGCCTGGGCCGCCGACGACGTCACCCGCGGGCAGTACGGCGGGCGGTCGGAGCCGAGCACCCTGCGACAGGTCGTGATCCCACCCGCGACCGGCCCGGTCCTGACGCCGCCCACCTGGTCCACGCCGACCGTCGGATCGCCGGTGGTCCAGGTGCAGACCATGACCACGGCGCCGGCGGCGCCCACGTCCCTGGGACCGCACCGCGTTCAGGCGGAGGTCCTCGTGACGCATGCCGATGGCACCTCCGAGGCGCTCTACCGCTATCCCGCCGCGCCCGGGCTCGATGCGCTGAACCTCGTGCCTGCCACGGCTCCGGCAGCCGGGACCGGCGGCCTGTGGCTCCAGGGGGCCGGCCTGCACCTGCAGGTCGCCCGGGCGGCCTTCACCGACGCGTTGACGGTGCGGTTCCGGCTCACCGACCCGCTCGGGCGGATGACCGAGTCGGACCTGCTGACCGTGCCTGCGACCAGTCCGGTGGCGCCGCCCGACATCAGCAATGCGCAGGTCCTCTCGATCGCGGGCCGCGGACGGCTGCTCACCTTTGAGACCGCCGTTCCGGACGAGGTCGTGGGGGTGGGGCCCTACCAGGTGCGCATCGACCTCGCGACCTTTCAGCCGCCTCCGCAGCGAGCCGTGCATCGGCACGTGCAGGTGGGCCTCGCGGACATCGCTGCTGCGGGCGTCGGCGCCGACGCCTTCACCGATTCGGCAGACGTCCCCTTGCGTCAGGCGCCGATGGCGGGCGGACGGAGCATCGCTGCGGTGCTGCACGCCGCCGGCCGGTTGACCGTGCAGGTCATCGCCCCGGACGGCACCCAGGCAACGATCCACCGGACGGTGGTCTGACATGGTCAGCCTGCTACCGCCGACGGTCGTGCTCACCGCCGCCGATGCTGCCAGCCGGCTCACCGCCGACCAGCTGGATGCGTTCGGACTGGTCATGCCGGTGCTGTCCAGGGAGTGGTCAACCGAGGCGCCCAGCGGGCTCGACGACGATCACCTGACATTGCAGCTCAGCGGCAGCCTGAAGGCCCCCTTCCACGGAGTGGGCCGCTACCTGCCAAGTGGTGGCGAGTGGCGGGACGTCACCGGCCAGCCCGTCACCGGGCCGGTGCTCGCCCTTTCGATGCACCCGGAGGCGGCGCGGCGCCTGCTGTCCCTGGTGAGCACGCGGCTGGGACCGGCCGGGGCGGTCCGTCCGGTCGCCACCACCTTGCTCGTGCACGGCCTGTCCTGGATGCCGCCGGCCGGTGCGGCACCTAACGCCAAGCCGGTCGTCCAGTCCGTCCGCGCCGGTGACGTCTATGCTCCACTCGGCCCAGCCGCGTTGACCGTCAGCTTCCACGACGAGGCGGGCCTGCCCGTGGATCCCCTCGCGACCGCTTGCCTGTACGCCGACCTCCTGGCCTGGCTTCCCGGCTTGGGCGTCGGCTCCATCACCGCGGCAGGTGGGCTCAGCGCCGCGGTCGGGCTCGACGTCCCTGCCCAGCCCTTCCGCTACCACCTGGTGTCGCCGCACGGCGTCTTGAGCACCCCCTCCGCCGGCCTTGGGCTGACCGTTCCAGGCGGAGCGAGTGTCTCGTCCAGCACGGGCACCGTGCCCCTCGCGGTCGGCCAGAGCCTCGCTCTGCCCAGCGGGTCCCCGCCCGCTTCCACGGTGTACTGGGGGTTCGCACCGGGCGGCTTCCTGGACCAGGTCCCGCTTGCTCCACCCGCCCTGCCCGCTGGGGTCACGCTGGCCCGGCAGTTCTTCCGGGTGATGGTGGCGGACCTGAGCTGGCACCTGCTCGGCAACCGAGCCAAGCCGCCGATCCTCGGTGTCCCAGGCGATCCCGCCGGCGCCGCGCCGCCGGCATGGACGCTGCCGCTGGTGCGCCCGCGGGTCCCTGGCTTCGCCTACCTCGCTGACGGCATGAGCGTGCTCGGGTCGATGGGTCAGCTCGCGGCAGCGTTCCCGCCCAGCGGCGCGGACAGCCTTCCGCTGCTGTGCTCGCCGAGCATCGACGCGACCCTGGCGCTGCCCCCGGCACCCGGCGCGACCGGCCAGTGGCCGGCGTTCCCCCCGACCGCCGCGCCGGTCATGGCTCTCCCAGCAGGCGCTGACCTCGGCAGGCTGGCTTCCGCTGCCTGGCGCAGTCCGGACGATGGGCCGGGCGCCAACCGGGACGTCGTCGTCACGTTCGCTGCCGGCGCTGCCTTGCCCGCAGGCGCGCACGTGCGCGTATTCCCCCGCGCCTTCGTGACGATCGGGGCCATCGGCGAGCAGCCGTCGTTCGTGCGCGGTGACGGCGGCTCAGCGGTCGTCGCTGCCAACACCCCCACCAAGCTGCTGCTGGTCAACCCGTTCAACCTCGCGGCTGCCGAGGCCCTGCCCGGCGGCCCGATCACCGTCGACATCGTCGCGACCGCGCGCGATGGCAGCCGGCGGCTCGCCAGTCAGCGAGAGCTGCCGCTGACCGGGGCGCCGGAGTCCTGGTCCGGCTCGACCGCAGCGTTCGGCGGGCTGGTGTTCCTCAGCAACCCGCTGGTCACGGTCTGGACCAACGTCCTGGGCGTAACGGCGGTGGCACCGGTGAACGTGTTCGGGATCCCCGCTCCACCGGCGCCTCCAGGCCCAGCCCCGACCAGCATCGTCGACGCGGTTCGCAAGCTCGCCAACGAGACCACGGCCCCACGGGTCGGACCGCACCTGCCCTCTCAGGCGCGCTTCGACACCGTGCTGGCTCTCGGTTCGGCTGCGTCCGGGGGGGGTCCGCGGTACGTCTGGCAGGCGGTCCTGACGGGCGGTCGGTGGTCCTGGGAGACCCGCAGTGCCCACCCCGAGCTCGGGGACCCCGGCAACCCGGCAGGACCCGACGTGCACGCGAGCGGTGTCCGCGTCGGCGGCCAGCTCGGCTACGACCTCGCACTGCACGCCCTCAAGCGGGCGCAGCCGGTCCTTCCGGTGGCAGCCGGGGCCCTCGGGTGGCTGGTCGTCACCGACGGCAACAACTGGGGTCTGCCGGCCACCGACACCACCGGCACGGTGGCGGGCGTCATGCTCGAGACGATCGCGCCCTTCGTCGACAGCCCCGAGCTCGGCTTGCTGCCGGTGCCCACCCCGACAGACACGGTCCAGAACGCCGTGAACGGGATCGCGTCGAAGCTCGGCATCAGCCCGGCACCCCAGGTCCAGGTGGCCAACGAGGCGCAACTGCGCCAGGAGCTGCAGCGGGAGATCCAGACCGCGAAGGCCGGTCAGCACGACGCTCTGCTCTCGCTGACCAGGGCACTGCTGCAGGCCGAGGACTACGTCTACTTGGAGGGGCCGGCGTTCTCGGCCACCTCGTTCGGGGGCGACGGGGGCATCGATCTGGTCGCGCTGCTCGCTGCGCGGTTGCAGGCGGTTCCCCGGCTGAAGCTGATGATCTGCGTGCCCCGGCTCCCCGATTTCGCCTTGGGCAAGGCCAATTGGGTCCGTGCCGGGCTGGCCCAGCGGGCGGCTGCCATCACCACGCTCACGACAGCTGCCCCCGGACGTGTCGCCGCCTTCAGCCCCGTCGGCTTTCCCGGCAGGGCGAGCGCGATCCGCTCGACGGTCGTGCTCGTCGACGACGTCTACGCCTCCGTCGGGACCAGCCACCTGCGTCGACGCGGGATGACCTTCGACGGCGGCGTCGACATCGCCAGCATCGACCGGCAGCTGGACGGATGGGGGGTGTCTGCCTCCATCGCGGCGTTCCGTCAGCAGCTGGTGGCGGCCAAGCTCGGGGTGGCCAGCCCCGTCACGGCCGCTGCCACGTCCGCGCTGTGGACCCGGCTGGCGCGCCCTGCCTCCACCTTCTCGGCCCTGTCCGAGCTGCTCGCCGAGGGCGGGCAGGGCCGCTGCAGTCCCGTGTGGGGAGGTCCGACCGACACCTCCGTCATCCCGCAGTCCGACGCGGTGTCTGACCCCAACGGGCTGGACGCGACGGAGACCACCCTGCTCCAGCTCTATGGCACCCTCGTCCTGGAGGCATGAGGCACGGGTCAGGAAGCGAGGACGTAGCCCTCAGGCGGCGAGACGACGACCTGGTTCCGGCCGTTCTGCTCCGCGCTGTACAGGGCGGCGGCCAGCCTCACCAGGGCGTCGCAGTTGCTGGGGGGCCCGGTGGCCACGCCCAGACTGACGGTGGTCGGCAGCACGGTGGCGCCCGCTTTCAGGCGGACCGGTTCCCAGCCGACCAGCGTCCGGAACAGTCTTCTACCGCTGCGCCGGCTGCGGCGAGATCTCAAGCCGAGGCCCGGCGACTGCTGTGTTTTCTGCTCCTACGCCGAACTCCGGAGCACGCCCGGCGTCTACATCTGCCGGCTCTGCGCGCTCTGGGCGTGGCGGCGCGCTTCCAAGAGAAGCTAGCCGCACGATCAGCCTCTGCGACACGTTCACCGACGGCGGCTCTGCCGTGCCGACGCGCACAGCTTCCCCCTTCTCGCAGTCGTGGGAACGGCCCTTCTCGGGTGCGGCCCCCGAGCCACGGTGACAGCCGCTGAACGCCCGCTCATGCTGCTGATCGGGCGCGGGGCGGGGGCAAGCAACTCCCAGCCGGCACTAGCCGCCACGTGTTGCCGAGCAGGAGGAGGGTCTGTGTACGCAGTCGCCGGGCGGTGGTCGCTAGACATGGCCCTTGGAGATCAACAGCGAGAGGCGCTGCGGGGCATCGTCGAGGGAGTCCGGCAACTCCCCGGCTTCGTCCGTGGCTTCTGGTCGCGTGACACAGCGGAGCCGACGACGAACGTGACCTACATCGTCTTCCAAGAGCGGGAGCAGGCCGAGGCGTTCATGGCTGCCGTCAGGAGCAACGCCCCCATGCAGACGGCCTCCGGTGTTTCGCGGGACGAACTTCGGCTTGTCGAGGTGGAGGCCGACGCCTGATCCGCCGACCCCGGCGCGCAAGGCAGGCCGAGCCACGTCCCCGGCGGATGCTGTGCGCGGTAGGTGCTCCCAGGAGATGGGCACCCGCCACGCGGCGGTCACCCATCGCGGGGCGGGTGCGATCACCGCGCTGAGCGTCCGTCGAACAGAGCGGTCTTCGGGATGGAGGAGCGTCGATCTCTCATGGCCGATGTGCGGATGCTTTACCTGCGGTGGCACTCCAGCGCCGCGAGAACGCGACGGTTCACTTTCGGGTCGGCGTGCAGCCCGAGCTTGGCGAAGACGGTGCTGATCAGCGGTTCGACCGTCTTCACACTCAGGTACAACTCCTGGCAGATCGCCGCGTTGCTCAGCCCGCGCGCCATGAGCTCGAGGACCTCACGTTCTCGTCGCGTGAGGTGCTCGAGGTGGCCGGCAGTCCACTCCCGCTGGACCACTTCCGCCAGCGTGAGCCGTTCCAGGAGCAGGGCCGCCTGGGCGCCCAGATCCTGCATCATCTGCTCCTCGCTGCGCGTAAGAACCGTGACTCCGGGCACGACGAGCGCACCCACGACCTCGCCGTCCGAGCGGACCGGCCAGGCGCGGTCTGGAAGACTCTCCATCGGACTCGGCGCCGGGTCGGCGTCAGTGTCGGGCCAGACGCCCACGGCGTGCATCGCCGCCTCGTTACCCATCCATACCGTCGCTCCTGGTGCGTCCAGCGCGTGTGCTGCAGTCCGGGCCAGCACCGTGGGCAGCCCGACCTGCCCCTGGTGCGCGTCCGTGAGCCAGGACAGGGCGCGGTACCGGGTGAGCACGTGGCCGTGAAGGGCCGACCACCCGGCGGCTAGCGGGACCAGCGACACCATTACCAGCCCCGGCCTCGCCGAGTCCAGTGCCATCTGCCCGACTGCGAGCACGACGAACGCGGCAGCGACTCCGAGGAACAGACCGAGGAGCGGTGCGCGGCTCCGGCCGGCGCGCCAGCGCACCGCAACCGCGACGATCCACGAGAACTGGAGGACGAGGTAGAGCGGATGTGCCAAGACCGCCCAGACCGCCGCAGCCGTCGCGCGTCCCGGGAGGCTGAACGGCGGCGGGACCGTGAGCCCGGCCGACGCCCACTCGACGGGCCACAGCGCCGAGAGCAGCGCGCAGACGGCGGCGAGCACGCAGGCGACGACGACGGCCGGGCGCCACCGGCGCGAGGGCAGTTGACCGTCCGGGAAGCAGACCACGGCGAAGGTCATCAACAGGATGGCGACGACGATCGGCCAGACGCCGAGCCAACCCAGCCAAGAGGATGCGGTTCCGGTCGACGTGTGGCCGATCTGGCGGCCGGCGAAGATGACCGCCTCGACCAGGCCGGCGGCCAGGAAGAGGACGCCCTCCCGGCTGCGTGGCCGCTCGGCCGCGAGCCAGGCGCCGACCAGGGAGAGCGTGACGCCGAGAAGGCCGTTGTGGAGGTTGCTCCACCAGATTCCCCGGGTGAAGCCGACCGCGACCAGGACACAGGCGGCGCTCGCAGCGACCAGGGGGAGCATCTCGCTTCGGGCTGACCTCGCCACGCCACTGATCATGGCATGACGACAGCCCGGCGTACCCAGGGAAAACCCTGTTTCGCGGTTGCAGGGATAGCCCCGTACCGGCGGACCCCGCCGGCGGCAGATCGTGGAGCCTTCCGACGAAGGGAAGGTCATCATGACCACCACGCTCGACTCCCCCTCCCGTTCGCGCCGCCTCGCCCTCGACGGCGGGACCATCGCCGCCCTGGCAGGCGCCGCGGTGGCGTTCAACATCGGTGGCGCCCTGCACCCCAACGACAGCGGTACCGGCGACAAGGTCGTCCAGCTGCACGACATGCTGCTGAGCAGCACCTGGTATCCCTCGCACCTAGGCCTGCTGGCATCGTTCGGCCTGTTCACCGTGGCCTTCCTGCGGCTGCGAGGCCGACTTGATCTGGCGCCGGTCACGCGGCGCATCGTCCGCGTGATGGCCGTGGTCTCGGCCTTCACCACAGCCGCGATGGTCCCCCACCTGCTCGCGCCCCTGGGCGCCGACTCGATCGCCGATGGGCGGCCGAATGCGTTGAGCGTCCTCATGACTCTCATCGAGACGCTCGCCGCCGCCCCATGGGCGCTCGGCGTCGCCCTGCTCGCCCTGGTGGCCGGCGTGGCGGGCGACCTGGGCAACCGTGCGACCGCCGTCGCCGGCGTGGTCGGAGGCGTTAGCTTCGCCGCCGCAGCCGCCACGATTCCGTTCACCGACGCGCTCGACGGGCTCTTCCCGGTCGGGGGGATGGGCGTCACGCTCTGGGCCCTCGGCGTGGTCGCCGTGGGTGCCTGGCGGCGGCCGCAGACCGGCCTGCCGCCGGCCTCGCAGGGCTAGGGCATCCACATGCGCGGCCAGCCGAAGACCTGTGCCCAGCGCCCGCAGCCGCTCGACCCTGTCGAAGTCCACGGCCGGCAGCGCTGTGCAGACCGCGCCCACGGGCGGTCAACGGACTCGGGTACAGGAACCATCGTGTCTTGTGGCGCGTGCGCGCCGACCAGGCATCCGCTCATGCCGCTGACCGACCATCACCGTTGCGGGTCTCATCCGGGGGCGGCAGCGTGATGCGGCGAAGAACGGTCCGTCGCCGTCTTCGTGCCGCCGCGCAGCCGGCTTCGCGCTGAGACGGCCTCGACCACGAGAAGTGCTCCGCGAAGGCCGTGCACTGCCGGTGCTGGTCGGAGCGGTAGATCAGCCCAGCAGCTCGTCCAGAGACGCGACGCACGCGTTGACGTCGGAAAGGTCCATCATCGCCTCCGCGAGGTTGTCCGACTGGCCGGCGAAAGCCTTCTCCGTCATCACGCTGCGGACAGCGTGCGCGAGGCGGTCGGTCGCCTGCGGACCGCGAGGAACGAGATCGCCGGCGCGGCGCTCCGCCGCCGTCCCGTCGATCAGGGCCACGCCCACACCGACTGCGGCGACCCGTTCGGCGTTGAGGAACTGGTCGAAGGAGAAGAGCGGCAGGACGACCTGTGGGACGGCTGCGGCGAGCGCGGCCTGCGTCGTCCCGAAGCCGCCGTGCCCCAGGACCACGTCGGCAGTGGTCATGACATCCCGCTGCGGCCACCACCGCTCGACGTGCACGTTGGGCGGCAGTGCTCCCAGCGCGGCGGGGTCTCCGGACTCGCCGGTTGTGAGGAGCACGCGGGCCGGGACCTCGGCGAGTTGCTCGACCACACGGGCGTAGAAGGAAGGGAACAGCCCGATGCTCGCCGCGACGCTGCCGAACGTCGCGTACACCAGCGGCCTGTCGTCCGCGTGCGACCACCAGTCGGGCAAGGACGCGGCGGCCCCCGAGCCAAAGGCGGGGTCGCGCGCGTGTGTGACAGGTCCGGTGCTGAGCCGGCTGGGCACGTCGAAGGACGGCGGCACGGTCGTCCACCGCGGGGCGGCAGCCAGGCTGGCGATCGAGCAGCCCACCTCGTGCAGCGGTGCCTCGAGCAGCGGCAGCAGCCGGTCGTCCAGCACGCTCAGTCCGATGTTGGTCTGGACGTGTGGGATGCCGCACTCGGTGGCAGCCACATACGACGCGATCTCCGCCGGCTCGCGCAGGACGACGTCTGGCCGCCAGTCGTCCAGGAGTGCCCGCATCGCCGGCAGAGCAGCATCCCGGTCCAGCCGACCGAAGACCTCCTGCACCACCAGGTCATCGGCCTCCTGCATCGACAGCGCTGGGATTCGCCCGAAGACGGCTCCAAGATCGGCCGGATCGGCGTCAGCGAGCGGCTCGTGGACGAAGCCAGCACTCGTCACCGTGTCCCCGAACGAAGCAGGCGCTGCCACCCGCACGTCATGACCGGCGCCCGAGCAGGCCCGCGCGAATGGGAGCAGGCCGGCGAAGTGTCCGGCGCCAGCGGTCGTGGCGGCCAGCAGACGCATTACGACCTCCCCTCGAAGACGGCGAACGTAGTCCCGGTCGCCCGCTCCGTCGAGCCCCAGGCAACCCATGGCCGCGAGGCGATCCGCCTCGTTTCAGCGGCGGAGGCGGCGGAAAGCATCAGCGGCCGCAGCGTGCCAGACACAGTCTCGAAATGTCCGCTCATGCCGCTAGTCGCGCTGCCTGCCAGGAGCACCCTCACGAACCGCGGCGGCCAAACCCAGGTCCGCAGTCCCAGCGATGTCTACGAAACGGGTCAACTCCGACCGCGCGGCGAAACACTCCTCAGTAGCCGCCGGATCCACCGCTGGATCCGCCTCCACTTGTAAGCAGGACGGCGGCGACGATCACGATGGCCACGATCACTACTGCCACTATCAGCATGGTTTTGCGAGACACGAGCCTCCTTCAGGGTGCTCTCTGGCTCTACCGATGCCCGGTGGTGGATCGATGAATCAACCGGCGGTGACCAATTCGACGAGCTCACGATTCTGACGAGGGCAAGCACGGCCAGGAGCGATCGACTCCAAGCATCGCCCGGGCGCGCGCACGGTCATCCGCTCATGCCGCTGATCGGACGGGGGCGGGTGCGATCACCACCAAGCCGGGGCTACGGTGCGAACGTGGCGCTCCCGCGTGACCTCGTGCTCGGCCAAGCTCTCACCGGGGTTGGGCCGCGCCTTCCGCTCGAACCCGACGTCGTGACCACAGGCGACCGGGG
>JBBSUR010000026.1:0-21066 GCA_038234255.1 Mycobacteriales bacterium | reverse complement strand
CGTGCACCGCCGACCACGGGAGCGCGGTCTTCAGCGGCCCGGCCAAGAGCCCGCGACCGTTCAGCGTGAAGCCCGCGACCTCGCCGGCCTCCCCGGCGTAGACGATGTCCTTGACCTCGGCGATGTCCTCACCGGCGAGGGTGACGACCGGCCGCTTCATGATCTCGCGGGCACGCATAAGGACGCTCACGAGCCGCTCCCACCCTTCTTCTCGGAGTTGTCCAGCGAGATCACGCCGCCGCTGCGTCGGCGGGCCTGTACGGCGAACACCGCACCCACGGCGATGACCACCACCAGCAGCACCAGGATCAGATAGCCCCACCACTCCACGTCGCGCCGCCTCTCCGTGCCGGGACTCGCGGTCCTGGTGACCGCTGTCGTCCGCGTCGTTGATCAGTCTGTGCCCACTGATGCGGGTGTGAGACGCAGATTTTCGAGTGCTTCTCCCAGCGCGCGGGCAGGTCCGTCGCGCCGGCGTTGAGCCGGACCGCGGACAGCAGCGGGGCGACGGCTGAGGAGTGCCCGGGCTCGCGGGACGGGCTCATCGGGTGAGCACGCCGCTGGCGCTGGACCGGGGGCCGCCGCGGGACAGCCACGGGCCGAGCGTGGGGGCGCGAAAGGCGTTGCGCAGCAGCATGTCCCGTGCCGACGCGGCGACCGGCGAGCGGGTCTCGACGACTGCGCCCAGTAGCAGCGACAGCCTCGTCATCGTCGCCACGTGCGGGGCTCGCAGTGCCTGGTAGCCCGACGGGTCGCCGACCGCAAGCATCCCGCCCAGCGCCCAGGCGTCCCGGACGCCCGCGCCGAGCCCCTGCCCGGCAAACGGCGGCATGGTGTGCGCGGCGTCGCCGGCCAGCAGCACCCGTCCGCGCTGCCAATGATCAGCGCGCCGCGCGGCATACCGATAGCTGACGGCTCGGACCACCTGCACCGCAGCGACATCCACGTCGCGGGACAGCAGGGCGAGCGGATCGGGTGTCGGCTCGTCGCGGTCCAGCAGCCACTCCCACCGGTGGCCGCCGGGCAGCGGCATGTCCACCTGCGGCCGGGCCGGGTCGCAGGTGTAGGTGAGCTCCTGCCGGTCGACCGTCCCGGCGACGTCGACGACCAGCCAGGATCGCGCCGGACCCCGTGTGCGCCAGCCGATGCCGGCAGCTGCGCGGACCGAGGACGACGCGCCGTCGCAGCCGACCAGCCACGTGGCGCGCACCACCGACCCGTCGCTGAGCCGGGCGGTCACCCCCCTCGCGTCCTGTTCCCAGGCCACCACCTCCGCGCCGAGTCGGACCGTCACCGCGGCCAGCCCGGCCAGGTGTGCCCGCAGCCGCCGCTCGAGCGTCGGCTGGTCGAACAGGGCCAGCCCGCTGTGCCCGGACGGGCCCGGTGGAAAGCGCAGTGCGCCGAGCTGCCGACCCGAGGCCGACACGAACTGCACGCCGACGTCGTGCACCGCCCCCTCCAGCAGACCGGGCGCCACCAGGGACAGCAGGTGCTGCACCTCGTCGTCGGCGGCGACCGCGCGCGGCAGCGGATGGACCTCGGCGGCCCGCTCGACGAGCAGGGTGCGCGCGCCCAGCGCCCCGAGCCGCGCGGCCAGCACCGCGCCGACCGGACCGCAGCCGACCACCAGCACGTCGTAAGTCGTGCCGCGCGACCCCCCGTCGGACGACCCCACAGCACCTCCCGCCGCTACCGTCCATCCATGCTGCGCGCCGCCATCCTTGCCGCCGCCCGCAACGAACGCGTGCACCGGCTGGTCACCGCAGCGCCGCTGTCGCGCCGGGTCGTCCGGCGCTTCGTCGCGGGCGAGTCGGTCGAGGACGCCGTCCGCGCCAGCCACGAGCTCACCGGCAAGGGCCTCGAGGTCAGCCTGGACCACCTCGGGGAGGACGCCCCGGACGCCGAGCAGGCGGCGGCCAACGTACGGGCCTACGTCGAACTCCTCCGGCAGCTGCACGACGCCGGGCTCACCGACGCAGGCCGGGTCGAGGTGTCGGTCAAGCTGTCCGCGGTGGGCCAGCGGGTGGACGACGAGCTTTCGCTGCAGGCCGCCCGCAGCATCGCCGCCGCCGCGCATGCCGCCGGCACCACCATGACCCTGGACATGGAGGATCACACCACCACCGACCGCACCCTGACGGTCCTGAGCCTGCTGCGCAAGGAGTTCCCGGACACCGGCGCGGTGCTGCAGTCCTACCTGCACCGCACCGAGGACGACTGCCGCGCCCTGGCCACCCCCGGGTCGCGGGTGCGGCTGTGCAAGGGGGCCTACTCCGAGCCGGCGAGCGTCGCGTACCAGAGCGGGCAGGAGGTCGACGCGTCCTACCGGCGGTGCCTGGACGTGTTGATGGCCGGCCCCGGCTACCCGATGGTCGCCACGCACGACCCCGCGCTGATCGCCTGCGCCGTCGCCGCCCGGGCGCCCGGCAGCTTCGAACTCCAGCTGCTGTACGGCGTGCGTCCGGCCGAGCAGCAGCGGCTCGCTGCGGCCGGACATCGGGTCCGGATCTATGTGCCGTACGGCGAACAGTGGTACGGCTACCTCATGCGCCGACTCGCCGAACGACCCGCCAACCTCACCTTCTTCCTGCGCGCGCTGGCGAGCCGGTCGTGACCGGGCCGGACCGGGTGGTCGCGCTGCTCGGCGTCGGCAAGCTGGGCGAGGCCCTGCTGTCCGGCCTGCTGCGGTCGGGGATGGCGCCCGGCTCGATGCTCGCCGCCGAGCGGTACGCCGAGCGGGCCGCCGAGATCGCCACTCGCTACGGCGTTTCCACGCCGACGCCGGAGGAGGCCGCGGCTCGCGCCGACGTGCTCCTGCTGGCCGTCAAGCCGCAGGACATGCGCGCACTGCTGGGCGACATCGGTGCGCACGTACGCCCGGGGACCCTCGTGGTGTCGTTGGCCGCGGGCATCCCCTGCTCACTGGTCGAGCAGTTGCTGCCCGAGGGCACCATGGTCGTGCGGGTGATGACGAACACGCCGGTCTTCGTCGACGAGGCGATGTCGGCCATCTCGGCCGGCTCGCATGCCGGCGCCGAGCACCTGCAGCAGGTCGAGGACCTGCTGACGCCGGTTGGCAAGGTGGTCCGGGTGCCGGAGTCGCAGCAGGACGCGGTGACCGCGCTGTCGGGTAGCGGGCCGGCGTACTTCTTCTTCCTCGTCGAGGCGATGATCGACGCCGGCATCCTGCTCGGCCTGCCGCGCGCCGTCGCCGCCGAGCTCATCGTGCAGACCGCGGTCGGCTCGGCCCGGATGCTGCGCGAGTCCGGCGAGCACCCGGTGTTGCTCCGCGAAGCGGTCACCTCGCCGGGCGGCACCACCATCGCGGCGATCCGCACGATGGAGGACCACGGCGTACGCGCGGCGATGCTCGCCGCGATCGAGGCGGCGCGCAACCGTTCCCGGGAGCTGGCCGCCGACAGCTGAGCTCCGCCGCTGAGGGGGCCGGACGTCTGGTCCAACGGGGAAGCTCACGCGGCCGAAGATCAGACGTCGCGCAGAAGGGGGGGTAGGGGGCGACGCCGGACCTCGTCGCTGAGGGGCGGGACCGCTTCGCCCTCCGTACGATGTGGCAGTGAAGCGTCTGGTAGCCCTGCTCGCGGCAGCGGCCCTCGCCGGTGGCTGTAGCGGTGAGTCGGACGTGCGGGTGCAGGTGGCCGAGATCGGTCGCGCCACCGTCGCCGAGGTGGTCGACGCACCCGGCACCGTCGGGGCCCGGGCGACCGCCAGCCTGACCGCCCCGACCGATGCCGTCGTCGGTGAGTTGCTGGTCGCCGACGGCGCGCAGGTGGAGAAGGGCGCGGTGCTGGTACGCCTGACCAGCCCCGCCGCGCAGGACCGGCTCCGCCAGGCCAAGGCCGCCCAGCGCTCGGCCGCCGACTCGGTCATCTCGGTCCCGCGCGCCGACCTCGGACCGCTGCAGGACCAGGTGGACGCCGCGGCACGTTCGTCGTTCGCCGCCGGCCGGGCGGCCGCGGCGCAGATACCTGACCCGACGCTGCGGGCGGAGGCCGAGCAGCGGGTGACGCAGGCCGAGCGGCAGTTCGCCGCGGCGAGCGCCGCCGCCCGAGCGTCGTTGGCCCAGCTCGGGGCCGGCGTCGAAGGGGTCGGGTCGGCGTTGGCTGCGGTCACCGGCAGCCAGCGTGCCCAGGCGAGCGCGGCCGTCACGCTCGCCCAGCAGACGGTCGAGGCGCTGACCGTACGCGCGCCGATCTCCGGTGTCGTCAACCTCGGCGCAGGCGGCGCTGCCGCGACCGGACCGGCCGGCGGCGATCTGGCCGGCCTGCTCGGCGGGCTGCCTCCGGAGGTCCGGGGACCGGCGCAGCAGGCCCTCGGCGGAGCGGCGGGCGGATCCTCCGGCGGCGCCACCTCGGCTGCGGGGCTGGCGCAGGGCGCCGAGGTCCGGTCGGGTGCGCCGCTGCTGACCGTCACCGACCTCGGCGGGCTCACCGTCGATGCAGAGGTGGACGAGACCGACGTGCTGCTGGTCACGGCCGGGACGCCGGCGACCGTCGAGGTTGACGCGGTGCCTGATGCCACCTATCCGGCGACGGTCACCGCCGTCGACCTCGCGCCGTCCACCTCGGCGCGTGGCGGGGTCTCCTACCGCGTCCGGTTGGCGCTGCGGGGCGGGACGACCTCCGACGAGCGGCCGGCGCCGCAGCCTCGCCCCGGCATGAGCGCCGTCGTAAATCTGCAGGTGCTCACCGCCGAGAACGCGCTCGCCGTGCCGGCGGCGGCGATCGTGCGCGACGACGGACGCGATGCGGTGTTCGTGGTGGAGCAGGACCGGGCGATCCGTCGGGAGGTGCGGCTCGGTGCCCAGGGGGAGGACCTGGTCGAGATCGTTGCCGGGCTGGAGCCCGGGGCGCGGGTCGTCGTCCGTGACGCCGACCGCCTGCGCGACGGGCAGGTCGTGCGGTCGTGACCACCGGGCCGGCCCTGGAGGCGGTCGACGTCACTCGGTCCTACCAGCTCGACGGCGTCACGGTGCAGGCGCTGCGGGGGGTGTCGGTGCGCATCGATCGGGGCGACTACGTGGCCGTGGTCGGGCCGTCGGGCTCGGGCAAGTCGACGCTGATGCATCTGCTCGGTGGCCTGGACCGGCCGACCACCGGGGTGCTCCGGGTCGGCGGGCGCGACATCGCCGCGCTGTCGGAGGACGAGCTGGCGCAGGTGCGCAACGCCACCATCGGGTTCGTCTTCCAGGCCTTCCAACTGCTCGGCCGGACCAGCGCCGTGGACAACGTCGCGATGCCGCTGGTCTACCGGGGGCTGCGTCGGTCGGAGCGCCGCCGTCTGGCGCGGGCCGCGTTGGAACGGGTCGGCATGGGTCATCGCCTGGACCACCGCCCGGGACAGCTGTCCGGCGGGGAGCAGCAGCGGGTGGCGATCGCCCGGGCGTTGGTCGGCGACCCGCAGGTGCTGCTCGCCGACGAGCCGACCGGCAACCTCGACACCCGCACCGGCGAGCAGGTGTTGGCCCTGCTCGAGGAGCTCAACCGCGAGCAGGAGGTCGCCGTCGTCCTGGTCACCCACGATCGGGAGGTCGCCGCCCGCGCCCGGCGGCAGATCCGGGTCCGCGACGGGCAGCTCGAAGACGAACCCACCACCACCTCCCTTGCGTCCTGCGCAGAGGACACCTCCGCGAGGGCACTTGCAGGACTCAAGGGGCGGCCGGAGCGGTCGGGCCGGTGAGGCTCGCGGAGGCGTGGCGGGTCGCGATCACCGCGCTGCGGGCGAACCGGCTGCGCAGCCTGCTGACGATGCTCGGCGTCGTCATCGGCGTGGCCGCGGTCGTGGTGCTGGTCGCGATCGGCACCGGGGCCAAGCAGGAGGTCGAGGAGCAGGTCAACGGCCTCGGCGCCAACCTGGTCATCGTCGTCCCGGGCAAGCTGGAGTTCGGTGCGGCGCCGACCAAGAGCCGGCTCGAGCTCGGTGACGCCGATCGCATCGGCCGGGCGATCAACCAGCCCGGTGGCGTCGCGGTGAGCCTGTCCAGCGGTGAGACGGTCCGCTTCGGCAGCCGCAGCAGCTTTGCGACGGTCACCGGCACCAACCCTGCAGTGCCAAGGGTTTTCGTCCGACCGGTGGCCCGCGGCCAATACCTGCGGGAGAGCGATGTCGACACCCGGCGCCGGGTCGCCGTCGTCGGTTCCGGACTGGCCCGGACGCTGTTCGACGGCGCCGACCCGCTCGGGCGCAACCTCAGTGTCGGCGGGGTCCGGTTCCGGGTGATCGGGGTCTTCGCCGAGGTGGGCTCCAGCCTCGGCGCCGACCGCGACAACGAGGTGCACATCCCGGTGACCTCGGCGCAGCGGCTGTTCGGGGACAGCACCGTCGACGCCCTCGCGTTGAAGGCCCCGTCCACCGACGAGATCGACGACGTACGACGCACCGCGCTGGCCGTACTCGCCGACCGCTACCCCGACGAGGAGTTCAGCGCGGTCACCCAGGACCAGATCCTCGGAACGGTCGGACGCATCCTGGGGCTGCTCACCACCGTGCTCGCCGCGATCGCCGCCATCAGCCTGCTGGTCGGGGGGGTCGGGGTGAGCAACATCATGCTGGTCAGCGTGCGCGAGCGGACGCGGGAGATCGGCCTGCGCAAGGCGGTCGGCGCGCGCACCCGTGACGTCACCCTGCAGTTCCTGCTGGAGGCGGTGCTGCTGACCACGATCGGCGGGATCCTCGGCATCGCCCTCGGAGTGGGGGGAGCGCTGGGGTTGTCGGCGGTGTTCGACCAGCTGCCGGCGGTGGTGACCTGGTGGTCACCGGTGCTGGCGTTCACGGTCAGCGCGGCGGTCGGCATATTCTTCGGCGTCGTCCCGGCCCGTCGCGCGGGACGGCTGGAACCGGTCGTTGCCCTGAGAATGGAGTAGAACGGAGGGCGGCTGCGCGAATCACTCGTGTCCCGCTACTCTCACGCAGCACGTGCGTGTCCGATGTCGTCGGTGGGGAAGCCGATGACCGCGACGCGTGCCGATAGCGGGTGAGAACAACCATGTCCAGCTTGTCGGAAATTCAGTTCCTGACGGTGGCCGAGGTCGCCAAGGTCATGCGCGTGTCCAAGATGACCGTCTACCGGCTTGTGCACAGCGGCGAGCTCGCATCGGTGCGGGTCGGACGGTCGTTCCGGGTGCCGGAGCGGGCCGTGCACGACTACCTCGAGGTCGGGTTCGGCTCGACCGGCTGACTCCCAGGTAGCCTGACCTGTCCGACTCCAGAGCTGAGCAGAGGTCCACACGTGGGTTCCGTCATCAAGAAGCGCCGTAAGCGGATGGCCAAGAAGAAGCACCGCAAACTGCTGAAGAAGACCCGCGTCCAGCGTCGCAACAAGAAATAGCTGCGTCGGTCGTCCTGTCGGCGACCGGATCACGGAGGAACCCGGTGGCCCAGCAGTGGCTGACCTTCCTGTCCGACTACGGCCACGAAGACGCCTTTCTCGGCGTCTGCCGTGGGGTCATCGCCCGGACGGCGCCGGAGGTCCGGGTGATCGATGTGCTGCACCTGGTCGCCCCGCAGGACGTGGAGCAGGGTGGTGCCGTGCTGGCCAGCGCCGTCCCCTACCTTCCGGTGCCGTCCGTCCACCTGGCTCTGGTCGACCCGTTCCGGGCCATGCCGGCGCGCGGTGTCGCGGTACGCACCGGCGACGGCTCGACCTTCGTCGCCCCGGACAACGGCCTCACCTCGCAGGCCTGGGAGGTGGCCGGAGGAGTGGTGCGCGCGCACGTGTTGGACAACGCCCAGCTGTGGCATCCGAGCCCCGCGCGGACGTTCCGTGGCCGGGACGTGTTCTCCCCGGTCGCTGCCCGCCTGGCCGCGGGTCTGCCGCTGGAGCAGGTGGGCACCGAGCTCGAGGTCGACGAGCTGGAGCGGCTCGCGGTGCGCCAGCCCACCGTCGAGCACGACCACGTGCACGGAGAGGTCGTCCAGGTCGACCACTTCGGCAACCTCACGCTGAACCTGACGCGGCTGCACCTCGAGCAGGCGGGCATCCGGGTCGGCGACCAGGTCGAGTTGCGCTGTAGCGGCAAGAGTCTCGTGGTGCCGTTCCTGCTGACCTACGGTGAGGTCGCGCGGGGCCGGCTGGCTGTCTGCGAGGACTCCTTCCGTACCGTGACGATCGCGGTCCACTCGGGCAGCGCCGCCGCGCGGCTGCGGGCCGGCCGGGGCGAGCCGCTGGTCATCTCCCGGACGACGGCTGCTGCTCCGGTCCCGTTCACGCTGCCCCCGGAGCCCTCTGTCGTGCGGCGCTGAGGCCGCGCCGGCGCCGTCCCGGTCCCGGCCTAGACTTCCCCCGTGAGTCCCCGCGTCGTCCTCGTCACCGGTGTCAGCCGGTTCCTCGGTGGCCGGCTCGCTGCGGTGCTCGCCTCCGACCCCTCGATCGAACGGGTCATCGGCGTGGACGCGGCGGCGCCGACCGCGGCGGCCCGCGCGACGCTCGGGCGCACCGAGTTCGTCCGCGCCGACATCCGCAACCCGCTGATCGCCAAGATCCTTGCCTCGGCCGACGTCGACACTGTGGTCCACCTCAACGTCATCGCTACGCCGCTGAGTGCGGGTGGGCGTACGGCGATGAAGGAGATCAACGTCATCGGCACCATGCAACTGTTCGCGGCCTGCCAGAAGTCGCCGACCATACGCAAGCTGGTGGTGAAGTCCACGACGGCGGTGTACGGGTCGAGCTCTCGTGACCCGGCACTGTTCTCCGAAGACGTCGCATCCAAGGCGCTGCCGCGCTCGGGCTACGCCAAGGACGCCGTCGAGGTGGAGGGCTACGTCCGCGGCTTCGGCCGGCGCCGCCCCGACGTGACGGTGTCCCTGCTGCGCTTCACGAACTTCATCGGGCCGACCATCGATACGCCGCTGACCCGCTACCTCAGCCTGCCCGTCGTCCCGACGGTGTTCGGCTTCGACCCGCGCATCCAGCTCTGTCACGAGGACGACGCGATCGAGGTGCTGCGGCGCGCCGTCACGCAGGACCACTCCGGCATCTTCAACGTGGGCGGCGTCGGCGTGCTGATGCTCTCCCAGGCGCTGCGCCGCCTCGGCCGCCCGTCCGTACCGATCCTGCCCCCGGCCGTGTCCTTCGTCGCACGGGCGCTGCGCGGCGCCGGGCTGGTCGACTTCTCGCCGGAGCAGATGCGCTACCTGGAGCACGGACGGGTCGCGGACGTCCGTCGGCTGCGCGACGCACTGGGCTGGTTGCCGCGACCGACGCGTGAGGCGTTCGACACGTTCGCCGAGATCCATCCGCGGGCGCGCGAGGTGGAGGCGGTGGCATCGGCCACCGAACACCGCCTGCTGCAGCTGCTGTCGAGCCGGTCGGTCGGGACGGGGGCGGTCGGTGGCTGAGCCGGGACTGGGCAAGGTGATCGCGCTCGACTCCGCCCGCAGTCGGCCCGATCCGGACTCGCCGGACTCGCCGGCAGCGGAGCCGTCCGGCGACTGGGACCGCACGCTTGCCAGCGGCCTGGCCTTCCTGCGGCGGCGGATCACCGGTGACTACCCCATCGACGACTTCGGCTTCGATCCCGACCTCAACGAGCACGTCCTGCTGCCCGCACTGCGACCGCTGTACGACAAGTGGTTCCGGGTCGAGACGCGCGGCCTGGACAACGTGCCGGACACCGGATCGGCGCTGCTGGTCGCCAACCACTCCGGGACCATCCCGATCGACGCCCTCATGACGGCGCTGGCCCTGCTCGATCACCACCCCTCGCACCGGCACCTGCGGCTGCTCGCCGCCGATCTGGTGTTCCGGCTTCCGGTGATCGCGCCACTGGCCCGCAAGAGCGGCCACACGCTGGCCTGCAACGCCGACGCCGAGCGCCTGCTCTCGGCCGGAGAGCTGGTCGGGGTTTTCCCGGAGGGCTTCAAGGGCGTCGGCAAACCCTTCCGCGAGCGCTACAAACTGCAGCGCTTCGGCCGCGGAGGCTTCGTCTCCGCTGCGCTGCGCACGGGTGCCCCGATCGTGCCCTGCTCCATCGTCGGTGCCGAGGAGACCTACCCGATGCTGGCCAACGTCCGCTCGCTGGCCCGGCTGCTGGACTTGCCGTACGTGCCCGTCACGCCCACCTTCCCGCTGCTCGGGCCGGTGGGGCTGATTCCGTTGCCGTCGAAGTGGATCATCGCGTTCGGTGAGCCGATCGAGACCGCCTCGCTCGGCGGCGCCGCGGCCGCCGAAGACCCGATGCTGGTGTTCAACCTGACCGACCAGGTGCGCGAGACCATCCAGTCGACGCTCTACACGCTGCTGATGCAGCGGCGCAGCATCTTCTTCTGACCTGCCTGCGCCCTCAGGCGAGTGCGCGAATGGCCGTGAGCAGCCGGCCGGACCTGGCTCGCTCGCGCCGCCGGTGCAGAGCCACGCCGGCCACCACTCCGCCCGCGACGGCCCCCGCCGTCGCGGCCGCCGGCACGCCGACCTTGGCTGCCTTCCGGCCGGTACGGAAGTCGCGGACATCCCAACCACGGGCCCGGGCCTCGTTGCGAAGGGCGATGTCGGGATTGACGGCGACGGCATGGCCGACCGCGGTGAGCATCGGCACGTCGTTGCACGAGTCGCTGTAGGCGGTGCAGCGGGACAGGTCCAACCCCTCGCGCTCGGCCAACGCGCGGACGGCCTCGGCCTTGGCCGGCCCGTGCAGTGGCTCACCGACCAGCCGCCCCGTGTAGCAGCCGTCCTCCACCTCGCTGACGGTCCCGAGCGCGCCCGTGAGCCCCAGTCGGGCCGCGATGATCCGCGCCAACTCGACCGGGGTCGCGGTCACCAACCAGACCCGCTGCCCGGCGTCCAGGTGCTGCTGGGCGAGCGCCCGGGTGCCCGACCAGATCCGGCGCTCCATCAGCTCGTCGTAGATCTCCTCGCCGTAGGCGACGATCTCGCCGACCGACTTGCCGGCGACCAGGCCCAGCGCCTTGTCCCGGGCCTGCTCCACGGCATCGGCATTCTCATGGCCCTTCACCCGGAAGGCCAATTGCTGCCAGCCGAACCGCAGCAGGTCGCGGGTGGTGATCAACCCGCGACCGGCCATGCCCTTGCCGAAGAAGTAGATCGAGGCGCCACGGATCATCGTGTTGTCGACATCGAAGAAGGCCGCAGCCGTGGGGTCGGGCGGGACCAACAGGCTGTCCTCCACCTCGGCAGCCGCGGCCGAGGCCACCCCGGCCAGGACTACCCGGACTCCAGAGTCCCCGCGGCGCGAGCGTCGGCGCACCCGGAACGGACTCGGCACGGATCTCCTTGGTCAGGTGGTGCGGCCAGATTCGGCTTGGCAGATTCGGCTTGCAGGTTCGGCTGTGGAGACGACACGGCTAACTCGACACTGGCCATGTCCACTCCGGCCGGTTTCGACACTAGCCGGGCCCGATCCCACGCCGAAGCGCCCCCGCAATTGTTCGCAGGGGCGCTTCGGACGAGCGGTGCGGCACTCTGGTGGACGACCTCAGATCGAGGCGTCCGCGAGCCGGCGGCGGCGCACCAGCACGGTGCCGAGCAGGAGGGCGGCACCGAGGCCGCCCAGCAGGGCACTGTCCAGTCCGGTACGCGGGAGCTGCTCCAACTGCGGAGTCTCCGGCACGACCGGCGCCGGGGCCTGGAGGCGGGCGACGGCCGCGCTCGGCACGATCTGGAGCTCGACCAGCGGGCCTTCGATCATGAGCACGTCCGTGAGCGCGGTGGGCAGCGTGACGCTGAGGCCGACCCCGCGGGTCGCTGCGGCGGCGCAGGTGCCGTCCTGAGCCTCGAAGGTGCCGGTCTGCAGGCCGTTCAGCTCGGTCGGGCAGCTCGCCAGTGCCTGCGCCTGCGGGGAGTCGTCGTTCTTGAACAGCACGACGCCCAGCGGGGCCAGCGCGTCGTTGAGCGTGGAGAACAAGTCGTCGAACAGCGTCCCCAGCTCGGCCGGCAGGACGCCCTCCCCGACGAAGCTGTCCCGGATGCCGTTGATCGTCGCCCGGACCTGGGCGAACGGGTCCAGAGCACCGGCGGTCACCCCGGCGACGGTGGAGTCGATGGTGGCATCGGCCGAACCGGGAGTGCCCTTGGCCACCGCGGTCGACGTGGTCCGCAGGACCTCGGCGCCAGCCAGCGCCTGCTGGCCCAGCAGGGTGAGTCCGGCGACGGAGGCGCTGGCGGTGGAGGTGATGCTTCCGGGAGCGGTGACGATGCTCTGCTCGCCGGTGATCAGGCCCGTACCGAGAACACCACTGTCACCGGTGAGGGTGGTCAGTGCGCCTTGCAGGGCGGTGTTGAGCTGGTCGAGCGTCGTGGCCAGCCCACAGACGGCGCCCAGGGTCGTCTCGTCGAGCAGCGCCTGCACCGGCACGGGGACCGGCAGGGCCGCCAGCGCGTCGCCGAGGGCGCCGGTGACGGGCTCGAGGGTGGTGACCGCCTGGGTCAGTCCGTCGCACAGGGCTGGGACGGTCATGCCGCTCGCGTCGGACAGCGCCGACAGAATCTGGTCGACCGCGCTGGCGAGCCCGTCGGTGAGCGGCGCCAGGGCATTGCCGATGTCGTCCGGCAGCCCGGCGCCCAAGTTGGCGACGGCGGCCGTGGACGTGCTGGAGGGGTCGGCCGAGACCGTGGCCGACGACGGCAGCAGCTCCACCTTCAACAGGTTGGCCAGCGGGGTCCCGGCCAGACCGTCGGCGAGCGCGCCGGTCGGGTTGTTGGTGGAACTCAGCGGCGAGGGCAGCTTGGCTGAGGAGACCCCGGAGCCCAGCGCCTGTCCACCGAAGCTGCCGGAGATGACCTCGGCGGCGGCCGCGGCGTCGGTCGTCGAGCCGACCCGGCGCACCGTGCCGGTGACCGGGTCGAGGATGAGCTGCAGCCTGGTGGTCGCACCGCCGGGCAGGTTGAGCGTCACGGTGAGCGCAGTCGCCCCCGTGGCTCCGGCGAGATCGGGAGCGGCGGTCTGGGCGGAGGCCGGGATGGCACCGCCCACCAGCAGCGTGCTCGCCGCGGCGAGCACGACGGCGCTGCGCGCCGCTCGGCCAGGCCTGGCGGCGGAAGCGGGACGGTGCATTCGAGTTCCTCCGGTGGCGACTCCCCGGGAACGGGGAGGAAATGATCACAAGGGCAGGCGAACAGGGTGGCACGTGAAGCGGGTGATGCCGAGGTGGAACGGTGACGCCAGATGATGATCGCTCACCCCTCCAACGACGTGGATGGGGTGGGGTGACGGGTGACTTCCCGCTTCTCGACGGATCAACAGCGAAAGATCGTCGCGATCTCGCGCGGTCTGAGTCGAGGGTCTGGGCCGGCGATCCGGTCCGGTCCGACTACAGCGGCAGCGGCAGCAGCCAGGACGAGGGCCGAGTCGGTCGAGGCAGGAGGTCGACTTCCTGCGGGCGCGCCGACTCGGTGGACGAGGACAAGGACGGGGACGGGGACGGGGAGGCGGAGGCGGAGGGTCCGGGACTGACCGTTCCGGTCGGTCGCGGGCTGACCTCGTCGTCGGGAGTGCCCGCCAGGCTCGGCTCCGGGGTGCCGCTCGGCGACGGCGTCGTTCCCGGGCTGGGTGTCACGGTTGCCTGGGGGGACGGCGAGCCGGACGAGGTGGGGCCTGCGGTCGGGGTCTGCGTCGGGCTCGCAGTGGGTTTCACCGGCGCGTCGCAGTTCGCCTGACACGCCTCGAACTCCATCAGCTGTTCGGTGTCGTCGGCCACGTCGGCTACCAGAGCGAGGGAGGCGACGGCGAAGTTCTGACTCTCGGGCGGTAGGGCGGGCAGCAGCCGCTCGAGCTGAACGCTCTGGGTGGTGACGAACTTGGACAGGGTCCGCAGCGGCGCCGGCGTCTGCGAGCTGCGGAAGGCGTCGGTCAGCAGCGCGGTGCCCTTGCGGGTCTCGGTATCCATGTCGGCCAGCGTGGTCTGCACCCGCTCGACGACCTGGAGGTTCACACCGACCCGCTCCGACGACCCACGGCCGGAGGTGAGGTCGCGGAGCTCCCGTAGCCGGGTAGCGGCGAAATCCAGGTGACGCTGCCCCTTGGCTTCGTCGCCGCCGGTGGTGGCCAGCTGCAGCGCCTCGGTGGTGCGCTTGACGGAATAGAAGGGGTCCCCGGGCAGGGATTGGCTACTGGCCACTGCGACGCCGGTGACCGCCACGCAGGAGGCCATCGCCCCCGCGGCCAGGCCGAGCGTGCGTTGGGCCCGCCGGCTGGAGCCCCAGCGGGCACTGTCGACATCCGGCTCCTGCGCCCGGGCGACCGGGATCGACGGCGACGCTGATTGCACCGCGGCAACGGCCATCAGGCGGGTGCGCAGCGCGCTGCGGAACTCGGCCCGCGGGGCGGCGACCGGCACGAGAGCCTCGCCCGCAGCACTCAGCCGCCGCGCGAGTCCGATGGTCGCCGTCGGCCGTGCAGCGACACCGGCAGCGTCGAGTGCGCAGGCGAACTCCTCGGCGCGGTGACGGGTGGGGAGGTAGCCCAAAGGCAGAACCTTCAGCGATCCCACAGCCGACCTACCTGTTTCCGCGACGGGCAGCCGGCGGCACCGGCTGCTCTCGGGACCAACGAGGCCGGACCGGTGGGGGTGACGGGGTACCGGTGACTATAACCGTCCGTAACCGGGCCGACACGATCACGGGTCACAGTTCCACGCCTTCGGGCAGCAGTCGACCCAGTGAGCGGATCGCGCGGTACTGCAGGGCCTTGATCGCGCCGTCGTTCTTCTTCATGGCAAGGGCCGTCTCCGCCACCGACAGGCCCTGCAGGAAGCGCAGCACGATGCACTCCTGCTGCTCGGCATTGAGCTGCCTGACGGCCTGGAGCAGCACCTTGTTCTGCATCGACTCGAGCACCGCATCCTCGGGACCGTCCTGCACCAATCGCGGCGCGCCGGTGACGGTGCTGACGTCCTCGGTCGTGAGCTCCAGCCGCTGCCGGCTGCTCTTGTAGTGGTCGGCGATGAGGTTGCGCGCGATCGTGATGAACCACGCACCCACGTCGCGTCCCTGCCAGGTGAAGGAGGAAATTCGCCGCAGCGCCCGGAGAAAGGTCTCGCTGGTCAGGTCCTCGGCCACCTGGGCCGACCCGACGCGGTAGTAGACGTAGCGGTAGACCAGATCGACGTAGCGGTCGTACAGCTCGCCGAATGCGTCCGCGTCGCCCGCCTGTGCCTGCTGCACGAGGGCAAGCGTGACGGCGCTCTCGCCCTCGGCGGGCGCATGGGCGGTTCCACCCGTCCAGCCGACGGGGCGGGTGCCGTCGTCCCCGGCGGCGCTCGGCGAGGGCAAGGACACGGGCAGTCCGGTACGTAGGCCAGTGGGCCTGGTCACCGCGGACCCGGCGGCACGGGAACAGAGACCGGCACGGCTGGCGATCCGCGACGCACGGGGTCTCCTGTCAGCACGGGCGGGGGTCCAGCGGGCCATGCTAGGTGTTGGCTCGCACTTAGTGGTCGTGTTCCTGCGATCGGGCTTCGTCATGGCGTTGATCGGCAGGCCCCCGCCGTTCCCTGAGCCGTTTCCCGGGCCGCTGGGTCCGCCGTCGCCGCGTAGGCTGACGGCATGGTCCTTCAAGCGATATACGGGGGCAGTTCTGCGCCCGCACGACGACGGCCGTCCACGGTGGCGCGTCGCCGCCGGCGCGGCCGTCGGGTCGTGTACGCGATCCTGGTCTTCTTCCTGGCCATCGTCGTCGCGCTCACGACCTTCGTCGCCGGACTGTTGGCCGCACCGTTCGACCTGAAAGTCGTGCCGCCGGCTCCGAAGTCGGTGCTGCTGCTGGCCGAGGACGGCACGCAGTTCGGGCTGATCCGGCCCTCGGAGCGCCGGGAGATCATCTCACCGGAGGACATCCCGGACGTCATGCGGCAGGCGATCATCTCCGCCGAGGACGCCCGCTTCCTCGACCACAAGGGCGTAGACCCGCTGGCCACCGCCCGCGCCGCCTACCGGGACCTGACCGGCGGTCGGCGTGAGGGCGGGTCCACCATCACCCAGCAGTACGTGAAGTACGCCTACGTCGGCAACGAGCGCACCCTGCTGCGCAAGGTGCGCGAAGCAGGTCTCGCGGTGCGGCTGGAAAGCCGCAAGAGCAAGGAGCAGATCCTCACCGACTACCTCAACGTGATCTTCCTGGGCAACAGCACGTACGGCGTGCAGGCGGCCTCGAGGTACTACTTCGACGTGCCGGTGACCGACCTGGCCCGCGATCCGAGCCGGCCCGGGTCCAGCGACGATAAAATCTTGGCGCTGGCGCGGGCCTCCATGCTGGCCGGCATCGCCCCGGCGCCGTCGGACTGGAACCCGGTCGCGAACTTTGGCATCGCGCGGGACCGGCAGAAGTACACGTTGAACCAGATGGTGCTGAACGGCTACATCACCACCGCCGAGGCCAGTGCCGCTTTTCAGCGGAAGGAGGCGGTGGTGCCCAAGCGGGCGTTGGAGGCCGAGCCGCCGAGCACCGCGCCGGAGTACGCGGACTTGGTCAAGGCGCAGCTCAAGGCCGCTTACAAGGACGACCCCGACAAGCTCGACCGCGGCGGGTTCCGGGTCACGACCGCGTTGGACACCGACCTGCAGGAGGCCATGACCCGGGCGGTGCGCGAGGTGCTTCCCGACCCGACCGACCCGCAGGCCGCGGTGGTCGCCGTTGACATCAACACCGGCGACGTCAAGGCCATGACCACGCTGCGTCGCTTCCCCGCCAAGGCGGGCCGCAAAGCCATCGACGGCTACGAGCGGGGGGGGTTCAATCTCGCCACCAATGCCAACCGCTCCACCGGCTCGACGATCAAGCCCTTCACCCTGGCCACCGCGCTGCTGGGGGGTCTGCAGCTCGACACTCGCCGGCCGGCTCCGGGCTGCGACACCATCCCGGACCCGACCGCGCCCGACGGCGTCTACCGCTACTGCAACGCCGGCGGCGAGAGCAGTCCCAGCCGGGGCAGCCTGACCCTGCAGTCGGCGCTGCAGCGCTCGGTCAACACGGTGTACGTCCCGCTGGCCATCGAGGTGGGCCGGCCGAAGATCAAGCAGTTGATGCTGGACTCCGGGGTGGTCGCCAACGAGGACGCCTTCGGCACCGCGCAGAAGTCCTTCGGACTCGGCACGACGGCGCTGGTGACGCCGCTGTCGATGGCCAACGCGTTCGGCACACTGGTCAACGGCGGCAAGACCATGACGCCGCGCTACGTGCTGGAGACCCGCGACGCCGACGGCACCGTGCTGGAGAAGGCACCCGACAAGCCCGCGCCGGCCCGGCAGGCCATGCCGGCCGATGTGGCCAACCGGGTGGCCGAGGCGATGTCCGGGGTGACCGCCCCGGCGGGTACGGCGCCCGCGGCCAAGCAGGACTACCCGATCTTCGGCAAGACGGGCACGACCAACGACAGCACGGACGCCTGGTTCATTGGCTGTGCGCGGGCGCCGCAGAACGTGTGCATCGCGACCTGGATGGGCTACGAGGACCAGAACTGCGACGGGATCGTCGGGACGCAGTGCGGCGGCATGAAGGACCTGCACGGAGTGCCACAGGTCTACGGAGGGACGCTGCCGGCGCGGATCTTCGCCCGCACCCTGGAGATCCAGCGGGAGATCCAGGCGTCCAAGGGCATCACGGTAGCCGGGGTGGCGCCGTCAGCGTCGCCGTCCGCCGGGCCGGCCGACGGAAGCGGCACGGTCGGGTCGACACCGCAGCCGATCTTCTCGCCCAGGACACCGTCGACCTTCTTCGAGCCGCCGCTGATCCAGCCGAGCGTGACCGCGGAGTCCCCTCTCCCGCGGTCCAGCCCGAACCCTAACTTCGGACCGACGTTCGGGCCGACCTCCGGGCCGTCCTTCGCGCCCTCCCCCGACCCCTCACCGACGCCGTCGCGCCGGCCGGGCTTGCTGGGGGCGCCACCACCGCCGGCGCGGGCGCCGTGACGGCTGCTTCGTCCGCCCCGTCGGAGCTCGGCGGCAACCTCGCCGATCTCGTGCGTCGTGCCGCGGAGCGCTTCGCGGACAAGCCCGCCTTTGTGTTCGGGCCGCAGTCGATCAGCTGGCGCGACGTCGACGCCCGGGTGGATGCGGCGGCGGCGGGTCTGCTGGCCCTGGGTCTGTCCCCCCGCGACCGGGTCGGCATCTCACTGGCCAACACGGTGGACTTCCCGATCGCCTACTTCGGCGTGCTGCGGGCCGGGCTCGTGGCCGTCCCGGTCAATCCCGGCTCCACCTCGCGTGAACTGCTCCACGTGCTCGGCGACAGTGGCGCCCGTGCCCTGCTGACGACGCCCGGCGGTGCGGCGACCGCCGCGGAGTTGGCCTTGGAACTGGAGCGGCTCGAGCACGTCCTCGTCTGCGGGACCGCGCCGGAGGGCGCCGGAGGCTGGGAGGCGCTGCTCGAACGGGGAGCGGCTGCCGCTGCGGTCCCGGCGCAGGGCGGCGGGGAGGACCTGGCGGTGCTGCTCTACACCTCCGGCACCAGCGGGCGGCCCAAGGGCGCGATGCTGCCGCACCGGGCACTGCTGGCCAACCTTGAGCAGACCGCCCGGATCGAGCCTCCGGTCGTCACCGCCGACGACGTCGTCCTGCTGGTCCTGCCGATGTTCCACGTCTACGGGCTGTCGGCGGGGCTCGGCGCCGTCGCGGCGCATGCGGCCACCGGCGTGCTCGTCGAGCGCTTCGACGCGGTCCAGACGCTCGCAGTGATCCGCGAGCGCGCTGTCACCAGCGTCGTCGGCGCCCCGGCGATGTATGTCGCCTGGTCGCAGCTGACCGACGTCCGTGCGGCCTTGGCCTCGGTCCGCCTCATGCTCTCCGGTGCCGCTCCCCTGCCCGCGAGCGTGCTCGCCCGGATGATCGAGTCCACCGGTCACCACGTCTACGAGGGCTACGGACTCACCGAGACGGCCCCGGTGCTCACCTCGACCTTGTGCAGCCGGGTCGCCCGGCCCAACTCGATCGGTCGGGCCATTCCTGGCGTCGAGCTCCGGCTCGCCGACGAGCACGGCAAGCCGGTCGAGGACGGGGACCCCGGCGAGATTGTTGTGCGCGGAGCGAACGTCTTCCAGGGCTACTGGCCCGAGGCCGCCGACGGCCCGGACCCCGATGGCTGGTTCTCCACCGGGGACGTCGCCTACGTCGACGAGGACGGGGACCTCCACCTGGTCGACCGCCGCCAGGAGCTGGTCCTGGTCAGTGGGTTCAACGTCTACCCGCGCGAAGTTGAGGACGTCCTGCTCGGCCACGCCCAGATCTGCGACGCGGCGGTGCTTGGCCGGCCCGATCCTGCCACCGGGGAGTCGGTGACCGCGCTGGTAGTGCGGACGCCCGGTGCCGGGGTGTCCGAGCAGGACGTCCTCGCTCACTGCGCGAGGTCGTTGGCCCGCTTCAAGTGCCCGACCACCGTGACGTTCGTCGACTCGCTGCCGCACAGCGCTACCGGCAAGGTCAGCAAGGGCCAGTTGCGTGAGCTGTACGCCTGAGCGTGCGGGCCGACGCGGTCGCTGGTGACCCCGCTGCCCCGGTGGAAGCGACGCCCGAAGCCGTCGTCGGTCGTCCTGCTCAGCCGCGCCGGCTGCCACCTGTGCGCGCAGGCCGAGCCGGTGGTTGAAAGGGCGGCGGCGGACGCCGGAGTGCCCTTCGAGGTGCGCGACGTGGACGGGGACCCCTCGCTGCACGCCCGCTGGACCGACAAGGTGCCGGTCGTCCTGCTCGACGGGGTGGAGCATGCCTACTGGCGGGTCAACGAGAAGGCGCTGCGTCGGGCGCTACGGGGCTAGGGCCGGCGGTGGAGAATGCCGGCGTAGCCAGCCGGGTCCGACGACTTTGTGCGTACGTTCACAAGCGCGTAATCTTGCGCTCCGAGGACATGGGCGCGGCAGTGGGAGGTGGGCAGTGAGCGAGTCGGATGCCGCGCATTGCCTACCGGCGGCGAGCGCACCGGCGAGGCCGCGCACCGACGTGCCCGACGCGACGGTCGCCCGGCTGCCGACTTACCTGCGGGCCTTGCACGCCCTGACCGAGTCGGGTTCGGTCACCATCAGCAGCGAGGCACTGGCCGGGGCGGCCGGCGTCGGCTCCGCCACCCTGCGCAAGGACCTGTCCCACCTCGGCTCCTACGGCGTTCGCGGCGTCGGCTACGAGGTCGAGGAGCTGGCGCTGCAGATCAGTCGGGCCCTGGGTCTGGGCCGGCGCTGGCCGGTCGTGGTGATCGGCGTCGGTCACCTCGGGCTGGCGCTGGCCGGCTACGGCGGGTTCGCCGACCGAGGGTTCGCGGTCGCTGCGCTGCTGGACGCCGACCACTGCCGGGTCGGCGGCCAGGTGGGCGACCAGGTCGTACGCCATGTCGACGATCTGGACGCGGTCGTGCGCACCTTGGGCGTCTGCATCGGCGTCATCGCCACGCCCGCCTCGTCCGCTCAGCAGGTCTGCGACCGGCTCGTCGCCGCAGGTGTGCGCAGCATCCTCAACTTCGCCCCGACCGTGCTGCGGGTGCCGCCCGGAGTGGACGTGCGCAAGGTCGACTTGTCCAACGAACTGCAGATCTTGAGCTTTCACGCGCACCGCAAGACGACGCTGTCCCTGGTCGATGACATACGGGTGGTTCGGCCGCTCGCCGGCGAGGTGCCGGCGTGAGCATCCTGGTCGTCGGCATCTCCCACAAGAGCGCACCGGTGTCGCTGCTGGAGCAGGTCACGGTGGGAATGGGGGCGGCGCCTCTCGCCCTGGCCGACTTGCGCTCAGCCGGTCCGATCGGCGAGGCGGTCATCCTGTCCACGTGCAACCGGGTGGAGATCTACGCCGACACCGAGGCCTTCCACGCCGGGGTCGACGCGGTGAGCGATCTGCTCGCCCGACTCTCCGGTGTGCCGCTCGACACCTTGAAGCGCCACCTCTACGTGCACTGGGAGGGCCAGGCGGTCCTGCACCTGTTCGAGGTCGCCTGCGGCCTGGACTCGATGGTGATCGGCGAGTCGCAGATCCTCGGTCAGCTTCGGCGGGCGTACGCGACTGCCCAGGGTGACGGGGCCGGTCCGAGCCTGCACGAGCTGTTCCAGACCGCGCTGCGGGTCGGCAAGCGCGCACACAGCGAGACCGGCATCGACGGAGCCGGGCGATCCCTGGTCACG
>JBBSUR010000025.1:0-21197 GCA_038234255.1 Mycobacteriales bacterium | reverse complement strand
GGCGATCCTGGCGACCCGCGGGGCCGAGAAGCAGATCGCCACCATCCGCCGCGCTCGCGAGGTGCGTGAGGTGCGCGACCTCGGCCACGCGAAGGAGATCAAGGGCCAGCTCTCCGGCCTGACGGTCCGCCTGCCCGCGCGCTCGGGCACCGGGGGCCGGTTGTTCGGCTCGGTGACGTCGTCAGACGTGGTCGAGGCCGTTCGCGCCGCCGGTGGTCCCACACTGGACCGTCGCCTGATCACCGTGGGGGCACCGATCAAGTCGCTCGGCGCGCACACCGTCACGGTGAAGGTGCACCCCGAGGTGGAGGCAACCCTCACCCTGGAGGTCGTCGCCGCCAGCTAGTCGTCGCGCCACGTCGTCGCCGCCACGCAGCAGCTCACCCCACCGCGTACGGCCTGCCGCCGTCAGTGCCTTCAGCGGCCCGGCACCAGGTAGAGTTGCTGATCGGAGGGGCCAGCCTCGCCGTACAGCAACTGCCCGGCACCTCGCAGGGACACCAGCTCGCGAAGGAGCCGGCCGCACTGGTCGCCGAACGTGCGGTAGCCCGGCGAGACAAGGACGAGCAGCGGGCGGCTGCCGGTGCGCGCGACCAGCCGCCGGGATATCTCTACCGGGTCGGCCGCCGCCTGCCGTTGGGCGTAGTCGACCCAGTCGATTCGCTCGGGCGCCCCCAACGTCGGGTAGACGACCTGCTCGTACGCGGGTCCCAGCAGCCGGGCGACCGGCGGGGCGAGTTGGTCAGGGCAGGACACCAGCACCGCGTCAGGTCCGGTGGCTGCGCGGACGACCGTGGCGATCTGCGCGGCCGACGTCCGTGGCGTCGCGGCGGAGCTGATGCCGGTGGTGACGCCGATCATGGTGAGGACGGCCAGCGCCATCCAGGCCAGCCGCCGACCGGGGAGCAGCAGCGCTCCGATGCCCGCAGCGACCGCGACCAGCGGAACGACGACGGCGGTGTAGCGCCCGGTGTACGCCCCGCCCAACACGGCCGTCTGCGCCCAGGCCAGCAGCAGGGTGGCCACGGCGACGCCGGCGAGCGCCCTCGCGTCCGGTCGTCGCCACGCGGCCAGCGCGACCAGCGGGACGAGCAGGGCGGCGAGCGCGCCCCCCCATAGGTCGCCGCGTCCGCCACCCCACAACAACGGTGTCCGCACCAGGTCGAGAACGCCCGGGGGCGTCGCCCAGGGAGCGCCGGTGTGCGCCGCCTGGTAGAGGAACGTCGGCAGCCAGGGCAGGAACAGCACTCCGCCGAGCACCAAGGCCGCCATGACCCGCAGCGCAACCACCCGGGCCGCCGGACGGGAGCGCCGCAACGCTGCGGGAAGGTGCCAGAGCCCGACGGCTGCCAGCAGAAACAGCGACCAGTAGTGGGTGAGCAGCAGAGCCGTCACGGTGGCCGTCAGCGCCAGCGTGGCGCCCCGCGACGGTGACCGGTGAACGGCCAGCAGCGCCAGAGCGCCGGCGAGCACGAAGACGACGACGAGCAGGTACATCCGCGTCTCGGACCCGAACCGCATGGTCCACGGCAGGGCGGCCAGCACGATGACGGCCGCGCGCCCGCCGGACCTGCCGGCCAGGCGGCTGCCGAGCCGGTGGGCGAGCAGCAGGGCGAGCACCGTGAGCAGCACCGACGGCAGCCGTACGATGACGGTGTCCGTCCCGAACAGCGCGATCCAGGCCTTCAGCAGCAGGTAGTAGACCGGCGGCGCGCCGTCCTGCCGCAGGGCGGTGTAGAACTCGGGCAGCGGCAGGCGGGCGATCTCGACGCTGAGGGTCTCGTCGAGCCAGAGCGGGCCGGACAGCAGCCCCGCGCCGAGCCCAGCGCCGCAGCCGATCAACGCCACGACCAACAGCGCCGACCCGGGCCACCGGCTCATCCAGTCCAGGGGCGGCTTCGCCGCCGGGGGGGCGGCCGGCGCCTGGAGAACGGTGGTCAGGCCGCGCTCTCCTCCTGCTCGCGCACCCGCCGCGGCAGGATCGGCGCGTCCCGACCGGTCCGGCCGGCTCCGGTCGTCGTGCCCGAGGGGTAGACGGGGTCGGTGGCCGAGACCGTCTCGTGGTAGTCCTCCTCGACGTTGACGGTCCAGACGTCGTGGTGCGTACCGAGCACGATGTTGTCGACCGACAGCATCGCGGTGAGCATCGAGTGGTCCTGGTTGTTGTAGCGGTGCATGCCGTTGCGGCCGACCGGGTGCACGTTCGGCGCCGTGGCCGCCAGCCAGCTGCGCAGCACCTCGACCCGTTCGGCGTAGCCCTCGTCGTAGACCGGGTAGGCCTTGGGGACGCGCACGACGTACCCGATCTGGATCTGCCCCTCGGCGACCAGGCCCAGCTGAGCCAGCTCCCGCTTGCCGAGCTCGACGAGTTCGGCGTCGGTGGACTCCCACAGGTCGTTGCCTTCGTTGACGAAGAACTCCATGCCGAGGCAGGTGTAGCCGTCCTTGACCAGCTCGGGCGACCAGGACCCGAAGTTCTGGATCCGTCCGACCCGGACTCCCGGCTCGTGAATGTAGATCCAGTTGTCCGGGAAGCCGGCGCTCACCGGGACGACCAGGGCTACGGTGAGGAAGTCCCGGAACGACAGCTCGGCGGCGGCGCGAAGCACCTCGGCCGGCGCGGGCGGGTCCATCGCCCGGACCAACTCGGGCATCGGCATCGAGGAGATGACCGCCCGGGTCGGCAGTCGGCGACCGTCGGCCAGCACGATGGTGTGCGCAGCACCGTCGGCGTGCTCGACGCCGGTGACCGGCGTCTGCATGAGCACCTGGCCGCCTTCCTCCAGCACCAGGTCGCGGGCCCGCTCCCACATCATGCCCGGACCCAGGCGGGGATACTGGAACTCCTCGATCAGCGAGGTGATCTGCTCCTTGCCGCCCTTGCCCCACCCGAAGGCGGACGTGATGGCGTTGAACAGCGACAGGTTCTTGATCCGCTGGGCCGCCCAGTCGGCCTGGATGTCGGTGGCCGGCACCCCCCAGAGCTTCTCGTTGTAGGTCTTGAAGAAGATGCTGTAGAGCCGCCAGCCGAACCGCGCGGCGACCCATCCCTCCAGGTGGGTCTGGTCCTTGGGCGGTCGGACCCGCACCATGGCGTACGAAACGACGCAGCGGATCGCCTCGAGCACCCCGAGCCCGAACAAGGCGTTGAACGGCTTGAGCGGGTAGTCGAACAGCTTGCCGCGATAGAGGATGCGCGACATCCGCGGTCGGGACAGGAAGTCCTCGTCGGGCAGGATCTCGTGCCAGAAGGACTCGACCTGGGGCACCTTGGTGAAGAACCGGTGGCCGCCGAGGTCGAACCGCCACCCGTCGCGTTCCACCGTGCGGCTGATCCCCCCGACGTGGTCACTGGCCTCCACGACGGTGACGTCAACGCCCGCCTGACGAAGGCGCACGGCCGCGGTCAGGCCGGCGGGCCCCGCCCCGATGACCAGCACGGGGGGGCGTCCGAGGGTATTCACGCTGACAAACTCCTTGTCGTCGTACGAGGCGGCGGCTCCCCCCATGATCCCGTGCGGGTCCGGAATGCCGGCACCGGGGGGGTAACGACACGCGATCAGACCGGTAACAACGCCGCGAAGTCGCGGCCCTGCGAGGACCAGCTCTCCGACACGGTCAGCCCGGCAGCGGCAGCGGCTGCCGGCAGGGCAGACCTGCCCAGCAGCGACCAGGAGAACCATGCGCTCGTGGTTCCGAGACCCTCCAGGCGCACCGGTCCGGCCGGGGCCTCACTGCCCGGGTGCAGCTCGCACAGGACCTGGCCCTGCGGGCTCAGCAGGGCGCGTAGGCGCCGGAGCAGCCGCACGGCGTCCCCACCGATGCCCAGGTTGCCGTCGGCCAGCAGCACGCTGCGCCAGTGCCCGATCCGCGGCAGCTCGGAGAAGACGTCACCGAGCAAGAGCGGGGCGCCGGCCCGGCGGACCAGCACCGGGATCTGCTCGACCAGCTCGAGCCCGAGCACGTCGACGCCGCGCTGGTGCAGCGCGGCGGTGAGCCGGCCGGGCCCACAACCCACGTCCAGGACCGGGCCGACGGCGCGGTCGAGCAGCAGCTCGTCAGCGCCGTCCACCGGCCCGGCCCACCGGGCGACCGGCAGCGCGAGCAACCGGCCGTCCGGCAGCCGCAGCAGCCGGGGCCGCAGGTCGTCGCCGGACTGCACCTCGGCCAGCCAGCCGGCGAGCAGCGCGGCCGGGTCGCAGCCGTCGGTCTCGGTCGGCGGCGCAACGGCGCATAACTGGACGGGCTCCCCGAGCGGCAGCATGCGGGCGGTCTCTCCTCCACGTACGGGGCGGACGCCCGACAAAGTTCGGCCGATCGTCCCGCGCGGTTCACCGTGCCGGCGGCACGGGTGGGCCGGCGCGGGGCGGGCTGTGGCTTAACATTGTTATACCGCCTGAACTGGCGAAACTAACCCGCACGGCGTCGGGACGTCACCGAAGCGCCAGGAGCGGTAGGGCAGGCTCGGCGGGTGCGCACCCCGGACCGCTGGACCACTTGCACCGGGCTTGCCGTCGCGGTCGGGGTCGCCATGGCTTGGCGCACGACCCAGGAGAACGGCATCCTGGGCAACGCCGACCGGCTGCTGGTCGAGATCGGCGCGTGGTGGCTGGCCTGGGCGGTGGCGATCGCCTGCCTGCGCCGGACGAGCCTGCGTCCGGCCATGCTGCTGCTGCTGTTGGGGACCCTCGCGCTGCGGATCGCGGCGATCACCCCCGTCGTCCCGTTGTCGGACGACCTCTATCGCTACGCCTGGGACGGCGCGGTCCAGGCGTCGGGCACCTCCCCGTACCGCTATGCCCCGATCGCGCCGGAGCTGGCGGACCTGCGGACCGAATGGCTGTTCCCGGGCGCCGAGGAGTGCGCCGAGCTGGGCCGGGACCCCGGCTGCACCCGGATCAACCGGGAAGGCGTACGCACCATCTACCCGCCGGTGGCCCAGGCATGGTTCCTGCTCGGTCACTGGCTGGGGGCCTCCGAGCTGCGCGACCTGGGTTGGGAGCTGCTCGCCCTGGTCGCCGACCTGGCCACCGCCGTGCTGCTGTGGCGGCTGCTGCTCGCACGGGGGCGGGACCCGCGGTGGGTCGCGGTCTACGCATGGAGCCCGCTGTCGGTGCTGGAAGCCGTCCAGAACGGGCACGTCGACGGGCTGGCGACCTTCTTCGTCGTGGGCGCGGTCGCCCTGGCCGGGCGGCGGCCGGGCTGGTCCGGAGCCGCGCTGGGCGTGGCGGCCATGATCAAGCTCTACCCGGCCCTGCTGCTGCCGGCTCTGCTGTCGCGTCGTCCGGTGCGGGTGGTGAGCGCCTTCGTTGCGGTCTGCGCTGTGTCCTACCTGCCGCACGTGATCGCGACCGGCGGCGACGTCTTGGGCTTCCTGCCCGACTATCTGCGGGAGGAGGACTACGGCTCGGGCGACCGCTATCTGCTGCTGCGGCTGCTCGGCCTGACCGGCGGTCCGGCCACGGTGGCCGCCGGCCTGCTCGGGCTGGGCGTGGTGGTCATCGTGCTGCGTCGGCGGGGCGAGGCGCGACCGGAGGACAACGCCCTGTTGTTGCTCGGAGCAGCGCTGCTGGTGGCTACCCCGGTACAGCCGTGGTACGGGCTGCCGCTCGCGGCGCTCGCTGCCCTGGCCGGTCGCGCTGCCTGGCTGGCGGTGCCGGCCGCGGCCTACCCCGCCTTCTTCGCGGTCGTGCCGGACGGGCCGTCACCGGCGGCGTCCCGGGTCGGTAGCGCTGCCTTCGCGGTAGCTCTGGTCGTCGTGCTGCTCGCCTGGCGACGACGCGCCCGGGCAGGGGGCGGCGAGAGCCCGAAGGCCCGGGCAGCAGTGCTGCCCGGGCCTTCCGGCGGTGCGGGGGAGAACTAGTTCGGGAGTTCGAGCGTGATCTCGGCGATGCCGACGGTGAGGAACTCCTTGAGCGCCGTGATGCCGAAGGTCTTGTTCAGCAGGTCGGCGGCGGTCTTGGTGAGGCTGACGGTCGTGCCCTCCAGGACGGCGGTGCCGGCGCTGGCGTTGACCTGCAGCGGGTTGACGGTGCTGCCGTCGAGGAAGAACAGTGGCGCGCTCTCGGCGGCGACCTTCCCGTCGACGGTGACCTTGCCGGTGAGCATGCTCTTCTCCGGGTCGACGACGAAGTCCGTGAGCTTGACGACCTTGCCGCCGGCGGTCAGGCTCAGGCCCGAGCCGTCGTGGTTGATCAGGCCCTGCACGAACGGCTCGACGCCGGAGTCCGGACTGAAGTAGGTCACGTTGCCGCCGGTGATCGGGAAGGCGATCTTGGCGCCGGTCAGAGTGGCCGGGGAGATCGGTGCGGGCGCCACGTCGAGGCTCTTCAGGGCGGCCAGGAAGTCCGCGTCCAGGGTGACGGCGGTCTGCTTGCCGGTCAGGGTATCGATAGCGGCCAGCGGGCTGGGGGAGGCGGACGGACGGCCGGTGGTCGCGCCGCCGGTGGTCGCACCAGTGGTCGGACCTGTGGTCGGGCCGGTGTTGGGGGTGGCCGCATCGTCGACCACGTCGTTGCCGCAGGCCGCGAGGCTGAGCGCCAGGCCGGCGGCCAGGGCGAGAGTGGCGGACTTCTTCTTGAGGGAAAGCATGAAGTGAAACTCCTCTGTGGGGTTGCGGATCGTCCGCATGGTTGCTTCGGTCTGCCTGTGCTTTCGCGCCACTACCCGCCCCGGTTCGGCCGCCACACGGTGAAGACAGACATCTGAGTGATTGTGATGTTGCTGTTACCCGTCTGTGGCTGACACCAGGCGGTAAGAACCGCAGAGCGCACACCTCTGGCAGGCTTCGCTCATGACGGCCCTCGGTCCGAGTAATCCCCGCAGCTGGCGCAGTCCACTGCGCGGCCCCTGGTTGACCTCGGTGTTCGGCGCAGCGCTGCTCGTCGGCCTGCCGGTGATGATCGTCACCGGGCTGCTGTCCTACGCCGCCTACGACCCCGCTCTCGGGGGGAGCAACGACCAGACGCCGAACGCCGGGCTGCTCGCGTCCTACATCTGGTTCGAGTGGTTCACCTCGCCCAGCTGGCTGTACCGGCTCAACCAGGGCGTACACGTCCTGCTCGGCATCGCGCTGATCCCGCTGGTCCTGGCCAAACTCTGGTCGGTGGCGCCGAAGCTCTTCGAGTGGCCGCCGATCAGGAGCGTTGCCCAGGCGTTGGAACGGATCAGCCTGCTGCTGCTGGTCGGCAGCATCCTGTTCCTTCTGGTGACCGGCGTGATGAACATCCAGTACGACTACGCGTGGGGCTTCTCGTTCTACACCGGGCACTTCTACGCCGCCTGGGTGTTCATCGCCGCCTTCGCCGCGCACGTGGCGCTGAAGCTGCCGACGATGATCCGCTCGCTGCGCAGCCGTTCGCTCACCGACGAGCTGCGCACGAGCACCGCCGACACGGTGGCCGAGCCGAGCGACCCCGACCACCTGGTGTCGCCGAACCCGGACGAGGCCACGGTGTCCCGGCGCGGAGCTCTGGCGCTGGCCGGTGGTTCGTCGCTGACCCTGCTCGCACTGTCGATCGGCCAGACCATCGACCCGCTGCGGCCCACGGCGCTGCTGTCGCCGCGCGGGCGGTCCTACGGTGACGGTCCGAACGACTTCCAGATCAACGTCACCTTCGCCGAGATCGGCATCGACCCGACCCAGACCGGGTCGTCCTGGCGACTGCTGTTGGAGGGGCCGGACGGGCAGTCCGCGGTGCTGCGCCGCGAGGACCTGCTGGCGATGGCGATGGTCAGCGAGGAGCTGCCGATCGCCTGCGTCGAGGGTTGGTCCACCGTGCAGCGGTGGACCGGCGTCCGGCTGCGTGAGCTCGCCGAGCTGGTCGGCGGTCGGGACGCGGAGTCGGTGTTCGTCGAGTCGCTGCAGCGTGGCGGGGCCTTTTCGGCGATGTCCTTGACCGGTAAGCAGATTAGGGCGCCCAAGACGCTGCTGGCGCTGAAGGTCAACGGTGTGGACCTCTCACTGGACCACGGCTTCCCGGCCCGGATGATCATCCCGGCGGCACCGGGCGTCCGGAATACCAAGTGGGTCGAGAAGCTCACGTTCCGGGCGCAGACATGAACACCTTCCGGTCCCGGTTGTACGGCGCGGCGCCGTGGCACCTGGTGGCGTTGCTCGGATGCTTCGCGGTGACCGCGTACGTCCTGAGCCGGCTGTGGGAGAACCCGACCCTGCTGCGGATCGTGCTGTGGTTCGTCGGAGCGGCCGTGGTGTGGGACCTGGTGTTGGGTCCGCTGATCGCGCTGGCCGATCGGTTCCTGCGGCCACTGCGGTCGCGTCCGCGCCGCCTGGGTCTGCTCAACCACGTCCGGGTCCCGGCGCTGCTGTCCGGCCTGCTGTTCGTGGTCTGGGCGCCGGTGATCCTGCAGCGCTCGGAGTTCACCTTCCGGCTGAAGGCCGGGCTGGATCAGGACCCCTACCTGGACCGGTGGCTGGCGATCACCGCCGGGCTGTTCGTGCTGTCCGCAGGGGTCTACGCGATCCGGCTCGTCCGCTCCCGCTCCCGCCCCGCCCCTTCGTAGCGCCTGATCCCCGGCCGCGTACGCCGCCACCGTGGATCGGACGTTGCGGTGACGTCGGCAGCGTGCCGGGCAGATAATTCTTTGTCCACAGGCGGTGCGTACGTGCTGGTGCAGGTCGCGGGGGGCGCAGGGTCCGCCCGCCGGCCCTCGTCCACAGGTCCGTTCGCGGACTCTCCACAAGGACAGGACCAGCGCGTCCCCACCTTGTTCACAGGTCCTTGTGGACGGCGGGTTCGGCGACACGCTGAGAATGTCGGCGCTCGCTTGTAGACCTGCTCCTGCCGGGCGGCAACCGTCCGGCTCAAGAGGGGAGCAGCGGTGTCGGAGCGGGTCGTGGAACTGCCCTCGCAGAGCAGCCGATCCACGGCGTCCCCGGAGTTCGAGCGCACCCCGCCGCAGGACATCGCCGCCGAGCAGTCCGTGCTCGGCGGCATGCTGCTGAGCAAGGACGCCATTGCCGACGTGGTCGAGGTCGTGCGGGCCACCGACTTCTACCGCCCGGCGCACCAGACCATCTTCGACATCGTGGTCGACCTCTACGGCAAGGGCGAGCCGGCCGACCCGATCACGGTCTCCAACGAGCTGACCCGACTCGGCGAGCTCGGCCGGGTCGGGGGCGGGCCTTACCTGCACACCCTGACGGCGTGCGTGCCGACGGCCGCCAACGCCGGCTTCTACGCCCGGATCGTGGCCGAGCAGGCCATCCTGCGCCGACTGGTCGAAGCCGGCACCCGCATCGTGCAGCTCGGCTACGGAGCGACTGGCGCCGGCGGGGTCGACGACGTGGTCGACCGGGCCCAGCAGAGCATCTACGACGTCACCGAGCGGCGCACCAGCGAGGACTATACGCTGCTCGAGCAGCTCATGTCGCCGACGATGGACGAGTTGGAGGCGATCGGCAGCCGAGGCGGGTCGATGTCGGGGGTGCCCACCGGGTTCGCCGATCTCGACCTGCTGACGAACGGGCTGCACCCCGGACAGCTCATCGTCATCGCCGGCCGACCGGGGTTGGGGAAAAGCACGCTGGGACTGGACATCGCGCGGTGCGCGTCGGTCAAGCACGCCCTGCCGAGCGCCATCTTTTCCCTGGAGATGAGCAAGACCGAGATCACCATGCGCCTGCTCTCGGCGGAGGCCCGGGTGCCGCTGCACCACATGCGCTCCGGCACGATGACCGACGACGACTGGGCCCGTCTGGCCCGGCGCATGGGCGAGGTGGCCGAGGCGCCGCTCTACATCGACGACTCCCCGAACCTGACGATGATGGAGATCCGGGCCAAGGCCCGGCGGCTGCGCCAGCGCCACAACCTGCAGCTCATCGTCATCGACTACCTGCAGCTGATGACGGCCAACCGCAAGGTCGAGAACCGCCAGCAGGAGGTCTCCGAGCTCTCCCGGTCGCTGAAGCTGCTCGCCAAGGAGCTCGAGATCCCGGTGATCGCGATGAGCCAGCTCAACCGCGGCGCTGAGCAGCGCACCGACAAAAAGCCCCAACTGTCGGACCTGCGCGAGTCCGGGTGCCTGCCCGCTTCGACGCGCGTGCTTCGCGCCGACACCGGAGGCGAGGTGACGCTCGGCGAGCTGTTCTCCTCCGGCGCGACCGACGTGCCGGTGTGGAGCCTGGACGACTCGCTCCGCTACGTGCGGCGGCATCTCACGCACGTCTTCAGCACCGGGCGCAAGCAGGTCTTCCGCGTGCGGCTCGCTTCGGGCAAGCAGGTGACGGCGACGGCGAACCACCCCTTCCTGACGTACGACGGCTGGTGTCCGCTGGGCGAGCTGTCCCACGGGAGCCGTGTCGCGGTCCCGCGTCACGTGCCGGCGCCGGAGACCGACGTCCCGTGGTCGCAGGCGCACGTCGTGATGCTGGCGCACCTGCTCGGCGACGGCTCCTTCGTCAAGCGCCAGCCGATGCGTTACGCCAGCGTCGACGAGTCGAACCTGGACGCCGTCACGGACGCCGCCATTGCCGAGTGGCTCGACGGCCTGGGGTTGTTCGGCCTGCGCTCGCACGAGAAGTTCATCCCGGCCGAGGTCGCCCACCTGCCGAAGGCGCAGATTCGGCTGTTCCTCCGGCACCTGTGGGCGACGGATGGCTCGGTGACCGTGAACAACAACAGCCGCAGCGGTCGCATCTACTACGCGTCCACCAGCCGCCGGCTCTGTGACGACGTCAGCCGGCTGCTGCTCCGCTTCGGCATCGCGACCCGGCTGCGCGCGGTGACCGCTGGCGAGCACCGGCAGCAGTGGACCCTTGACATCTGCGGCGTCGAGGACCAGCGACGCTTCCTCCATGAGATCGGCGTACACGGCGAGCGAGGTCACGCTGTCGTCCGGCTTCGTGATGCGCTCGCGGACGTGAAGTCGAACGCGGACGGCGACACCGTTGCGCGGGAGGTCTGGCAGAGGGTGCGCCGCTTGCTCGTCGAAAAGGGGATGACCCAGCGCGAGTACGCGTCCGCCGTGGGTACCGCGCACTGCGGCACGACGAGCCGCGAGCGGGTCGGCCGCGTCGCGGCGGTGCTCCACGACAGGGACCTCGAACTGATGGCCACGAACGACGTGCTCTGGGACGAGGTCGTGGCGATCGAGCCGCTCGGCGAGCAGGAGGTCTACGACGCGACGGTCCTCGGCACGCACAACTTCGTCGCCGACGGCATCGCCGTCCACAACTCCATCGAGCAGGACGCCGACATGGTCATCCTGCTGCACCGCGAGGACGCGTACGAGAAGGAGAGCCCGCGCGCCGGCGAGGCCGACTTCATCGTTGCCAAGCACCGCAACGGGCAGACCCAGACGATCACCGTGGCCTTCCAGGGTCACTACAGCCGGTTCGTGGACATGAACCCGGCCTGACAGCAGGACCGCAGACCGCCGACCACCCGCGGCGCAGCCCGGCGAGGGCGGGTGTCACTTTTCTGGCCTCGGCGGTGCTGTACAAGCATGAACCGACTTCTGGTGGGACGGGTGGCCCCGACGGCCGGCTTTGCGACCGCTGGCGTCCTGAGACCGCGGGGACCAGGGAGGACAGCGCAGTGGTGTGGGCTTCGGCGCGAAGCGCAGTGCGAGCCGACCTGGACGGGGCGTTCCGCCGTGACTACACGTTGGTCATCGGCGTGGCCGGGCGCGTGCTCGGATCGCGGGACGAGGCCGAGGACGTCGCTCAGGAGGTCTTCCTGTCCTTTGCCGCGACACGGTGACCGAAAGTGCGCCTCGTCAGGCGGTCGGATCGAGGTTGCGGAGCCCGCAGCAGGGCGGTGCGGCTCTGGGACGTCGGCTCAGCGCAGCGGGCTCGAGCCGGCCAGCGCGAGCAACTCGACGCTGACGAACAACCGCGCAGGTCGGCCGGGGCCGGTGCGCGGCGCAGTCCCGTGCTCGCTCAGGATGCCTGCGCCGGCCAGTGTCTCGAGCGCATCCGCCCCCGCCTTGCCGGTGACGCCGAGCTGGGCGGCGACTACTCCCGACGTGAGGACGAGGTGCCGTGGGAGCAGGCCGAGGACCCGCCACGCAGTGGCGTCGCGGCGCAGCGACCGGCCGTGGCGGGCCCGTAGCGCCCGCGCCCAGGTCTGTGCCATCACCTCCACCTGTCCGATCAGGGACTGCTGCGCCCCCGCCCGACGGCGATCTACCGCAGTTGGCTGTCCCTTGCGGCGTGTCAGCCACCATCTGCGGAAGATCACCGGCAGCGGGGAGGCAGGGGGGCGCGGGCGGCTACGGGGCGTCAGCGGGGGGCCGAGCGGCAGCGGGGGCGGCAGCGGGCTACGGGGCGGCAGCGGGGGCGGCAGAGGGGGACGGGCCCGGCGGAAGCCCCCGGCGCATGCGGGCGTTGGGACGACCGTGACCCCTTTGAGTGTCCTGGACCTCGTCCCCGTGTCCGCCGGCCGCACGACGGTCGACGCGCTCCAGGAGTCGCTCACCCTGGCGCGCCGGGTGGAGGAGCTCGGGTACGGCCGGATCTGGGTTGCCGAGCACCACGGCGCGCCGGGCATCGCCTCCAGCGCTCCCGCCGTGCTGATCGCGGCCCTGGCGGCCGCCACCACGCGCATCCGGGTCGGCTCGGGCGGCGTGATGCTCACCAACCACCCGCCGCTGGTCGTCGCCGAGCAGTTCGGGACGCTCGAAGCCCTGCACCCCGGCCGCATCGACCTCGGGCTCGGCCGGGCCTCCGGCAGCGCCGCCAGCACGGTGGCCCTGCTGCGCCGCGGCGGCTACAAGGAGGACGTCCCCGCCGAGCTGGCCCTGCTGCGGGCCTTCTTCCGCGGTCCGGTCCAGGGCCTGACCGCGGTGCCCGCAGAGGGCAACGCGCCCGAGGTCTGGCTGCTCGGCTCGAGCGGCTACTCGGCGCAGCTCGCCGGCGAGCTCGGACTGCCGTTCGCTTTCGCGCACCACTTCGCCGGGCAGAACACGCTGGCGGCGCTGCAGCTCTACCGGTCCAGCTTCCGCCCCGCAGTGCTGAGCGAGCCGTACGTCCTGCTCTGCGCTTCCGTGCTGGTTGCCGACACCGCGGAGCAGGCCCGGCAGCTGGCTCTGCCCGCGGCCCTGTCCTTTGTGCGGTCCCGGCAGGGCAAGGGCGCGGTGCTCCCGACGGTCGAGCAGGCGCAGGCCCATCGGTTCACGCCGCACGAGCGCGCCGGTGTCGAGCAGCGCCTGGACAGCCAGGTCCTGGGCTCCCAGGAGCAGGTGCGCGGGCAACTGGCGCGGTTGGTCGCCGACACCGGTGCCGACGAGGTGATGGTCACCACGACGGCGCATGCCCTGGCGGACCGGCTCCGGTCCTACCAGCTGCTGGCCGAGCTGGGGGTCGCTCTACCGGCCGGTCTGGCGCTGAACGCCGCCTGACCGGCGACCACTCGGCAGCTCAGGACACCTGCAACGTGGTCAGCACCAACCCGCTCGACTCGAGCACGACGTCGAAGTCTCCGGTCCGCCCGGCGAGGAACTCGACCTGCGCCGGCTGGCCGACGGTCAGTTGCACCCTGACGTCGTAGCCGCGCACGAGCAGCACCGCAGCGGTGTCGGACAGCACGGTCAGGCGTACGGGCGCGTTGATCTTGACTTCGACGACGTCCGGTACGCCGGTGACCACCCCGTTGGTGACGACCAGGTTGACCAGCTGCGGGACGCCGAGCTGGGAGACGCCGTCGGCGACCGAGGGCAGGCTCGGCACCGACCGGGGCGGGCGCGGCCCGGACGGCTCCGGGTCGCTCCCGCCGCTGCAGGACAGCAGGGGCACCATCAAAAGCACGGCCACGGACCAGTGGCGCCACGTCGCCAGTCGCTGCGCACGGGCCATGTCCCCATGATGACCCGTGCCGCCCGAGAATCTGCGACGATGCTGAACGCTGAGCGAACAAGGAGCTCGAGATGTCGGAGATCGCTTACCCAGCGGAGTTGGTGCAACTGCTCACCCCGGAGGGCGAGCGGGTTGCGCATCCCGACTACGACATTGACCTCACCGACGAGCAGTACCGCGAGCTCTACCGCGACCTTGTCCTCGTCCGCCGGATCGACATCGAGGCCACCGCGCTGCAGCGCCAGGGCGAGTTGGGCCTGTGGGCGGCGCTGCTGGGCCAGGAGGCCGCGCAGGTCGGCAGCGGCCGGGCGATGCGGCCGGCCGACTTCGCCTTCCCGACCTACCGCGAGCACGGCGTGGCCTGGTGCAAGGGCGTGGACCCGGTGCAGCTGCTCGGGCTGTTCCGTGGCGTGAGCAACGGCGGGTGGGATCCGCTGGAGAAGCGCTGCAACCTGTACGCGATCGTCATCGGCACCCAGACGCTGCACGCCACCGGCTACGCGATGGGGATCGTCAAGGACGGCGCGGTCGGCGGGCCGGACGGCGAGGCGGTGGTCGCCTACTTCGGCGACGGAGCCAGCAGCCAGGGTGACGTCAGCGAGGCCTTCGGGTGGGCCAGCGTCTACCACGCCCCGGTCGTGTTCTTCTGCCAGAACAACCAGTGGGGCATCTCCACCCCGACCGACCACCAGAGCCGCATCCCGCTCTACAAGCGGGCGCAGGGCTTCGGCTTCCCGGGGGTACGCGTCGACGGCAACGACGTGCTGGCCTCCTACGCCGTGACGCGCCAGGCGCTCGACGCCGCGCGCACCGGTCAGGGACCGACGCTGATCGAGGCGTTCACCTACCGGATGGGCGCGCACACGACGTCGGACGACCCGACCCGCTACCGGCTCGCCAGTGACCTGGAGGCTTGGAAGCTCAAGGACCCACTCGAGCGGATGAAGTCCTTCCTCTACAAGCAGCAGCTGGTCGACAGCGACTTCTTCGCGCGGCTCGACCTCGATGCCGACGCGCTCGCGGCCCGCATCCGTCGGGCGTGCGTGGAGATGGCCGACCCGGCGCCACTGTCGATGTTCGACCAGGTGTACGCCGAGACAACCCCGCTGCTGCTCGAGCAGCAGGCCGCGCTCGGCGGCTACCTGGCCGGCTTCTGCGACACCGAGGCGCGCTGATGGCCGTGCTGACGATGGCCAAGGCGCTCAACGAGGCGCTGCGGGCGAGCATGGAGGCCGACGCCAAGGTGCTGGTTATGGGCGAGGACGTCGGCCGGCTCGGCGGCGTATTCCGGGTCACCGACGGGCTCATGAAGGACTTCGGCGAGGCCCGCGTGATGGACACCCCGCTCGCCGAGTCGGGCATCGTCGGCACGGCGATCGGCCTGGCGATGCGGGGTTATCGGCCGGTGTGCGAGATCCAGTTCGACGGCTTCGTCTACCCGGCGTACAACCAGATCGTCTCCCAGCTCGCCAAGATTCACGCCCGGACCAAGGGGGCGGTCCGGATGCCGATCACGATCCGGATCCCGTTCGGCGGCGGCATCGGCGCGGTCGAGCACCACAGCGAGAGCCCGGAGGCCTACTTCGCGCACACCGCCGGGCTCAAGGTCCTGGCCTGCGGGAACCCGCAGGACGCCTTCGTCATGCTGCAGCAGGCGATCCGCGCCGACGATCCGGTGATCTTCTTCGAGCCCAAGCGGCGCTACTGGGAGAAGGCCGAGGTGGACGTCAACACCGCCCTGGCGTCCGCCTGCCCGCTATGGCGGGCACGGGTGGTGCGGTCCGGCATCGATGCGACGCTGATCGCGTACGGGCCGATGGTCTCGACCTGTCTGGCTGCGGCGGTGGCGGCGCAGAGCGAGGGGCGGTCGCTGGAGGTGGTCGACCTGCGAACGCTGGCGCCGCTGGACTTTCCGACCGTCGTGGAGTCGGTGCGCCGCACGCGCCGGGCGATCGTGGTGCACGAGGCGCCGTCGTTCCTCGGCCTCGGGGCCGAGATCGCCGCGCGGCTGTCCGAGGAGCTCTACTACGTGATGGAGGCGCCGGTGCTGCGGGTGACCGGCTTCGACATCCCCTACCCGCCGTCGCGGCTGGAGGAGAACTACCTGCCGGACCTGGACCGGGTCCTGCACGCCGTCGACCGCTCGCTGGGTTTCTGAGATGGTGGTCTCCGAGCGGGTGCAGGACTTCCGGCTTCCCGATCTCGGTGAGGGGCTCACCGAAGGCGAGATCCTGCGGTGGCTGGTGCAGGTCGGTGACGAGGTGAGACTGAACCAGGTGATCGTGGAGGTCGAGACCGCAAAGGCCGCGGTGGAGCTGCCTTCGCCGTACGCCGGCATCGTCACCGCCATCCACCACGCCGCCGGGCAGACCGTCGAGGTGGGGGCCCCGATCATCAGCATCGAGACCGGACGCGACCTCGCGGTCACCGACATGGTGCCGGTGCTGCCGCGACAGGACGCTGCTCCCGGCACCGGGAACGGCGAGCAGGCGGGCGGGCGTACGGCCAACCTCGTCGGTTACGGGCCCCGGTCCGGGACGGTCACCCGCCGCCCGCGCAACGACCGCGGGCCGGCTCCGGACGCTCCGGTCGATGGCATCGCGGTGCGGGCCAAGCCGCCGGTCCGCAAGCTGGCCAAGGAGCTCGGGGTGTCGCTGGACGGGTTGACCGGGACCGGCGTGGGGGGGACGGTCAGCCGCGCTGACGTCGAGGCTGCCGTGAAGGGCGCGGTGCGGCTTGGAGTTTCGTACTCGGTGGACAGTCGCGAGACGCGGTTGCCGGTCAAGGGAGTCCGCCGGCACACGGCGGCGGCGATGGTGGCGAGCGCGTTCACCGCGCCGCACGTGACCGAGTTCCTGACCCTGGACATGACCGCGACGATGGAGCTGCGCGATCGGGTGCAGTCACTGCCGGAGTTCGCCGGGGTGAGGCTCAGCCCGCTGCTGTTCGTCGCGAAGGCCCTGCTGATGGCCGTGGCCCGCTCACCCGAGATCAACAGCACGTGGGACGAGGCGGCGCAGGAGATCGTGGTGAAGGACTACGTGCACCTCGGCATCGCGGCCGCGACGCCGCGCGGCCTGCTGGTGCCGGTCGTGAAGGACGCCGACTCGTTGTCCCTGGTCGAGCTGGCCCATCGCTTGCAGGACCTGGCCGAGACGGCCCGCAGTGGCCGGACGGCGCCCGCTGACCTGACCGGCGGGACGATCACCATCACCAACGTCGGGATGTTCGGCGTCGACAGCGGCACCCCGATCCTGGTCCCCGGGCAGGCGGCCATCCTGTGCTTCGGCGCCGTGTCGCCTCGGCCATGGGTGCTCGCCGACGGGGCCGTGGTGGCCCGGCAGGTGACCCAGCTCTCGCTCAGCTTCGACCACCGGATCGTCGACGGTCAGTTGGGCGCGCAGTTCCTGTCCGATGTCGCCGCTGTGCTGCGTCAGCCGGGTCTCGCCCTGGTCTGGGGCTGAGCCAGCTCGGACATGCCCGCCATCGGGGAGAGGCAGATCACCCTGATGTCAGGAGTCAAACGGCTTGACGCTGATGTTGTAGTGGGTGTCCCACCACTGCTCCACACAGAAGAGGAACTGACGTGAACGTGCTCAGCAAGATCCGCAAGCGGCCCGCCGGCTCGACTCGACGGGGCTCGCGGGACCTGTCCCGCGCCCTGCGCTTGGCCCCCACCCAGGCCAGCCGAGAGGAACTCCTGCTCCTGCTCAACCGCTAGCGCTGGCGGCAGCGCGAAGGCCCGCTCCCCAGCACGGGGAGCGGGCCTTCGCACGCTTGAGGTGCCTAGTAGACGTCGCGCTCGCGGGTGACGACGCGCTCCTCACCCATGCCGCGGTCCCGGCGGCCGAAGACGAGCGTGGTCATGAGCAGACCGATGGCGCCGGCGACCATGAGGATGTAGCCGATCACATGGATGTCGAGACCGTTCAGGTCGTAGTCGACCGCGAAGGCGAGGATCGCTCCGATTGCGAGCAGGAAGACACTGACGCCGATACCCATGGGTGGTTACCTCCCGAGAGATGCGGTAACACGGTGCACCGCGACGCCAGGGAAACTACCCCAGCCCTGGGATGTCGACACCCACCCGATCGAAGCAGGTTGCGTAGTCACTTTCGGCTAGAAGGCTGCCTCGTCCAGCGTCATGAGCGAGGAGTCGGTCGCCTCGGCGATGGCCCGCTTGGCGCTGAGCTCGGGCAGGACCGCCGTGGCGAACCAGCGGGCACTGGCCACCTTGCCCTCGTAAAAGGCCCGGTCGCGGGCCGAGGCCCGCGGCAGCTTCTCCTGCGCGACGACGGCTTGACGCAGCAGCAGCCAGGCGATCACCAGGTCACCGACCGCCATCAGCAACCGGGTGGTGTTCAGACCGACCTTGTAGATGTTCGACGCGTCCTCGGCCGCGGACATCAGGTCCGACACCATGTGGCCGTTGATGGCCTGCACGTCGTCGGCGGCCTGCGCAAGCAGCTCCAGCTCCCGGGTCAGCCCGCCATCGGGATCGGACTTGCTGAACTCGCGGATGTCGCTGAGCAGCTTGGTGAACGCCGCCCCCTTGTCGCGGACAATCTTGCGGAAAAAGAAGTCCAGCCCCTGGATCGAGGTGGTCCCTTCGTACAGCGTGTCGATCTTGGCATCCCGGATGTACTGCTCGACCGGGTAGTCCTGGGTGAAGCCCGACCCGCCGAAGACCTGCAGCGAGGTGGCGAGCAACTCGTAGGACTTCTCCGAGCCGTAGCCCTTCACGATCGGCAACAGCAGGTCGTTGAGCCGGACCGCGAGGTCGTCGACCTGGCCGGCGTGGGCGGTCAACTCGACCTGGTCCTGGACCGAGGCGGTGTAGAGCACCAATGCGCGCATGCCCTCCGCCCAGGCCTTCTGCCGCATGAGCATGAGGCGTACGTCGGGGTGGTCGATGATCCGCACCCGCGGCGCCGTCTTGTCGGTCATCGCGGTGAGATCGGCCCCCTGGACGCGGGTCTTGGCGTACTCGAGCGAGTTGAGGTAGCCGGTCGACAGGGTCGCGATCGCCTTTGTGCCGACCATCATCCGGGCGTACTCGATGATCTGGAACATCTGCGCGATGCCGTCGTGGACGTCGCCGACCAGCGTGCCGACGGCCGGGTGCCGTTCACCCAGGGTCAGCTCGCAGGTGGTTGAGACCTTTAGCCCCATCTTGCTCTCGAGATGGGTGACGTACGCGCCGTTGCGCTCGCCCAGCGTGCCGTCGTCGTTCACCAGGAACTTGGGGACGAGGAACAGCGACAGTCCCTTGGTACCGGGACCGCCGACATCGGGGACGCCGACGGGGCGCGCGAGGACGAGGTGGAAGATGTTCTCCGGCCAGTCCCACTCGGCGCTGGTGATGAACCGCTTGACGCCCTCGAGGTGCCAGGTTCCGTCGCTCTGTTGGGTGGCCGTGGTGCGCCCGGCGCCGACGTCGGAGCCGGCGTCGGGCTCGGTGAGCACCATGGTGCCCCCCCAGTTGCGCTCGATCGCGAGCTCGGCGAACCGCTTCTGCGCGGGGGTGCCGTTGCGGTGCAGGACTTGGGCGAACGGTGGCCCGGCGGCGAACATGTAGATGGCCGGGTTCGCGCCCAGCACCATCTCCGAGAACGCCCAGATCAGCGAGGCAGGAGCGCCGATGCCGCCGAGGTCGGTGCCCAGCGGGAAGGTGTCCCAGCCGCCGTCGACGTAGGCCTGGAAACTAGTGGTGAAACTGGCCGGCATGGTGACCGAGCCGGTAGCCGGGTCGAGCACCGGCGGGTTGCGGTCCGCGTCGCTGAAGGACGCGGCCAGGTCATGGGTGGCGAGCCGTTCGACCTCGCGGAGCAGATCCTTCGCGGAGTCGACGTCGAGCTGCGCGAACGGGCCGGTCCCGAGACTGCGGTCGGCACCGAACACCTCGAACAGGTTGAACTCGATGTCGCGCAGGTTGCTCTTGTAGTGACCCATGAGAAACTCCGGTCCCGAAGCGCCGCTCTTGCGGTGTGGCCTACTGGCGAGTAACACCATGATGCTACCCGTCGGTAACCGGCGCAAGCCACTGATCGGGTGACCGGCGTCACAGCGATGACCGGTGCTGGCGACCGGGTCAGGATGGAGTAAGGCGGTGAGTTCGTACGGCACGGACCCGGACCTGTCGCCGGCTCCGCCGTCCCGGATGCTCGCGGCCGTGGTGGTCGCCGTCGGCGGGGCCGTCGGCGCGTTGGCCCGCGCGGGAGTGGCCGAGGCGCTCCCCCATCCACCGGGGACGTGGGCCTGGTCGACGTTCGTCGCGAACGCGACGGGTTGCCTCGCCCTCGCCGGGCTGACCGTGCTCCTGGCGACGCGCTTCCCGGCGAGCCGCTACTGCCGGCTGCTGCTCGGCACCGGGGTCCTCGGCGGCTACACCACCTTCTCGACTTTCTCCGTCGACGCTGTCCAACTGCTGCGGGCCGGTCGCGAGGGCATGGCCGCGGCGTACGTCGTGGTGTCTGTCCTGGTGCTGCTCGCGGCTACGGTCGCCGGGCTGTGGCTGGCCCGGGCTGCGGTCGCTCGGCGGGCCGCATGATCTGGTGGGCGGTCGCGCTGGGCGCGGCGTTCGGCGCGCCCAGCCGCTACTTGCTCGACGCGGCGGTCAGCGCCCGGTTCGGATCCCGCCTGCCGTGGGGGACGGTGACCGTGAACCTGCTGGGCAGCGCCGCCGCCGGGCTGTTCGCCGGGGTGGCCGTCCAGGCCGAGCCCGGTGCGACGGTGGTCTCGCTGCTCGCCGTGGGCTTCCTGGGCGCGTTCACCACCGCCTCCACCTTCGCCTTCGAGGTCGTCGCCCTGGCCGAGGGCGGCGCCCGACGGTTGGCGGTGCTGACGGTGGTGCTGAGCGTCGCCGGTGGCGTCGCGCTGGCGTTCGCTGGCGTCCGGCTCGCCATGGCGCTGTGAGCCCCGGTCGGCGGTCGGCTCAGTGTTCCGGCGCGGGCTTGTAAGTCGTGGTGAACACTCGCCGGCTGGACTTGCCGTCCCCGCCGCTGACCGTGCGGGTCACCTCGATGCGGAACCCGCCGTCGGGGCGCGGCTGGCGCGGTCCGTGCTCGGCGGTGACCTGTCGCCCGCCGTTGTTGCCGTACAGCTCGACGGTGACCGAGCCGGCGGTCGAGCGGGTGCGTACCAGGATGCCGGCGGCGGTGTCGTTGCGGAACTTCACGTCGATCGCGCCGAAGTAGACGGTCGACTCGCGCCCCACGGGATAGCGCGAGATGTAGAAGCTGTGCGCCTGGTACTCCTCGATCGGCAGCCCGGCGAAGAAGGCGGCGTTGAACAGCGTCGTCGCGAACTGCGACACCCCGCCGCCGACCTCGTCGATCAGTTCGCCGTCGACGATCGCGCCGTCCGCGACGAACCCGCGCTC
>JBBSUR010000024.1:0-21612 GCA_038234255.1 Mycobacteriales bacterium | reverse complement strand
CTCGCGGCCCCGGAACGCACCACCACAGTGTCGGCGCGCAGCAACGGCGGTTCGGTGCGGCTCCGTGGCCAGGTCAGTAGGCGGCAGTGCCCGGTCGGCCGTTGATGGCCGCCGAGCAATCCTCGAGCAGCAGCGCGGTCTCGGCGAGCTTGGCGGCGTACTGACGCCCGTGATGCGCACAGAACAGCAACTCGCCGGACCCGAGAACGGCGCGGAAGAACGCCTGGGCGCCACACCGGTCGCACCGGTCGGCGACGGCGAGGACAGCGGAGGCAAGAAGGGTCTCGGTCATCGGTCTGTCCTTCCGAAGTGTTCCAGTGCTTCCTTCTCGGCAGGACAGGCAACGAACACGAGCCGACAGCACCGGTCAGCTTCCGGAACGGGCGCCGACCAGTGGACCGCGGTCGGCTGCGGCCTCCTGCGCCAACTCGTGCAGCAACCGAGCCAGAGTCAGCATGCCGTTGCGCATCCGGGTCTTGACCGTGCCGATCGGGCATTTCGTGGTGGCGGCGATCTCACGCTGGGTGAGGCCTCCCCAGTAGGCGAGCACGAGCGCCTCGCGCTGCACCGCAGGCAGGCTGGCCATTGCCCGCTGAACCGGTTCGGCAAGTAGGGCGGCCAGCGCCAGCTGCTCCGGGCCGCGCGCCGGGTCACAGATCTCCTCGGTGGGGCCCAGGGAGACGGTCGCGCGCAGCGCGTCGTGGCGCACCCGGTCGACGGCCTTGCGGTGGGTCAGCATCAACAGCCAGTTGCGCATCGACGACCGCTGTGGGTCGAACCGGTCCGCGTGCCGCCACGCATCCAGGAACGCCTCCTGCACGACGTCCTCGGCCTTCTCCCGGTCGTCGAGGATGCGCCGGGCCAGTGCCAGGCACGCGCCGACGTGCTGGCGGTGCAGCAGTCGGGTCGCGCCTGCGGTCGAACCTGCCACAGCGGCTGTCGCTTCCTGTCTGGCCCGGCGCCACGTCACTGCCCGCGGCAGGAACGGACGACGAAGAGTCCGGTTTGCCCGGTCCTGTCCCTCAGGACAAGACTGAAACCCCGAGTCGCCCGACAGCGGACCCCTACCGCACGTCGGCGTAGCGCTGCAGAGCACCCCTTCGCTCCGTCGCGTGGTCCACGATCGGCATCGGATACCCGGGCGGCGGACCGTCCGGGAGCAGCCACGGCTCGTGCACAGCGGCGCCGTCGACGGCGCGCAGCTCGGGGACCCAGCGCCGGATGTAGTCCCCCTGCCGATCGTGGTCGCGTCCCTGCTTCACCGGGTTGAAGACCCGGAAGTACGGCGACGGGTCGGTCCCGGTGCCGGCGACCCACTGCCACCCGTGGGAGTTGGACGCCAGGTCCCCGTCGCGCAGCAGCGCCAGGAAGTGCGCCGCTCCACGGCGCCAGTGCAGGTGCAGGTCCTTGGTGAGAAACGACGCGACGATCATGCGCACCCGGTTGTGCATCCACGCCTCGCCGCGCAGCTGACGCATGCCGGCGTCAACGATCGGATAGCCGGTCCTGCCCTGTATCCACGCCTGCCAGCGCTGGTCGGCCACCGCTCCGGTGTCGTAGCCGAGCCGAGCCATCCGCGGCTGGAGCTCGCACCGCGCGGAGTCCGGGTGGTGCAGGAGCTGGTCGGCGTAGAAGTCGCGGAAGGCGATCTCGCGCCGGTAGGCGTCCGGTCCCGGCCCGGTCCCGAGGCCGGCCAGGATCGTGCGCGGGTGCAGGCACCCGTACTTGAGATAGACCGACAGCTGCGACGTGCGGTTGGCATCCGGCCGGTTGCGGGTCTCGGCGTAGTCGGCCAGGTCGTGCTCGGCGAAGTCCCGCCAGCGCAGCAGCGCCGCCCGCTCCCCCGCCTCGGGCAGCTCGACGTCGCCCAGGTCGGGGTCGGGTGGGATGTCGGTGCCGCGTACTCCCCCGTCGGTCCACGGCACGGCCCTCGGCGACGTGGCCGGGACATGCACGCCGCGCTCCTGCCAGGCCGCGTAGAACGGCGTGTAGAGGCGGTACGCAGAGCCGTCGGCCTTCGTCAGCGTCCCCGGAGTCACAGCGTACGGCGAGCCGAGCGCCTCGACGGCAAGGTCACCGAGCGCGCGCTCGACCGCGGCGTCACGCCGCCGGCCGTACGGTCCTGCGTCGGTGCTGACGTGCACGCTGCGGGCGCCGACCTGGCGCGCCACCTGTGGCACGACCTGCTCGGGCCGTCCGGTCAGGACCCGCAACGCACCGTCGGTCCGCTCGGTCAGCTCGCGCAGGCAGCGATAGAGGAACGCGCGCCGCGGGGCGCCCGCCGGGGTGAGCAGCACGTCGTCCAGGACGAACAATGGCAGCACCTCGTCGGCGGCGTCGCGGGCGGCCAGCAGCGCCGGGTGGTCACCGAGGCGCAGGTCGCGCCGCAGCCAGAGCACCGCGGTCGTCACACCGGCGACGGTAGGCGCCTGCTGCGCTTCGCGCCGCCTCGGCCGAGTCGCGGCCAGCTCGCGTCGACGCACGGGAGCCCAGGTGGCGCTACCTACTGCTGATCGTTCTGGCCGGAGATCAGGCCGGTGAGCAGATCGACGATCACCTGCTGGCCCGCAGCGGCGGCGTCGAACTTGCCGCGCATTTCGGCGAAGCCGGAAGCGGTCTGTTCGCCCAGAGCGTTGATGGCCGACCGGTTGGCGTCAACTTTGATGCCGAGGTCGGCGAGGTCGCGATCGCGGGCGGCGGCCAGGTGCCGGGCCGCCGCCGCGTCGGCGGCCACGACCTCCATACGGGCCTCCAGAGCGGCGAGCCGTACTTCGACGTCGGGGGGTTGAGACACCCGAGCAGCGTACCGACCTGTGCCGATCTCCGAGCCAGCCACGGTGAATACCTACTTCGGGAGCCGCACCGCCCAGGCGGGTGTACTTGGATGACCTCACCGACGAAGAAGAAGAGGAGCAAGTCCATGAGCGCAGCGCCGCAGGTCGACGACGTAGCGGTCCTCGCCACCGCCCGCGTACGAACGGCTCAGCTCGTGACCGCACTGCTGATCCCTGCGCTACAGAAGGCTATCGGGCCTGAGCGGGTGCTCACCGACCGGGCGCAGCTGCGGACGTACGAGTGCGACGGGCTGTCCCACTTCCGCGTCGTCCCAGCGGTCGTCGTGCTGGCCGAGAGTCGGCAGCACGTCGTCGACGCGGTACGGATCTGCGCCGACGCGGGAGTGCCCTTCGTGGCGCGCGGGTCGGGAACCGGGCTGTCCGGCGGAGCGCTGCCACACGCCGAGGGGGTGCTGATCGTGCTCTCCCGGCTGCGCGGCCTCGGGCCGGTCGACGCCGACAACGCCCGGGTCGTCGTCGAGCCGGGCGTCATCAACCTGTGGGTGACCCGGGACGCCGCGCCGTACGACCTCGCCTATGCCCCGGACCCGTCCTCGCAGCTGGTCTGCTCGATCGGCGGCAACGTCGCCGAGAACGCCGGCGGCGCGCACTGCCTGAAGTACGGCTTCACCGTCAACCACGTGCTGGGCGCCGAAGTGGTGCTCCCGGACGGCAGCGTCGTACACCTCGGCGGCCCGGCGCCGGAGCACCCCGGCTACGACCTGCTCGGCGCCTTCGTCGGCAGCGAGGGAACCCTGGGCATCGCGACCAAGGTGACCCTGCGGCTGATCCGGGTGCCGGAGTCGGTGCAGACCATGCTCGTCGGCTTCGCCAGCGTCGAAGACGCCGCGGGCACGGTCAGCGACATCATCGCCGCCGGCATCCTGCCCGCCGCCATCGAGATGATGGATGCCCTCGCCATCGAGGCGGCCGAAGCGGCGGTGCGGTGCGGCTATCCGGCCGGGGCCGTCGCCGTGCTGGTGATCGAGCTCGACGGACCAGAGGTCGAGGTCGAAGCTCAGTTCCTCCAGGTGGAGCAGATCGCCTTGCGGCGAGGCGCTTTCGAGACGCGCATCGCTGCCGACGCGGCCGAGAGGGCGTTGATGTGGAAGGGCCGCAAGTCCGCTTTCGCGGCGGTCGGCCGGATCAGCCCGGACTACTACGTGCAGGACGGGGTCATCCCGCGCACCAAGCTCCCCGAGGTGCTGAGCGAGATCACCCGCCTGGCCGGTGCCGTCGGCTTGCGGGTCGCCAACGTCTTCCACGCCGGCGACGGCAACCTGCATCCGCTGGTCCTGTTCGACGATGCCGTCCCCGGCCAGGCAGACGACGCGTCGGCGCTCGCCGGTGCGATCCTGGACCTGTGCATCACCTCTGGCGGCTCGATCACCGGCGAGCACGGGGTCGGCCACGAGAAGCGCGACAAGATGGCGGCGCAGTTCACCGCCGAGGACCTCGACACGATGCAACTGGTGCGGTGCGCCTTCGACCCGGCCGGGATCGCCAACCCCGGCAAGGTCTTTCCCACGCCGCGACTGTGCGGCGAGCGTCCCGGACCACGCCGCGGGGAGCACCCGCTGTCGCAAGCCGGACTGGCGGAGGTCTTCTGATGACCGCCGGGAACGGGCGATGAGCACCGCGACCCTGCACCGTCGACCGGGCGGACCTGCCGACGCCGTCAGCGGGATGATCCCGGGGCAGGTCGTCCGCCCGAGTTCGATCGCCGAGGTGGCCGACGTGCTGCGCGCCGCGGCCGCCGACGGGCTCACCGTCGTCCCGGTCGGCGGCGGCACGAAGACCACCTGGGCGGCGCCGCCGACGTCGTGCGACCTGCTGCTCGACACCACCGGCCTCGACCGGGTCGTCGAGCATGTGGCCGGGGACCTCGTCGTCGTCGCGCAGGCCGGCGTACCGCTGGCCGACCTGCAGGCCCACCTCGCCGGCGCCGGTCAGTGGCTGGGGCTCGACCCGCCGGAGCGGGGCGCCACCCTCGGCGGCGTCGTCAGCGCCAACGCCTGCGGACCGCGCCGGTTGCGCTACGGCACGGCGCGCGACCTGCTCATCGGCACGACTGTCGTCCTGGCCGACGGGACGGTCGCCTCCTCCGGCGGCAAGGTCGTCAAGAACGTCGCCGGCTACGACCTCGGCAAGCTCTACACCGGCGCGCACGGCAGCCTCGGCGTCGTGGTGTCGAGCACCTGGCGGCTGCATCCGGTGCCACCGGCCCGGCGGGTCGTGGTCCTGGACCTGCCCGACGCCGCCGCCGCCGGCCCACTGGCGGTACGCCTGTGCCGCTCGACCTTGACGCCGTCTGCGGTGGAGCTGTTCGCGATCGCCGGCGGCGCCGGCCAGCTGGTGGTGGTGTTCGAGTCGATTGAGGCGTCGGTCGCCGCGCAGGCGACGTCGACGGTGACTCTGCTCGGCGGTGGTACGCAGTCCAGCGACCTCCCGCCCGCCTTCGGGCAACGGCCGGGCAGTGCGGGCGACGTCCTGCTGCGACTGGCGTACGTCCCGACCGCGCTGCCGGATGTGCTCGCGTCATTGCCCGCCGGCGCAGCGGTGGCCGCGTCCGCCGCGACCGGCGTGGCGTACGCCGCCGTCGCGGCCGAGGTGGCTGTTGCCGCGCTGCCCGGCCTGCGCAGCACGCTCGCACCATATGACGGCAGCGCGGTCGTGCTGCGCGCGCCGGACGCGGTCCGCGACCGGTTGGACCATTGGGGACCGGTCGGGGATGCGCTGGAACTCATGGGCCGGGTCAAGGACCGCTTCGACCCCGACCGCCGGATGTCGCCGGGCCGCTTCGTCGGGGGGCTGTGATGTCGGCGGAGGGGATGTCGGCAGAGGGGATGTCGGCGGAGGGGATGTCGGCGCCGAGCGGCCCGATCCCCTTGGGCCTGCCGGGCATGGGCCTGCCGCCGCCGCCGCCGGCGTTCGACGACCGGCACCCACCGGACGCCGCCTTGATCGGCGACTGCGTGCACTGCGGCTTCTGCCTGCCGTCCTGCCCGACGTACGTCCTGTGGGGCGAGGAGATGGACAGCCCGCGGGGCCGCATTCACCTGATGAAGCAGGGTCTGGAGGGCGAGCCGCTCGACGCGACCATGGTCGGGCACGTCGACCAGTGCCTGGGCTGCATGGCCTGCGTGACGGCGTGCCCGTCCGGAGTGCAGTACGACAAGCTGATCGAGGCGACCCGGGCGCAGGTCGACCGCCGCTTCAAGCGGCCCCGGTCCGAGCGCCTTTACCGCGGTGCGATCTACCGGCTGTTTCCCTATCCCCACAGGCTTCGGGCCTTGCGCGGACCGCTCCGCGCCTACCAGGCAAGCGGCCTGGGCCCGCTGCTGGTGCGCCATGGCTTGGCGGCCCGGCTGCCCGCGCCGCTGCAGGCGATGGAGTCGCTCGCGCCCAAGCTCGGCAAGGTGGAGCGGATCCCCGCTCGTACTCCTGCGGTCGGGACCCGGCGCCGCACCGTGGGGCTGCTGACCGGCTGCGTGCAGGGCGTCTTCTTCCCGGACGTCAACGCCGCGACGGTGCGGGTGCTGGCCGCCGAGGGCTGCGAGGTCATCGTGCCGCAGCGGCAGGGCTGCTGCGGCGCGCTGTCGGCGCACGGCGGCCGGGAGACCGAAGCGCTCGGCTTCGCCAAGCAGATCATCGAACTCTTCGAGCGCTCCGGCGTCGACACGATCGTCGTCAATGCCGCCGGGTGCGGCTCGAACCTCAAGGAGTACGGCCACCAGCTGCGCGACGAGCCGGCGTGGGCGGCCCGCGCGCAGGCGCTGGCCGGGAAGGTCCGCGACGTCACCGAACTGCTCGACGAGCTCGGTCCGGTCGCCGTGCGGCATCCCCTGGCGATGAGCGTGGCCTATCAGGACGCCTGCCACCTGGCCCACGCACAGGGCGTACGCGACCAGCCGCGCAGACTGCTGCGCGCCATTCCGGGGGTCGCGCTGCGCGAGCTGACCGAGGCCGAGATCTGCTGCGGCAGCGCCGGTGTCTACAACCTGTTGCAGCCCACGCCGGCACGTGAGTTGGGCGAGCGCAAGGCGCGCGCGGTGCTGGCGACCGGAGCCGAGCTGATGGTGACGGCGAACCCGGGCTGTTGGATGCAGGTCGGGGCGACGTTGGCGCGCATGGGCACCCGGATCCCGGTCGCGCACACCGTGCAGGTGCTCGACGCCTCGATCCGCGGGATACCGGTGGAGCAGCTGCTGGCCGCGGCGCTGGACGGGCCGGGCACTGCGCTGCCACGCGGGCCCTCGGTGGCGTAGCGTCGTAGCCTTGGCGGTCGGCGACTCCGCCCCGAGACATGTGCAGGGATCGGGGTGGGGACGACGTCAGCCGATCGGGCGTTGCTCGCGTTGCGCATCCTGCTGCGCTCCGCCCACCTGGCCGGGCCGGACGACCTGCCAGCCCTCGCCACCGCGGCGGGACAGGCGCTCGGCGCCGTGAGCGCGACGGTCTATCTCGCGGACTACGACCAGGTGATGCTCATGCCGCTCATTGCGCCCCGCTCCGTCGTCGAGGAGCCGATGCCGATCGAGGGCACGCTGGCGGGACGGGCGTACGCCGACCTACGGCAGCAGGTGAGCGCCGCCGGCGACCGACCGACCCTGTGGACCCCGATCCTGGACGGTACGGAGCGGCTGGGCGTCCTGCGGCTGGAGTTCCCGGTCAACAACCACCTCGGCGACCCGCTGCCGAGCGAGTGCCAGGACGTGGCCTCGCTCCTGGCCGAGCTGGTGCTCACCCGATCGTCGTACGGCGACTCGGTCGAGCGGGCCCGGCGGCGCAAGGGCATGTCGCTCTCGGCGGAGCTGCTGTGGCGGCTACTGCCTCCGCTGACGTTCATCTCACCCCGGGTGGCGATCGCCGGGGTCGTGGCCCCGGCCGAGGAGATTGCCGGCGACTCCTTCGACTACGCCTTGAACGGTGGCACGCTGCACGTCGCCGTCCTGGACGGGATGGGGCACGGGATGGAAGCCACCCTGCTGTCCGCGGTGGCGGTCGGGGCGATGCGCAACGCCCGCCGCACGGGTGCCGGCCTGGGCGCCACGGTCCGCTCGATGGAGGCGGAGATCGCCGCGCAGTTCGGGGGCGACAAGTTCGTCACGGGCATCGTCGGTGAGCTCGACGTGGCACGCGGCTGGTGGCGCTGGATCACCTGCGGCCACCCGCCGGCGATGCTGCTTCGGGGAGGCCGGGTCGTCAAGACGCTGGACAGCCTCATCTGTGCGCCCGTGGGGCTCGGTCTGCTCCCCGAGCACCCCCGCATCGGGGAGGAACGACTGCAGCCGGGCGACCGACTGGTCCTCTACACCGACGGCGTCGTCGAGGCCCGGGACGCCACTGGCGACTTCTTCGGGACCGAGCGGCTCATCGAGTTCGTGATCCGGCAGGACGCCGCGGGCCGGCCGGTCGCCGAGACCCTGCGACGACTCAACCACTCGATTCTGGACCACCAGGACGGCGTGCTGCAGGACGACGCCACCACGGTGATCGTCGAGTGGCTCACCGCACAGACCGAACTCGTCGAGCCGTAGCCCGCGCCTCGTCGCCCTCGGATGCGATCGGCAGTCGCTTCCCGCTCGCCGCACCCCGACGCAGGAACACCGCGGCCAGTGCCGCAGAGGCCACGGTGGATAGAGCCGCAGCGCGCAGGACCGTCCGCTCTGCCCCCCAGTAGGGGTTGTTCCGTCCGGTGAGCAGGCCCATCTCGTCGACGGCCAGAGCGACTCCGGCGCCGAACGGAACACTGAGCCACCGTTCGAGCCCGGTGCTGCTCGTCAGCAGGGATACCGCGCCACAGGACCCACTGATGATCATCCCCGGAAGGAAGTGGTGCACGCGCATGTCGTTGCTGCCCGGCCACCGAGGCAGCGTCCGGACGAAACCGCGCAGGGCCGGCCGAGAGCGACGTCGTTCCTGGACGTAGGTGATGCCGCGGGCACCGATGAGCGTCGCCGAGAAGCCCACGGTCATACCGAAGGCGGCCCGCTCGATAGGCAGGGACAGCGCGTACCCCTTCGCCGACATCCGCACCAGCCGCTGGATCTCCTGCGGTAGCGAACGCCTGCCGACGACGACCTCGGCCCCGCCAGCGTCGTCCGCCAGCACTGCCTCGGTCAGCGCCGGTGCCGCTGGCGCGCTGGGCGGGTTCATGACCGGGCGCGCCAGGACCTCCAGGCGGCCTTCGCCTCGGGTACGGCGGTCGGCACCGTCGCCACCAGCAGCGCCGCCGAGACCGTGCACCACGAGCAGACCCGCTTGTGCTTGGTGAGCTGCTCGGCGGTGAGGTACAGCCCGCCGGCCGCGTCGAGCACGCTCTTGCCCAGCAGCGCCAACGGGATCCAGGGCTTGTCCCGGTGGCGTTCGGCGCTGCCCATGCCGGCGAGGACCAGGGAGACCCCGGCGCTGACGATCCCCAGGCTGCTGTCCGGCGTGTGGAAAAGGGAGTACGCCTCCCCCGAGGCATCGACGCGGTCGGCGTCCAGACCAGGCAGCCCAGGCTCGGGGACCGTGCGCAGCACGCCGAACTGGTAGAGGCCCACCACCGACAGGGCCGCGGCGGCCGCGGTCTGCAGCATCGCCATCCGCCGGCGCTGCTCGAGGAACGATCCCTCGCCGCGCCGCAGCGCGTCGGAGACCGCCTCTGCCGCCGGGCTGGAGCCGCGGCCGATCCCGCCCTCTCCGGGGCGGATAGTGGCGGCCGGGGGCCCGGCGGGATGGTCTCGGATGGGCATCGGTTCTCCTCGGGTCACGGGTCTGTGGACCGGTCCTGGGCGGACCGCAGGAGCAGGTAGCGCCACAGGCGCCACACACTCAGGCCTGCCCTACCCCACCGCTGGCGTCTTTGTGCAGCATCGAGCACGTACAACGCGCGGGCAAGTTCGGCGTGGCTCCACACCAGCGGGGTGTTGCCGAGCAGCCGTCCCGACTGCGGGTCGACCTCCTCCGACAGCAGGCGCGGCAGGGTCCCGCACAGCGCGTTCAGCCGGTGCTCGGCCTGTTCCACCCGACCCAGCGTCGCCAGCGCGGTGACCGCAAGGAACGACATCGGCAGGAACGCCCCTTCGCGACCGACGAACCCGTCGGCGCCCTCCGGCGGGTAGCGGTACAGGAACGGCCCGGAGCCGAGCCGCTGGAGCACGCCGTCCACCAGCCGCGCCGCGCGCGGGTCGTCCCGGGCGAGCAGACCGAAGGCCACCACCATCAGCGAGGACGCGTCGACCTGGGGCGGGCTCTGTCCGTAGCTCTGCGGCAGCAAGCCGTCGGGCCCGATCGCGTCCAGCACCCGGCGGGCGACTACGGCGCGGGCGGCTTTCCAGGACCGACGCGAGGTCCACGGACGCCAGCCGCGGGCGATCCACAGTGCCCGGTCCAGGACCAGCCAGCGGCCGATGTCGCCGTCGACCAGCGGCGCCCGCTCCCGCAGTTCCCAGATGCCGTTGCTGTCGAGCGCGCGGTCCGGCTGGGTGGCGGTCTCGTCCGCGACGCGCTTGACCAGCCGCCAGGTGGCATCGTCGAGCCGGCCCCCGACCTGCAGGTAGACCGACACCGCCTCCATGAGCAGGCCGGGCGAGTCGTACTGCCGCTGACCACTCGCCCCGTTGCCGACCCGGATGGGCACCGACGCCCCCCAGCCGGATGCGCCGGCGACCTCCCGCTCTGCCGGCACCGGCCGTCCGCGGACGTCGAGCACCGGACGGTCGAGCAAACTTCCCTCGCCCCACCCGTGGTGGACGAAGCCGAGGTAGCGCCGCGCGTCGTCGGGCCGCCCGAGCAGCGCGGCGACCGCCGTCGACAGCGAGGCGTCCCGCAACCAGCTGAACCGGTAGTCGAATTGCCGGTCGTTGCCGACCGCCTCCGGCAGGCTCGTCGTCGCGGCCGCGACGACGGCCCCCGTCGGCTCGTAGGTGCAGGCGCGCAGTACGGCGAGCGCGTCGCGGGCCCGCTCAGGGTGGGGTCGCGGCAGGCGGGCGGCGTCGAGCACCGCCCGCTCCTCGGCATCGCACGACTCGACGATCGCCGCCAGCGCCGCGCCCTCCAGCTCGAGATCGGCTGAGCAGTCCACGGCGATGACCAGCGGACTCCAGGCCCCCGCCCGCACCGTGACCGAGCTGTGCACCTCCCCTCCTTCCAGCCGGTGCGCGTCGGCGTGCACCTGCACCGGGACCGTTCGGCCGCGCGAGGTCTGCGACGCCGTGGCCACCGAGCCGTCGAGCCGGAAGTCGGCCGCAGCGGAGTCGAGTCCACCCAGCCGCAACGCATGCTGCACCTGGGCGGCCTCCCCCGGCGCGGCGAGGCGCAGCAGTCGGACCAGCGCGACGCCGCCGCCGAGGGGCACGACGGTGTCGACGACCTCGAGGATCGTCGCGTCCTTGCGGAGCAGGGTGCGGGCGCTCCGGCCCGCCGGCGCCGTACTCGCCTCGTACATCTGGTGACCGGGAAAGTAGGCGACTCCCCCATCTGGGTCGAGCAACTGCCAGCACAGCGGGGCGTCGTCGATGTCGGGGGCGCACCACCACAGCACCGAAGCGTCGGGCTGCAGCAGGGCCAGGCTCGGTCCACCGCCGATCAGGCGCAGACTGCCCAGATCGGGCATCCACCGTGCCGCACGCTGAAGCCGATCGGTGGCGGCTGAGCCCGACACGTGTCTCCGTTCGCCAGATCCCGGGGCGGATGCGGTCGAGTCTGCCCTGCCACGGATCGTGCGAAGGAGTGGGCGGCCTACTTCTTGCGCTGCCCCTTGTTCTCGGTGGCGTGCGGGTCGCGCGAGCCGCCACCGCGTACGGCCGCCCGCTCGTCGTCGCGACCCTTGCCGTCGCTGTGGTTGGCAACCGCATTCGGGTTGGGCTGCTTGACGGTCGCCTCGACGGCCGGCTCGTCCGCCGGCTCGTCCGCCGGCTCGTCCGTCGCCTCGTCCGTCGCCTCGTCCGCCGCCTCGTCCGCCGCCTCGTCCGCCGCCTCGTCCGCCGGGTCATCCGCCGGGTCATCCGCGACTGGGTCCACGGCCGGATCCACGGCCGGATCCACAACGGGGTCGAGGACCGGATCCGCAACGGGGTCGAGGACCGGATCCACGACCGGGTTCCCGACCGGATCGACGACCGGCACGTCCGACACCACCTGGCCGACATTGGTCGCCTCATCGCTGACATTGGAGAAGACCAGCGCTCCGCCACCGCCGACGGCGGCGGCGCTGACGAGAGCGGTGCCCGCCACGACGGCGGCGAGCTTGGCCTTGGCGGCCACGAGCGACAGCAGAGACGTCACGAAGGTTCCTTAGGTCGAGAAGGTGCAGGGGCCCTTCTTGCTTCGACCGGACGAACCGTGATCTGAAGCCGACCGACGAACGCCTTTCCGCAGCGCCTGCCGCGACCAAGACTGCAGGTGGCCTCAACAGAGATGAGACCGGCATCCCCGTCGGTGACCACAGCCGGACAACCGAGAACGACTCTGTCGATGGCGGCTCTCCGTCGAAGGCCAGACCGGCCTCGTCCGCCGACTGCAGCGCAGCCCGGCCCCCCTCGGCGGTGACGCGGGGACGCCGATCGAGAAGCCGACGGCGGTCGCGCACGCGGGACGATCAGGCAGACGCTGTCACCCGCCTCCGCCTCGGCCAGGCGTCGCATCCCCGTTCAGCGCCGCCGCGATCGTGTGCAGCGACGCACCCTCGCCGTGCATCCGCAGGATCCGGACCTCGTCCGGGCCGTGCGGGTCGCCGGGCCCAGCCTGCAGCGCGACTTCCTGCTGTCGCTGGCCGCTGAGGGCAGCTACCGGCCGGTGTGGTCGGCGCAGATTCTCGCCGAGCTGGAGTACGAGCAGGCCCGCAAGCTGCTCGCCCGGCACGGGCTGGACCACAGCGACGCCACGCAGTCGGCTGCCCGCCTGGTCGCGGCGATGCGGTCGGCCTTCGACGGCGCCGAGGTGACCGGGTGGGAGCCGCTTGTCCGGACGTATGACCGGCCGGACCCCGACGACGAGCACGTGCTCGCGGACGAGGTCGACGTCCTGCGCCCGGCGGAGTTCGCCGCGAACACGGTCGTGCTGAGCCCGGCGGCCGCTGATCGCGCTGTCGGCGAGCTCGCTGCCCGATCCGGCAGGCACCGGCACAGCTTCACCGTTGCCGAGGTGATCCCAGTCGCCCGGCGCCCCGCCGCGTTCACTCGGCGGGATGAGGGCGGCTTCCCGTTCGAAGTTCGGCTTGCGCGACATCGGTGATCACCCTGTCCGCGGCAGAAGCGGAAGGCGGAGATAGGCGACGACGAACGGGACGGCCGAGATGGCGCCACACAGCAGGAGCTGGCCGTCGTCCTCACCCCGGTTGCCGAAGACGTCTTGCCGAGGAACCCCGTGACGACCATCAGGACCGCGGAGGTGACGAGCACCAGGCGGCCGTTGCGGACGCGCTCGCCGGCCAGCGCGCTGATGGCGACGAGCTCGACCGTCAGGAGCGGGACAGACACCGTCCAGTCCATGTAGCGCGGTCCGTTGCCGAAGCCCTCGTTGGCGACGTAGCTGCCGCCCTCGTGCGAGTAGCCGAAGATCCAGGACAGGGGTCAGGGTGAGGTGGCTCAGCGTCGCGACGATCAGCACGAGGCTGCTCGTCGTGACCGCCGGGCGGTAGCCGCCTCGCCCGACGGCGACGCGGTCGGGGGTCAGCCGGGCGCGCGCGCCTCGATGTCGGCCAGGGCGGCGTCGGCGGTCTCCGCGCTGACGTCCCCCCGCCGTCGCGCGTCGAGGACCGCGGTGCGCTCGGCGTCGAGCGCCTGCGCGAGCGCGTTGCGCAGCGCCTGCCGCTGCCCCCGGTGGTCGGCCTGGGCGTAGGACGCGCTGCGCTCGAGGAGCGCGTCGTAGCGCGACGCGACAAGGTCCAGCGCCTCTGGGTCCTCGGCGTCCGGGCGGAGCTGCTCCCCCAGCGCCCTCACCAGCGGTGACAGCGTCAGCCCCTGCACCACCAGGGTCACCAGCACGATCGACAGCGCCACCAGCACGACCGGGTCGCGGAAGCGCAGCGGATCGCCCGCCTCGTCGGCCATCGGCACGGCGAGCGCCGTCGCGAGGGTGACGACGCCGCGCATGCCCGACCACGACACGACCGCCGCCTCGCGCCAGCGCGCCGGCAGCGACGGGTCGCGCCAGCGCCGGGCGAGCGCGGTCGTCGCGAAGACCCACGCGATGCGGCCCAGCACGACCGCGGCGAGGACGGCGCACAGCAGAGGCAGGTTGCGGACTGGGTCGTCGACCCGCCCGATGACCTGCGTGAGCGCGACGCCCAGCAGGGCGAACGCCATGCTGGTGAGGGCGAAGTCGGCGTAGCGCCAGACCGCGCGCCCATCGAGCCAGCCGCGGGAGGTCAGCGCGCGGTGCCCGCGGCCCGTGCGCAGGTAGAGCCCGAGCGCCAGCACCGCGAGCACGCCCGACACGCCGAGGCGCTCAGCGAGCAGGTAGGCGGCGTAGGGCGCGACCAGGCTGACGGTCGTCTCGGTCGAGGCGTCCTCGACCAGGGACAGCACCCGCCGGGTCAGGACGCCGACCACGAGGCCCAGCGCGAGCCCGCCGGCGGTCGAGCCGACCAGCAGGCCGGTCGCCTGAAGCGGCGAGAAGCCGCCGGCGACCGCTGCCGCGACGGCCACCTGGAACAGGACGAGGGCGGTGGCGTCGTTGAACAGCCCCTCGCCCTTGAGGATCGTGACCAGGTGCCCGGGCAGCCGCAGCCGCCGCGCGATGGTCGTCGCGGCGACCGGGTCGGGCGGGGAAACGACCGCGCCGAGCAGCCACGCTGCGGTCCACGGCAGCGCCACGGCGTGTGCGACGACGGCCACCAGCGCTGCGGTGGCGACGGTGAGGCCGACGGCGAGGATCAGCACCGCCGGGGCGTTCTGGCGGAACTCCCGGGGACTGGTGCGCAGGGTGGCCGCGAACAGCAGCGGCGGCAGCACAACCGGCAGGATCAGGTCGGGCGGGAACGCCAGGTCCGGCACGACCGGCACCAGCGCGACGGCGACGCCGAACAGCGTCACGATGACCGGCTGCGGCAGCCCCAGCCGCACAGACGGGCGTGAGCACGGCGATGCCGAGCACGAGCAGCGCCAGGAGCTGGAGGAGCGTCACACCCGATCGCTACCCGCGCCGACCGGTCGCTCACCCCGGGGATCCGCGGCGCGATCGCGGGGTAGGCGCTGACCATGCGCGCTCTCACCGTCTGCCCGGACAGGCAACGGCGAGGCGCCGTCCGGGCGCGAGCGGCTGGTGCTGGGCGCGTGCGACATGTGCCGCAACGGCCCCTACACCGAGTACGGCACCAAGGGGCCCGTCGGAAGGTAGGTGAGCGCCTCGAGCACGACCCAGCGAGCGCCGGACTGCCTCGGCGTCGACGGGCTCGGGCGGTCCCAGTCCACCGGCCCGTCGCGGCCCACCAGCGCCGCGGTCTGCAGGTCGCCGATGACGGCGTAGTCCTCGATGCGCAGGGTCATGCGCGACCCGCTCCGATCTTCTCTCGTAGCCGGGCGGTCTCCCGGTCCAGCCGCTCGGCACGCCCGGCGTCCTCGCCGGTCGCGGTCGTAGCGTCGAGGAGCACGAGCGAGACGCGCTCGTGGCGCTCGCGCAGCTCGCGCTCCAGACGCGTCGAGAAGTCCTCCACCGCCGACGAGCTGAGCTCCTCCGACAGGTCGGCGCGGATCGCGACGAGCAGGCGCTCCGGGCCGAGGAGCATCGTCATCAGGTCAACCACGCGCTCCACCTCCGGCCGCTGCATCAGGTCGTCGTAGAGAGCCACCCGGGTGCGAGGATCGGCGGCCTCGCCGATGAGCAGCTCCTTGGCGTCGCGGCCCAGCAGGAACGCCACCACGATCAGCACGACGCCGATGGCGATGGCCGCGCTCGAGTCCCACAGCGCCGACCCGGTGAGCTGGTGCAGCGCCAGGCCGCCACCGGCGAGCAGCAAGCCAGCCACCGCCGCGCTGTCCTCCGACACGACCGTCTTGACCGTCGGGTCGGTGGTCAGCCGGACCTGCTGCCACAGCCCGCGTCCCTCCCGCCGCGCATCCTGTCGGACCTGCAGGAGGGCCTTGACCAACGAGGTGCCCTCCAGCAGGAACGCGACGCCGAGCACCACGTAGCTGAGCCCGTACGACGGCTCCTCCTCAGGCGACCCGAGCCCGGACACGCCCTCGTAGAAGGAGAAGACGCCGCCCCCGACGAAGATGCCGACCGCCGCGAGCAGCGACCAGAAGAAGCGTTCCTTGCCGTATCCGAACGGATGGGTCGGGTCCGAGGCCTTGCCGCCGCGTCGCAGGGCGGCCAGCAGGAACAGCTGGTTGACCGTGTCGGCCGTGGAGTGCGCTGCCTCGGCGAGCATCACCGAGGACCCACTCAGGACGCCCGCAACGCCCTTCGCGACCGCGATCGCGAGGTTCGCGGACAGCGCGACGAGCACGGTCCCCCGGCTCTCTGACACGTTCCCCCTCGTCCCCTCGCCCGCTCGTCGGTGCGGCGACGCGCCCGTCCACTACGCCGGGTCGGGCGCCACCCCTCTGGCACGGCGTCCCTCGTCGAGCCGCTGCCGCTGCGGGACCACTAGGGCGGGTCCCTGGCTGACTGCTGCCCGGCGTGGAAGACACCGAACCTCGTGCACCACGACCGGCCAGCACCCCGCCGAAGCTGGTGAGCGCCTTGCCGGCCCGCATGTAGTCGTCCTGCACCACGACGGTGCCGAACTCAGTCCGGAACAGCGACCCTGCCGGGCAGACGGCCAGGCAGCCCGCGTGCGTGCTGCACAAAGGTCGGCTCGTTGCCCGCCCGCTCCCAGGCCGCGAGCAGACCATTGATGCCGTCCCCAGGGACCCGAAGACCTTCTCGCCCATCGCTCCTCCGCTCGTCGTCGTACCGGTGGTCCGCGCGACGGCACGGGCGGCAACGACGGCATGTGGACCCCTCTGGCGCGGGGCGACCGCGGACAGCGCACGCTGGACCGGGCGGAACGGCTGCTCGACCGGCACGGCAGCACCCTCGTCGTGGCCGGGCGCTACGTGCCAGGGCTGCGGTCGGCGACCGCGCTGGCGTCGGGCATCACACGCTTCCCGCTGCGGCGCTTCGTCGTGCTGGACACGGTGGGCGCGGTCACGTGGGCGAGCCTGGCGGCCGGCATCGGCTACCTGGGCGGCAGCGCCTTCGAGGACTCCACGCTGCTGTCGTTCGCGTTGTCCTTCGGCGTGGCGCTGTCCCTCGCGGCGGCCATCGAGCTGGCTCGCTGGCTCGTCTCACGCGGCGATCGGACTCACGGACGTAGCTGGCGGTAGGAGCCGTGCCAGGGGCAGAGCAGAGATGCCGCACAACCCCCCAAGGACTTTCGGCGCAGACCACTTAGGGTTCGGTATGGGCGAATACGATCTGAGTTTCTACTTCGACCCGGTGTGCCCGTTCGCGTGGATGAGCAGCAAGTGGGTCCGGCTGGTCATGGAGCAGCGCGCCTACTCGGTGGACTGGCGGTTCATCTCGCTGCGGCTGGTGAACGCGACGGTCGACTACGACTCCCAGTTCCCGCCCGAGTACGAGGCGGGGCACACGGCCGGCCTGAAGCTGCTGCGGGTCGCGGCGAAGGTGCGGGCGGTCCACGGCCCGGACCCGATCGGACCTCTGTACGCAGCGATGGGCGCGCACATCTTCGAGTCCCCGAGCGCGGGCGGTGGCTGGTCGGCAGGAGCTGGCCGCGCCGACCGCGACGCTGTCGGGAAACTGCTCGCCGGGATCGGCCTGGACGCCGGACTCGCTGACGCCCTGGACGATTCGAGCTTTGACGACGGGCTGCGGGCGGAGACCGACGGGGCCCTCGCTCTGACAGGCAAGGACGTCGGCACGCCGATCATCCACGTGCAGCCCCCCACGGGGATCGCGTTCTTCGGCCCGGTCATCAGCCGGCTGCCTAGCCCGCAGGACGCCGTCCGGCTGTGGGACCACGTGGTCGGACTCGCCGGCTTCCCGGGCTTCGCTGAGCTCAAGCGCAGCCTGCGCGAGCAGCCGCAGCTGCCGGCATTCGGCGTCGCAGCCGGCCAGGTGGGTGTGCAGGAGGACTGGCACGGCGGCAGTCGACGGCTCAAGAGGTGACGCAGCCGAACGAGTTCGCGATCTCCCACACCATCCTGATCCGCTGGTTCACCGGCCGCAACCAGACCGCCGGCCGAACGTGGGAGACCCGCTCCCAGGTCATCGTGGCCGCCTGCTCGCTCTCAAGCAGGTGGCCGAAGCCGCGGAACCGACGCAACCTCCTCCCGAGCCGCTCCACGCCATCGCCCGAGGTTGGATGCGCCGAACGCCTGCTCCGGCTGACTGCGCACGCCAGGGTCTGGCGGGTCGTCACGCGGCACGTCACAGAGAGGATGCGGCTGGCACGTCGGCTGCTGTCCCGCGGCAGCACGGACTGACGCAGTGAGGTGGTCGTTGCTGGAGGACACGGCGCCAGGGTCCGCGTCGACTCTTGCCCAGAGTCTTGCCCGACTGCCCGGTTAGCAGATGGACCGTCTTGCCCGCTCGCGGCCGCGTCTTGCCCGTTCCCGTAACCTTTCTCTGATGATCTTCGCTGTCCGCCGCGCTGGGGGAACGCGCCTCCGGGCGCGCAGACACCCTCGCCATGACAAGAACCGCTCGGCCGAGCGCGGTGCTCGCGGCGCGGCTCCCGTCACGATGGCGCCGTAGCGCAGGAAACTCCGACGGTCCAGGGTGGTGTCGATCATGACCACAGCATGCGCGATCCCGGTGAACGGGGGACGAACCACGGCGACGCGACACAGCCCCCGGCCTCGTGCGCGCCGGGGGCTCTGTCGAGATCGCTCAGAAGATGATGATGAGCAAGACGATGATGAGGATCAGGCCGACGATGCCACCGGGGATCATGAGTACCTCCTCTCCGTCGCGTTGAGGCTCCCCTACCCACTCGGTGCAGAAGCTCACTCGGCGTTGTGACCGGGACCGCCCGCGAGTGCGCCAGGAGCTGTCCGCTGCAGATGTGGGGAGTTCTCCCCTTGTCGCGATCGGGCCGCGGGTGGATGGTCCTTCGCGGTGCGACCGCAGACGGCGAGGAGGCTGTCGCCGCGCGGCTACAAAAGTTGGGCGACCGGTGGAAGGTTCTGCACGCCATCCAGGCCGGCGAGAACGGCTCGGACATCGACCACGTTGTCATCGGCGCCGGCGGCCTGCTCACGATCAACACAAGGCACCATCCGAACTCTGCCGTTTGGGTCGGTGACAACACGTTCATGGTCGATGGCCAGCGGGTGCCGTACGTGCGAAACAGCCGCTCAGGCTCATCGCACGTCGAAGTTCCTGACTGCCGCGCTCGGAGGTGTGCCGGTGACCACGACAGGCGTCATCGCGGTCATGGGAGCGCGTAAGGGCTTCACCGTCAAGGCGCAGCCTCCAGACGGCGCGGTCATCGTGATCACTCGGCGCGAGGTGGCGAAGTGGCTCCCGAAGCGGCCAGTGTGCCGCTGATGTCGCCAATCTGATGAACCTGAACACATAGTCTGCGGACATGCGGTGGGAGCGGAGCGGGCTCGAGACAGAGGGTTTCCTGGGCTTCACCCCCTTTGCCGCGCTGCCGACAGCAGGAGTGCCCGTGGGCGCGGGCGTGTACGTCGTCTACCGGGACAGTGACGAGCCGCCGCGCTTGTTGGAACGCAGCTCCGGCGGCCATTTCAAGGGCAAGGAACCCGACCGTGCCAGTGGCAGTGCTCCAGTCGGCGTGGGTGACGGACGCTCGTGGTACCGCCGCTTCGGCGCCGGCGAGCCCATCGCGCACTGGGGTGGGCGGTACATTTGGCAGATGAGCGACTCGCCGGCGCTGCTCGTCGCCTGGCGCGAGACGTCGCTCGAAGATCCCCGCCTCGTCGAGCAGGCCTACATCGCCGAGTTCGTCAGGCACTACGGCCAGCGCCCGTTTGCCAACCTCACCGACTGAGGACGTGTCGCGGCTCGGTACGCATCTGCTGGTGGTGAGCGACGCGGTCGATCGCAAATACTTGGAGCCCGGGGCGACGCCAAAGCGCCCGCGCCAGGCGCCCGGGTCCGGGGCGAGCTCGAAGCCGGCGCCTCGCAGGGCATCTTCCAGCAGCGGCTGGTCGAGGAGCTTGGCGGGGAAGAGCGCGAGGTCGGCATCGGTCGTTGTCGGCACGACGATCAACTCAGCGTCGCCCGTGTGCAGGTAGACGGCTTGAGCACCAACGAGGACCACGGCGTCCAGGTGCGGCGCGAGCGCCTGGAGCGCATCCAGCAGCACGGACCGGGCGAGCACGTACTCCGGCGGTTGCCTTGCCGTCATCGCACCCACCCTTCGTCCTTGGCCGCCAGGGCTTCGATGAGCGAGGCACCCTCCTCGGGCGCCCGGCCCGGACCGGTAAGCAAATCGACGACTACCTGGCTCGGTGCCGCGAAGGTGAGGCCCTTCTTGAGCTGCGCCCGTCGGTAGACCACGGAGTCGAACGCTTCGACGAGGACAACGTTCGCTCCGCGGTCCGCCGGTCGCAGTTGCAGGGCCTCAGCGGCGACGCCGGCGTCCGGCACGTAGATCGTCAACAGCGCCAAGGGAGCCACGGCGGCCCGACCGCGTGGCAGGTAAGTACGTGTCGCGGCCTCGGCGGTGATGGCGTAGGTGCCCTCGAACGTGCGGAGGCCGCTGAGGACTTTGTCGATGCCTCGTGCGGCGAGCATCGGGACGGCCAGGTTGGACGACGCGAGGCCGTAGTCCGCGCTCCATCGACGCGCAAGCGAGCGCTTGCGGACGTCGGCGACCTGGCCGCCTGGGTCTCGCTGGACGAGGTCCTCACGCACGAGCAGCTCCAGCGCTCGGGAGCTGGTGGCAGCACCGACCTCCGCCAACTCAGCAAGCGCCCGGACCCCGAGAGGCAGTTCTTCGTCCAGCAGGGCACGAACGATGCGGGCAGCTCCCGGTCCCTTGAGTGACTTGAGGCGTCGATCGTCCGCGTCGGTGAAGGGACTGCGGCTCGCGCCGGCGCGAGCGATGAAGACGCTCGGCCGATCAAACTTGAGCCGAAGGTTGCCAGTCGAGTCAAACCAGCCCACCCCGGCCTCCTCGAGGAGCTCGCGCACTCGGGGGGAAAGGTATGGCGCCGCCACGAGCAAGGCCGCGTCATCAGTGCCCCGGTAGGACGCGAACTGACGCAGGACTCCCGGCACGTCGCGAGGTTCGACCACCTGCTTCGCTTGGACCACGACGCGGCCGGTGATGCCGTCCGGCGCGGTCATCGCGAAGACAGCGTCGGCGCGACCACCGGATGTGGTCACCTCCGTCTCCCACGTGAGCGACCAGGTAGACGGCAGCGCCGTTCCAACCTCCACAAGCAGGGAGCGGAACAGTGCTGTTCCCCGTAACTGAACATTCCGCTTCACGTGGAACACGTTATCTTGCGGAACGACCTTGGAACAAGCAGACTGGCACCCGGGCATCGGGAGACAGGAGAAGACCGTGAGCTGCGTGATGTGCGACGGCACCATGGTCGCTGCGACCCGCTCGAAGGCGCTTGAGCGGGACGGGAGCCTTGCCGTGGTACGCGCTGTCCCCGTCCTGGTCTGCGAGAGCTGCGGCGAGGTCTACCTCGACGCCGCGGTGGCCGGGCAGCTCGACGTCTTGTTCCGGCGCCTGCTGGACGGGCCCGTGGACCAGGTGGTCGGGCACTACGAGCCGTCCGCGGAATAGCGCGGCATGGACGGTGCTGCCGGCGCAGAACACTGGGAGTGGGCCGGCGTCGAGTCACCTCTCGCTGCG